>DDIL01000206.1 GCA_002338515.1 Glaciecola sp. UBA1851 | reverse complement strand
AAGCTCGATGAAGGTCAGCGTATTGTGCCAAGTCATGTGAATATTGCTCGTTTAGCACAAGATCCACCCAGTAATAATGATGTCAGCGTGTTTGATTATGTGGCCGAAGGGCTAGCTGAAGAATCAGTTACCATTAAAGCTTACCATGCACAAATTAATGTAGTCAGCACTGATAGCAGTGAAAAGGCTTTGACTGAACTTCAGCGTTTACAAGAAAAATTAGATGCCAGCAATGGTTGGCAACTAGAACAGCGTATTACTAATGTTCTGACTCAATTATCATTAGATGGTGAAGTAAAACTGTCAGGATTATCAGGCGGATGGCGAAGAAAAGCGGCGTTAGCTCGCGCGCTGGTGTCACAACCTGATGTATTATTGCTAGATGAGCCAACCAACCATTTAGATATAGATATGGTGAAATGGCTCGAAAAAGCTCTACTTAGCTATCAAGGAGCCATTGTATTTATTAGTCACGATAGAGCTTTTATAAGAAGTATGGCAACAAGAATTGTGGATATAGATAGAGGTCAAGTCACGTCTTATCCCGGAAATTATGCTAAATATCTCGAACAAAAAGCACATGATTTAGAAGTACAAGAAACGCAACAAAAAGAATTTGATAAAAAGCTAGCGGCTGAAGAAGTGTGGATACGCCAAGGCATAAAAGCAAGACGCACAAGAAATGAAGGAAGAGTGCGGGCGCTTAAAAAACTTCGTGAAGAATTTAAAGCGCGCAGAAATCAAGTGGGCAGTGCAAAAGTCACTTCATCGTCTGGTGGTCAGTCAGGTAAACGCGTATTTGAACTAAGTGATGTAAGCTATCAATATGGTGATAAGCCTATTATCAAGCACTTTGATTTATTAGTGTCTAGGGGCGACAAACTTGCTCTAATAGGACCCAATGGTTGCGGCAAAACCACATTAATTAAGTTGCTGCTTGGTCAGTTAGAGGCTCAAAGTGGAGAAGTATTCACAGGAGTCAATTTAGATATTGCGTACTTTGATCAACACCGAAATCAACTTGAATTAGATAAACCGTTAATTGACGTAATTGCAGATGGTAAGCGAGAAGTTATGGTTAATGGAGCGCCACGCCATGTTATTAGCTACTTACAAGACTATTTATTTTCCCCTGAAAGAGTGAATGCGCCTGTCTCAACTTTATCCGGCGGTGAGAAAAATCGCTTAATGTTAGCTAAGCTAATGCTGAAACCAAGTAATTTGTTAATACTAGATGAACCAACCAATGATCTGGATGTCGAAACCCTCGAATTATTGGAAGCACTTTTAGTAGACTATAAAGGCACACTATTACTCGTTAGTCACGATAGAGAGTTTATTGATAACGTTGTATCTGGCTCATTATTTTTTGAAGGCAATGGAAGTATTAGCCAATTTGTAGGTGGATATGCAGATGTGCATGATTGGTATAGCTCAAAAGCGAAGCAATCAAGTAAAGATGAACCTGCTAGCATCACTAAAAAATCATCGAAAGAGAAACCTGTTGCTACTCAGACTAAAGTAAAAAAGTTATCATACAAAGAACAACGTGAATTAGATGAATTACCAAAAGTGCTTGAAACGCTTGAAAATGAACTTGAAGCATTGCAAGAAATAGTCAGTAAAGCAGACTTTTACAGTCAAGAAATGACAAAAACTCAGCCGGTGTTAGATGAACTTCAGCAAAAAGAACAAAAGCTTGAAGAAACATTTATTCGTTGGGAAGAATTAGAAACATTAAAGAATAAACCCTAGTACAGGAATTTTCATGAAATTGAACCGCATAACATCTATGTTAATGCTCAGCAGCATTTCGCTAGGAGCAACTGCTGCTTCCTATGATGTAATAGAACTACCCACACAAACTTTGGCATCAAATCAGTTTGCCAATTCAATTGATAATACAGGATTAATGTTACTGACGTTAACTCGCCCATATAATCCGCCAATTGATTTGTCATTATTAGATATAACGCTCTTTCCTTTAACGGATCCTGATGCTGCGGCGCAAGGTGACTTTAATCTAACAGACTACACGTTACTTGCTAGTTTTGTTTATACCGAATCAGCCAGAACCACCACACCAATTAACACAGTTAGTCAAAAGCTGGCCACAAACGTAGCATTTCAAACAGATGGCACAGACACAAGTTTTGTTTCAGGTTTTGATAGTTTTTCAGAAGAATTGAGCAGTTTTTCTTTTGCTTCAGAGACTCAAATTGGTAAATCGGTAAATGGCACTCATATTGTAGGTGCTATGGAAGGGCCTTTTAGTACGCTTGAATACATAAATGAAGATGGCGAAGGAGTTACGTATAATATTAATAGTTTTTCTAGTCGCGGGTTTGTTCAAGTAGGTGACAATGTTACCGAACTATTGCCTGAGAACACAGATGCAGGCGGTTATAGCCGCGCATATAGTATCAATGAAGGATTAATGGTTGCTGGTGTTAGTAGCATAGGTTTTAGTGACGCTATAAATAATGTGATTGCAAATTGTGTTGACGATGAAGTACGAGGTGATGAACCTGTCGAAGTGTGCCTATATCGTTTTAGAAAAGCATCAGGCAGTAATATTATTTCTTCAGCGCAAAGGCGCGCCGTTGTGTGGCAAGTAGATGCCAATGGAGAAGTATTAGACAAAACAGTATATGGCTTGGCATTTGAACCCGAAGCCGATGCAACAAACTTGTTTGCTAGTACAGCGACCGATATTAATGATGCAGGCGTTGCGGTTGGTTCTAGTAGTGTGCCAATTAGCACCACGTTCACCGATGCTGCGGTTGCGTTTGAAAATGGTGAAGTTATTCGTCTTATAGAAGATGACGATTCTTTGCCCAATATAGCAACCGGCATAAACAATAACAATATTGTAATAGGGTACAGAGGTGAACGAATTAACGGTGTAACACGCACTAAGATGTTTGTGTTTAATCGCAATTCAGGTGAAGTATCTTACCCTGATGGATTTTTTGTGAGCTCATCTAATATTCCAAGAGCAATGAATAACAACAATTTAGTTGTTGGCGAAGCTGAAATAGATTCAGATACCGGTACAAGACGTCGTAATGGATTTTTGTATGATATAGATAACGATACCTTTACTAATCTAAATGATTTATTACCATGTGACAGCCCATATAGCATTATTGGTGCTAATGATATTAATGATAATAACGAAATATTAGCAGAAGCATTGTTACCCGTGCCAGCACGTTCGCTAGATGGCGAAATATTTTTAAACGATAGTGGTGAACAAACGCTTATTGATTCTGTTGTAGCAGTAAAACTTGACCCAACCGGACAAGAGCCTTCAGATTGCGACTTATCTGAAGAAGAGCAAACTCAACAAGAAAGGCAAGGCGCAGGTGTATCACTTGTGTCAATTTTTGGTCTATTTGTTCTTAGCTTTTTAAGAATAAGACGATCTAAGAAATAAATACTCACCATCATTGTGTTTGTGTAGGATATATATCCTAATTATAGTAAAGCCACTAAATTAGTGGCTTTACTTGTTTTTAATTACTTTTAAATATAAAAATCATTTTTATTAGGATAAAATCTTACATTAAAAAGCTTTTATAGTTTTCAGTAAGTTAGCCAAATTATTCCATAATAACTGACTTTTGACATTGAACTAATCTACATTCGGGTGTACAAAAAGACTGTAGCATTTTGTTAACGTTTAATTAAACTGACAAAATAGTGACAATACAGTTCTATTAATTTGAGTGTAAATGTCCAATGTTTACATAACTAAAATTTGGATGGTCACATGCTACTCTTAATCAATAAAAGAGAGGCTATAAATGAAAAGACAAAAAAGAGATAAACTTTCTAGAGCGCATGCTAAGGGTTATCAAGCTGGCATTACAGGTCGTTCAAAAGAAAATTGTCCATTTCAAGCATCAGATGCTAGGTCACATTGGTTAGGTGGTTGGCGAGAAGCTGCAGGCGACCGTCAACTTGGATTAAATACAAGATAGGATTAGAATTCATTGTAAAAAACCCGGTAAAGATAGATGCTTTACCGGGTTTTTTGCGTTTTAGGATATAAAAACCAAACTAATTAAAGAGGTTTGTATCTTATAAAATATTTAGAATGCTGAAGTATCTTGAAATAAACCAACCTTCAAATCTTTTGCTGTGTAAATTACGCGGCCATCAACGGCTACGGAACCATCGGCAAGCCCCATAAATAATTTACGTTTAATAACCCGCTTAAAATCTATTCTATAGGTTACTTTCTTAGCGGTTGGTAAAATTTGACCTGTGAACTTAACTTCGCCCACACCTAAGGCTCTTCCTTTACCCGGTCCCCCCGACCAGCCTAAGAAAAATCCGACTAACTGCCACATTGCATCTAGACCTAAGCAACCTGGCATAACAGGATCACCTGGGAAGTGACAGGCAAAGAACCAAAGATCAGGTGTAATATCTAATTCAGCTTCAATGTAACCTTTACCGAATTCTCCGCCTTCTTCTGTAATAGTCGCAATTCTGTCCATCATAAGCATATTAGGGGCAGGTAGTTGACTATTTCCTGGACCAAATAACTCACCGCGACTACATGCTAACAATTCTTCTCGTGTATAACTGTTTTGTTCTAATGTCATTTCATAAATCTTATCAATTTTGGTATGCGTAATTTAGCGAACACTTGTACGCTAAACAACTCTGAACAGTTAAAAAAGTGAAAATAATTGATTTAATAGTGAATTAACCATCAAATATGTGTGTATTCTGCAATTTACTAAACGTTTTTTAGTAAAGTTCAACAGGGAATTAATCAATGATGATTAAAATAAGAGTAATTGAATAGTGAACTTACCCATCGACGCTGCTTCGGGTCGAACAGTGGTTTTTTCGGAATTTTTCGATAAAATAACCATCATTATAAAGGATTCATTTAATACAGGTGTTTTCCACTTGTTAATTGGTGATATCATCTTTTCTAGTTTTTAAGTACTTGCATGAGATAGCATGAAGAATAAGAAATTAATCGCAAATGCAGAAAAGCAGCGACGATTTAGAGAAAAACAAAAAGCCTTGGGTAAAAAACTTGTTCGTGGTTATATTACTAAAGAGGCAAGTGATAATTATAAAGAAATAGCCGAAAAAACTGGTTGGACAGATAGTGATATCATATCTAATTCATTACGCATAACCTATGCAGCCTATAGAAATGGGCAAATTCGCTATTTAAATAAATGGTTGCAAGAGTACGATAAGAAAAAGCGAAGTAAAACCAACCCTGATAGCTCTCCAAATTAGCTCTGCAAATTAGTTAGCTTTATTTCGCTAATTAGGGACTGTATGAGCTTTGAGGATACGCTTAGCTTCTGCTTTTACATCCATACGTTTTCTGAATTGCCAAAGTCTATCTCTTGCTAACTTCGCACGTTCGTTTACATCTACTATGGGTAACACATAGTCTTTTTCCACATCAAAATCAATTAACTGCGCTTCAATAGGCGGTATTAAATGCACTTCATGGATATACTCTTTGGGTACATTCGATAATTCAGGCACCCATTTTTTAATGAAAATACCTTCAGGATCTTTGTCTTCTGACTGCTTAATCGGATTGTAAATTCGAATAGTATTAGTGCCTGTAATACCAGCTTGCATTTGGAATTGTGGATAATGTATTCCTGGCTCAAAATCTAGAAATAAACTACCTAGATGAGTCACACCGCGCTTCCAATCAATATTTAAATGATGGCATAAAAAACTCACCAACATTGCTCTCATCCTAAAATTTAAATAACCGGTTTGAATTAAGGCACGCATACTTGCGTCTATTATGGGTATGCCCGTATTACCTGTTTTCCAAGCGTCTAACATTGTTTCACTCGCATGGCTGTTATCATATTCAAATGCTTGATAAGCATGATTGACAGGGCGGTGTTCAATCTCATGTTCACTTTCAAATTTTTGAATAAAATGACAATGCCAACTTAGTCTCGAGCATAATGCTTCTACTGATCGTGCCCATCCATCTCGGTTGCGGTGTTGCCTTGCTACTTGGAAGGCTTGTTTAATGCTAATGTTTCCCCAAGCAAGATAAGGCGATAAACGAGAGCATGTATGTCTAGCTCGTTCAGGTTTTCCTATGTTTCCAAAATAGTGTTTACCTCTTTCTTTAAAAAAATCGTGAAGGGTATACCAAGCAAGCTTTTCCCCTCCTTTTTGAAACCGTTTATGTTCTGTAAACCACTTAGAAGGTAACGCTTTGTTTGATATTTGATAGGGTAATTCAGCAAGTTGTGATTTGGGTAACTTTAGTGTTTCAAGGGATGATAAATCTGGGTCGTATACGCCTTCCTTAATTCGACCATACCAGTGTTTACGCCAATTTAGCCTATTTGAAAGCGGGCGTAGTACTGCTCCATATGGGGATTCTTGCCAATTTATATTACTTCGATTGCAAAACCCTAAAACTTCTTTATCTCTTAAAAAGCTATGTGCTAGTCCTATTTCTTGATGACTAAAAATATGCGATAAACCAGCAATTGACCATGCGTCTAACAGTTTTACTATGTCGGCTTGACATATAGTGACTTGATGATTGAATTTACCGAGTTCCTGCTGCATATCCTCAATAGATTGCATAATAAAACGCCAGTGCCGTGTTCTCATGTGACCATCTAAATGTTGCCATGGCTCGATAACATAAGCGATAACGATTGGATTGCCCAGGGCAATAGCATTACATAGGGGATGATGATCTCTTAAGCGTAAATCACGTTTTAACCACACTAAACTGAATGGTTGCGTTCTATTCAAGGGTCACTGCTCTAGTGTTTTGTGCGTTTAAAGCCATGAGTTAATAAACTTGTATTGTGGGTCATAAGTGCTAGTTTGTTTAGCTAGGTTAAATTGCCGATGGCCACGTGGGTCTGAACCAACGCCTGCCAAGTACTGCCAATTGCCATAATTACTTGCAACATCAAAATCTATCAACTCCTGTTCAAAATAACTTGCTCCCCAGCGCCAATCTAGTCCTAGTTCATGCACAAAGCAGCTTGCCACAAGCTGCCTACCTCTATTTGACATAAAGCCTGTTGTAGCTAACTGCTTCATACAAGCGTCAACTATTTTGTAGCCTGTGTTGCCATTTACCCAGCTATCAAATTTTTCAGTGTTGTGTTGCGATAAAGGGGGCTTTTCTTGAATACCGCCAAATGCAAATAACTTTGCTTGGTGTTTGTTTGATTGATAGTGAAAAAATTCACGCCAGAGTAGTTCAAAGAACAACCAATATGTTGAGTCATTTTTTACTCGGTGAGTTTCATATTCACCAAGTAAACGGTATATTTCTGCTGGGCTAATACATCCATGGGCCAAGAAGGCTGATAATCGACTAGAAAAATCCCATCCATCTAATCCGTTTCTAGTTTCTTTATAAACGGCAATACCATCTGTATCGAAAAAATAATCATTCAATCTTTTATAAGCAGAGTTTTCACCACCAATATATCCATTGTCACTGTGTTTAGTTGAAGGTTCATAAAGTGTGAATGTTTCGGAAAAGTCGATAGCCTTCGGCTGTTGTAAAGTTGTTGATTCAATGGCTAACTCTGATGGCATACGCACATCTAAGCGCTTCTCTATTTTCCGTCTAAATGGAGAGAATACATTTGGCATATCCGACATTTCAAATGGTAAGTTGTTTAAGTTAAGCAAATAATTACTTTGCCCCTCAATAAATTGCAAATTAGGCAACGAAGCTTTTACTTTCGCTATTTGCTGTTGCTCATTAAATCCAAAATGTAGTTCATAACTAAGGTAACCAGCATCAACTAAACGAACAAATTTTGTTATATCTTCAATTCCTTCGCTTTTGATAAAAACAGGAATAATATTGGCAGCCTGGGCTTTTTCAGCAACATCAACAAGTGCTTCATCAACAAATATCTGTCTATGTTGCCCAAGATGTTTGTGACCAAACTCGTTAGGTTCCATCCAACTATTCTGATGACAATATAATAAGTACACATGTTGGCACTGCTGGCACAACGAAAGTAGGGCTTCATTATCTTTTATACGTAAATCATGTCGAAGCAAATGCACGCCCACTTTATTGTTACTATTACTATCTGTCATTAACTTGCCTTTTCCTTATGCCATTACAATAAACATACGCTGATATACTCGACAAAATTTAATAGCAACATAGTTTCTTAATTATGTGTTCCTACGCATAAAAATTCATAGCGATCTATAAGTTAAAAGAATATGTAAAAAACACCATTAATATAGCTTTACAGCATAGGTTTTTATAAATGGCAACCACCATTGTTTGGTTTAGACAAGACTTACGAGTAACAGACAACCCAGCACTTATTCTGGCCGCAAAACATGGCGAAGTAATACCTGTTTATATTTTTGATGAAAATTTACCTTCAATTGCAGAACTTGGTGGCTCTTCTAAATGGTGGTTACACCATGCGCTTAAATCACTAAATGAATCTTTAGGTGGCAAGCTATTAACATTTAAGGGCGACCCAGAGAAAATTTTAGGTTCGTTATGCGACGAGTTTGACGTATCAGGTGTGTATTGGTCTCGCATGTATGAGGCATATGCAAGAGAGCGAGATACTAAAATCAAACAAGCGATAAAAGACAAAGATGTTGATGCAGTCAGTGTTAATGGTAGTTTGTTGTGGGAGCCCATGAAAATCACAAAGAATGATGGCACCCCATACAAAGTTTATACGCCTTATTACAAAAATGGGTGTTTGAAGGCGCCATCCCCGCGTTATCCAGAAGCTAAACCAGAAATAAGCTTTGCGCGAACTAGAGATAATTTAACAGATAAAGTTAAGTTAGATGATATGTCGCTTTTACCCACCATCAGCTGGGATACAACTATTAATAAATTGTGGAATGTGTCTGAGCAAGGTGCGAAAGATAAACTAGCTGTATTTATAAAAGACGCCATTACTGACTACAATGATGATCGTAATATCCCTTCAGTGAAAGGAACGTCACAATTATCACCCTATTTACATTTTGGACTTATTTCTCCAAATCAAGCTTGGTATGCGGTGTTAGATGCATTTGATGGAGAGATGTCAAACAATGGCGTGTATGTATATTTAAGTGAGTTAGGGTGGCGAGAGTTTTCATATTATTTGTTATTTCACTTTGAATCTATTCAAACTAAAAACTTCAATTCAAAGTTTGATAGCTTTCCTTGGCAACAAAATGATCAGCATTTAAAAGCATGGCAAACAGGTAAAACAGGCATTCCAATTGTAGATGCGGGTATGCGTGAACTTTACAGTACTGGTTATATGCATAATCGAGTACGAATGATTGTTGCTTCTTTTTTAGTCAAAAATTTACTCATTGATTGGAGAAAGGGTGAAAGATGGTTTTGGGATTGCTTATTAGATGCTGATACAGCCAGTAACTCGGCTGGTTGGCAGTGGGTTGCGGGTTCAGGAGCAGATGCGGCGCCTTACTTTCGAATTTTTAATCCAGTATTGCAGGGCGAGAAGTTTGATAAACAAGGTGAATATGTAAAAAAGTATTGTCCTGAACTCAGTCAATTGCCCAACAAATATATACATAAGCCATGGGATGCACCCGACATTATACTTAAGCAAGCAAAGATAGAGCTTGGCGTTGATTATCCCAACCCAATTGCTGATCTAAAAGAGTCGCGCGTAGCTGCGTTAGATGCTTACAAAGAAATTAAATAAGGAAACAAAGTGGCTGCATTATGCTTATTGCTAGGTGATCAATTAAACCTTTCCATGTCATCTTTGGCAAAAATTAACAAAGAAAAAGACTATGTCATTATGGCGGAGGTTAATTCAGAAGCTACTTATGTCAAGCATCACAAACAAAAG
This sequence comes from Glaciecola sp. UBA1851, assembly GCA_002338515.1. Classification (GTDB taxonomy): domain Bacteria; phylum Pseudomonadota; class Gammaproteobacteria; order Enterobacterales; family Alteromonadaceae; genus Glaciecola. Next base: position 6,386 of record DDIL01000206.1, on the reverse strand, counting down.
ATAGCGTTTGTATTTAGTGCTATGAGGCACTTTGCTGAACTATTAAAAGAAGAAGGATACAAGGTGCATTATGTTGATTATTTACATGAAAATAATCAAGGTAGCCTTGTTTCACAGGTCCAAGCTTTTGTAGAGGATAATAACGAGTTTGATACGCTTTATGTGGCTAAACCTGGCGAATATCGTTTAGTTAAAGAAATTGAAGGCTGGAGTAAAGCGCTTAACATCGAGATAAATATAACCGAAGATAATAGATTTATGGCCACCGAGGAAGATTTTTCAAATTGGGCCAGTGGTAAGAAGCAGCTTCGTATGGAGTTTTTTTACAGAGAAATGCGCAAGCAGTATGGCTACTTAATGGAAGACAAAAAGCCAGTAGGGGATAAATGGAATTATGATGCAGATAATCGTAAAAAACTACCTAAAGGACAAGTGCCGCCCAAGCCAGACAAATTTGATACAGATGATATAACAAAAGATGTGATTAAATTGGTTCAATCAGAATTCAATGAGCACTTTGGTGATCTTAATGAATTCCATTATGCAGTCACGCGTGAACAAGCTCTTTTAGTACTTGAAAACTTTATACATCAACGGTTAGAAAATTTTGGGTCTTATCAAGATGCCATGGCACAAGATGAACCTTGGATGTATCACTCACACATTTCTTTCTATTTAAATTCAGGACTACTACACGCGAAAGAAGTGCTTGATGCCGCCCAAAACGCTTACGACAATCAATTAGCACCAATTAATGCAATAGAAGGGTTTATTCGGCAAATTTTAGGTTGGAGGGAATACGTGCGAGGTTTTTATTGGCACTTCATGCCAAAACTAAAAACAGATAATTTTCTTGAGGCAAAAAGAGCATTACCCAATTTTTATTGGACTGCAAACACAGATATGAACTGTTTGAGCCAAAGTGTAAAACAAACGAAAGAGTTTGCTTATGCACATCATATCCAACGTTTGATGGTTTTAGGTAACTTTGCATTACTTGCTGGGTTGCATCCAGATGAAGTGAATGAATGGTACTTAATTGTTTATGGCGATGCATATGAATGGGTTGAGTTACCAAATGTAAGTGGGATGATTTTATTTAGTGATGGCGGCAACTTAGCTAGTAAGCCTTATGCTGCTAGTGGTTCCTACATAAATAAAATGTCAAATTATTGTAGTCACTGCCGATACAGTGTTAAGGAAAAAACAGGTGAGCAAGCTTGTCCATTTAACTACTTGTACTGGGATTTCATTCAAAGGCATCAGTCACGCTTTGAAAGAAATCCGCGAATGGCAATGATTTATAGGACAATGAGTAAAATGGATAAGAAGCAATTAGAATATATGCAAGACGATGCTTCGTCCTTTTTCGAAAAACTAGCGAATAATGAAAAAGTCTGAATTACCTGTAAAGACATGTATTGTCTGCAATTTACCATTTACGTGGCGGAAAAAGTGGAAAAAAGACTGGGATGAAGTTAAGTATTGTTCTGAACGCTGCCGGCGTAACAAAAACAAGCAATAGCTAATACCTTTGTACGCTTTTAAAGACATTTAAAGACAAGATTTAGTGAATGGTATATAATTTAAATCACGTTGAGTGAGTGGTAGCTCGTATTATCAATGTTTTTAAGGTAAACCCATGAAAAATAAACAAATGGATGCAGATCCATCTGTTGAACTATTTTCAGATGAAGACAGCATAGTGAGTGATTCTTCATTTCCAGACAGTTTTGCTAGCCAATCATCGGCAGAGCAAATTGCACCTGCCGAAAAATCAAACGAACAACATGTAGTTACTCAAAAAGAGGCCAAACAGTTGGAACTTGCTTTGTGGGCGAGTGGGCAGTCTGTTTGGTCATGGGATCGACAAACCAATAGTATTGATCTTTTGTTTTACTCTGCCGACAACTTTCGAGTAGTTAGAGACAAACTGGATTTTAAACAGATGTTGCTTTCTCTGCACCCTGATGATTCAGTTTCGTTCTCAAACGATTGGAAAAATCATGCAGAAGGTTTAGAACCAGAGCTAAAAGGCAATTATCGTTTTTTTCACGATAAAGATTATAAATGGTATGAAGTTAGAGGGAAAATAAGCGCTTTTGACGACAAAGGTGTGCAAACAATCATTGGTACATTTTCTGATGTGTCTAATCGGCTAGAAGACGAAACAAATTACAAATTAATGTCAGAGGCGTTTGAAAAAGTAAAACAGCCTATGCTAGTTCTTACTCAGAATATGATCATAGCCGAATTTAATGAAGCTTGGATTCAACAAATAGATACAAAAGAAGAATCTATTGATAACCCCAGCTTTGTCGAAATGGTTCCATTAACAAAACTAGATATGGACAAAATGAAAGCCATCGGGTTTTGTGAGAAAACAACAGAACTTACCATTGGCGACAATCCATCCATTCCAGTTGAAATAATAATCAATCAATTTGAAACACCTGATACGGGTGTAAATTATTATATTGTTGTTTTAAAAGATTTAACTGAAAGTATAAGAACTCAAAAGAAGTTACACAAATTAGCAACGCGTCATCAAGTTACAGGTTTAATTAACCGTGTAGAACTAACTAATCAGTTAGAAATCCTATTATTAAAAGATAATGCCAGCTTTGATCTTATGTATATCGACATGGTGGGTATGAACGAGGTTCGTGATGCTGTTGGTCATGAAAACAGTGAAAGGATCATGAGCAATATTGCGAGGGGGTTTGAGAAAAACTTAACCGATGCAAGTATTATTTCTCATCGGGGCGGAAATGAATTTGTGATTGTTTTTGAGCATGAACAAAATACAAATGGCATTCTTGACGAAAGTTATAAACAAATGTTGGAAATCACCCAACTAGGTCAAATTGAACGCATCAATCTTGCTATTAAAACCCATTCAACCTTATTCAATGATCAACATTTTACTATTAATGCATATATTGGCATTGCCGAATATCCCAAACATGCAAAAACCAGTTCGCAGCTTATTCGTAAGGCCGATTCTGCATTGCATTATGCAAAAGAAGCCATTAATGAGAATTATGCCATTTATACGAAAGGCATGACTGATGAAATAGCGAATAGAATTCAATTGGTAAACGACCTGCGCGAAGCCTTAGATAAAGAAGAGTTAAGCTTCGTTATTCAAGGCAAATATAACGGTAAACGAGAACTGATTGGTGGTGAGCTACTATGCAGATGGATTAGTGAAAAACATGGCTTTGTATCCCCCGGCATCTTTATTCCCCTAATTGAAAAATACGGTATGGAATATCAATTAGGTATTTTAGCGCTGAAACAGGCCATAAAACATATTCAGGCACTCGGTAAAGTGAATGTTGAAGTGCCTATTTCAGTTAATATTTCTGCAAGCCAAGCACTAGATTCAGACTTTTTAACAACGCTTACTTCACTTATTTCTCAAACAAATGTGAATGCAAAACTGTTAGAAATTGAAGTGACTGAATCTGTCTTTATTAACGATAGTAATAATGCAACTGATAGGCTTAATTCAATTCGAGATTTAGGCGTGTCTATTTCGCTTGATGATTTTGGAACAGGTTATTCTTCGTTATCTTATTTAGGTCAATACCAATTTGATATTGTAAAAATAGACCGAGCATTTATTATTGAAATTGAACAGGAATTGAAAGCAAAAAAACTGTTCTTTGCCATTATGAACATATGCCAAGCACTTGATTTAGATGTTGTGGTTGAAGGTATTGAGACAGAAAGTCAGTTTGAAATATTACAAACGGCCGGCGTTGATAAATTCCAAGGATTTTTGCTAGGCAAGCCAATTAATATCCAAAATTTCATTGAAGAAAATCACTTGCATTAGGGCGTTTTAAACTTTGTACATTGAGCAACATACGAAATGTCATACGATTCTTGTGAAGTAAATAGTTAAAATTAGCAAGGCTATTCACATTCAAGCAATATTTAAAGAGTTTGTTTTACAAGCAAACCCAAAAGAAGGGCACAAGAAAAACTAAGTAATGTGCCTAGCATAATATACTCAGTTAGCTTTCTATCTTGTTGACGCCTCATATCACCAAATCTAAACACGCTCTTAGCTGCAAGTAAAAATCCAATTCCCGCAAACTGATCAATCAGTACAAACGTGATAACCAATGTTCTTTCAAGCGCGCCAATATATTCCCCTGCAGTTTTTAAACCTTGCTCATCTTGATGAGCGCTTTCAAATTGTTCTGTGTATGGTCTTAATAGTAATTGGATAATTAAAGAAATAGGTTTAAACGCAATTAAATACGCTAATATGATAAGTAGATGAGAATAGTCTAAATTTTCAGTTATCCAATTTAACGTTAATGACAGGTTAATGCCGCTAAGCCATAAGCTAATTAAAGCAATCACTAACACATGCCCTAATTGGTCCATAATAAAAAATTTAAAGGTAAAACCCATGTGGGTCTTCCAAATGTCTATTAAGTAATGGCTTATAATAATAACTGCCAAAGCAATACCCAAATTGGTTGATAATGGAATGAAAATACTAAGCATAGCGGCGGTTAATACCACATGAACACATATGTGCTTGAATAACCCAAATGATTTTTGTTTATACTTCACCTTATCCATTATCCAACTATGCGGCTGTAGATAAAAGTCAGCAATAAAGTGTGCTAGTAATAGGCTGATAAATAATGTCATAGTTTGCCAGCCGTAGTAGTTTGTTCAAATAGTAAGATAAACCTTTTAATAAGGTCCGCATTGGTTCTTTTTAATTGTGCGTTCACATTCTGCCTTGTCATATTTAGCCGGCTAGCAATATGCTTATGTTCAGGAAAGTCGTCTTGAATATACCAATACAACACTTCAGCTTGTTTCGCTGATATCCCATTAATATTACGGTTAAAAAAATCAACCATTAACTTCTTAGATGCCTCGTTATTAAAGTGATGGATAGATATTTCGCCTTTTGACATTATATCTAGTTGCCTTCCCGACAACACAAACGCCTCGTCCATTCTGTTATTGAGTGTAGTGATTGGCAATTTTGCCTCTGAACAGGCTAATGACTGAGTCACATGAACTGTTTTGCTTGGCTCAAACATTAAAAACAATTTTGTAGATAAACTTAATCGCAAAGCATCTTTTATGTTAGGGTACATTACTTGAAAGCCATCGCCACGGTAAAACTCATAAATGGTTTTATGTGTTTTTTGCATTCGTGATAAGTGCTGAGTCAACAGCTTCATAACAGATACTAAATGATCTGCTTGAAGTTTTGTTGAGCCCACTAAATCGCTAGTTTCGACAGCTATAACGGTGTTCATAACTTTGTGCTTTTAGTGAATAATTAATATAGTATACAAACAACCTAGTCAAATGCAATCTAATTAAGTTGCATTTTAAATATCAATTAAATTAAATTGCTTATATAACCGTTTTATAAATATGAAAATAATAGTGGATGCAGACGCCTGCCCAGTGGTGATTAAAGATATGCTATTTAGAGCGGCAACTCGCACAGGCATAGAGTTGTTATTGATTGCTAATCATCCTATTAGAGTAACTCAAGCACCTAATATCAAATTTATGCAAGTAGAATCCGGTTTTGATATCGCGGATAACGAAATTGTTAGACGAGCCGAAGCAGGGGATTTAATTATATCCAGTGATATTCCACTGGCGGCAGAATGCGTTGAGAAAGATGCTGATGTGCTATCTCCAAGAGGCGAATTACTTGACAAAAATAATGTTCGCGCCCGTTTAAATACAAGAGATTTTATGGATACGATGCGAGCCAGCGGTATTCAAACAGGTGGGCCACCACCCTTAGGTGTAAAAGAAAAACGAGATTTTGCAGGGCACTTAGATAGATATTTAGCTACGTACAAAAAGTAGCTGAATTGTACAGTAAACAAGTTGGTTTATTTTTCATATTGAACCAACATGTCTGCACTGTTGCTAGGCGTTAACCAAAGTAGTTGGAACTTATTTACTCCTTCTATTTAATAATGTGATTAATGCTGACGTATCATATCGGTTGCCACCATTCGCTTGAACCTGAGCATAGAACTGGTCAACCATAGCAGTTAAGGGCAGGGTACTTGCATTTCTTTTTGCTTCATTTAGTACAATGTCTAAATCTTTTCTCATCCAGTCTATTGCGAAACCAAAATTGAATTCATTATGGTGCATTGTTTGCCAACGATTTTCCATTTGCCAACTTTGTGCAGCACCTTTACTGATTACGTTAATTACTTTTTCAACGTCTAAATCAGCATTTTCTGCAAAACTAATGGCTTCAGATAAACCTTGTAACACACCGGCGATGCAAATTTGATTGACCATTTTAGTTAATTGGCCACTTCCAACATTGCCCATTAATTCATGTTTTTGACTATAACAATCTA
>DDIL01000181.1 GCA_002338515.1 Glaciecola sp. UBA1851 | reverse complement strand
TTCGCGGTAACGACGGATGTGTTTACAATGACATGGTTGTTTTAAGAGATTACCGCCTTTGCGGTAAAGACGGATGTGTTTGTAATTACACGGTTGTTTTAGGAGATTACCGCCTTTGCGGTAACGACGGTTATGTTGGCAATGGTCTGAAAAAGATCTTTACTGGTATGCACACATAAAAAAACTCCTTTGCATATTAAATACAAAGGAGTTCTTAATTCAATGCTTTAGAGCATTAACCTCCAGTGTTACTAATCACCTCTGGGTTAGAAATAGGTAATACCGTACCTTTAGACTGTAAGTATGCCGCTACTTGTCGCTGCATCTCAGCGGTCGAAGCTGGATTTGGTATAGGGTTTAAGCTACCGCCATGCACACCTTGATTAAATAATACTAAACCATCAAACGGCGTTTCTTGCATTTTAGTTGCAACAATATTTTCCAATCCCATAAAGCTAGCTAGTGGTAACTGGCCAGAGGTTGGCAATGCAGTGGTGGGTGGAATAACTTGGTCAGGCAAGTTTTCTGCCCCGCCATCACCCACTACAGTGATCATATGCACATTTGAGTTTTCAGCTAACATCTCAAAATAATTAATAGGATCAGATGAGTCTGTCATCGTTTGAGCTGCAAATGCAAACTGAGTAAATAATCCATTCACTTCTGCTAACTGATCTTCACTTAACGCTTCTAAAAACTGAACAACGGTAGCCACCAATATTGCTTCTGTTACTGGAGAGCCTGCAGCTTGTGCAGCCGCAGCTAATGCTGCTTGGAACTCTGGCGATGAAGCCGCAAGTAAATTACCCTTAATCAAATTACCAAACGCTGGCGATTCCAATAAGAAGGTTGCTTGTGCGCCCCCTGGCGATTCTAATGATACTGCTTGAATATCATAGAAGCTTTGTAATTGTGCAAGTGGTCCGCTAAAAGGTTCGTTAGCAATAGCTGCAGCCATACCGCCGGTAATAGCGCCTAACGACACACCCATTAGCGATACGTCAGAACCATTAACAGCAATACCTTCCCCTGTTGCATCAACAAATGCATTCAAGGCCAAACGCATACCCAATAAATCAGATACTGCTTGACGTGAGTTATCACGGGCTGTTGGCAAACTAGCTAGGTTCAAAAAGTCGGTAGCGCTGTTTCTATTGGCATCAATAATTGTTCCGTCTTCTAATTCAAAACCACGGCTATTATGCACTGGCTGGTCAATGGCCACCGTTGCAAATCCTGCTACCGATAACGCGCCTGTGATGGCAAGCATATCTTCTTTCTTAGATGTAATACCATGAACTAACATCACCACTGGCCACCCAGCTTCTGGCATAGCAGGCGCAGGCAAACCAAGTTGTCCAATAAGTGTTGCATTAGGTACAGTCATTTGAACATCTAAGCTTTGAAGTCCACCCTTTGCTTCTGGAATAGGTGAAAATTTGGTAATAAATCGGTTAGTGTCAACCATTTCACCATTAATTCGAATGTCATTTAAACCCGCTGCTTGGCACGTTGCTGCATTCGGACCTAACGTTAACCCTTCAATGGTTTCTGCTGGCGGTAAACTGTTTAACACTAAACCAGAATCACAAGCAGCATTCCAAAATTCAGTTAACGGCGCAGTTGGGTTTTCTTCACTTGGCACAGCAGAGAAATAAGGTAGGCTAATATTTCCTTCATATAAGTTAGCCGCACACAGCGCCCCAAATTGACCTAATACATTCTGACTCACACCTTGCGCAAGTGCATCTACACCACCATTAATTTGTGGCGAACCGAAGTCTTGTCCTGTTGCGGTAGTAAATGACGTCGCTGACGCAGTTAATAAACCATTACAGGTTGTGAGTGATGAAAAATTAATTGCGGGCAACAGTGGCTCTAATGCCGATAATTCTGGAATAGTAGCAACTGCCCCTGCTGCACCATCAGTTATTAAATCTAACGATAATGCACCTAATCCTTCTAATGCATTGCCGTCTTCAGATTGTGCTGTTAAGACTACTCTTGGCAATAAAGCTGGCGCGTTTTGTGGGTCAACTTGCAATGCTTGTGCAAATGGACCGATATGAAGCTGCTTGATAGCCGATAAAACTGGCGCGGTTGAAAGCGTAGTAAATGCCTGTACGTAAGTTAACTCTTCACGCGTATAAATACCTTCGAACGCGTCTATAAAAGTATTAACCAGCGTTTGCAATTGTAACTGAGACGGTGAAGACAGTGGGAAAGTGTCTATATCTTGTTTAACTGTATCCCATGTGGTTGAACCTTGAATACTCTCACCAGCACTATCTTTTAAATCGGTTGTCATGGCTAGCATGTAACCTTGCCCACCTTTTAAGGGGCGAAGTGGCACAACAGATACTGTGTCGTTATCAAGTAAAGTCAAAACATAATCAACGCCGAAAACTAGTTCATCGCCTATTTTACAACCGGCACTAGGAATACCAATTGCTAAACATTCAGGATCGTTAATATCTAAACCCAATGTGGCTTCAAAAATACTAATACCTGCACTTAACGTGCTCGCGTCAATAGAAACACCCGGTGGCATTTCTATATCAATAACGAATGGATAGTTAGTTGACCAACCATCTTGTGTATTTAATGCGTTTTGGGGGTCTGAAAAATCAGATAGGTCAGCCACCGGAATATTAAGCGTATAATCAAAAACTGCATCACCACTTGGTAACATCAATAAATCGTTAGGAATGTTTAAATTACCATTGGCCGGATCAAACACAATTCTGGACGAAGGGCTTTGCACTTCAACATCAGCTTGAAGGTCTTCGATGGTTTCACCACCGCACCCAGCTAAGCCCAAGGCTGCTAATATACTTGTGCTAACTAACAGTTTCTTCATTCTATCTCCCTACTTCTTACGTAGATATATGTTTAATAAATGTTAAGTGCATACGTTTGTTTTTAACTTATGTCTCAATTAAACAAAAATTAACTTGTATGACCAGTTTGTATTTCGCCTATATTATTGACTTTATCGTCACTTTGCAAAGTGTTTGTAAATGTAATGTAATAAAAAGTGAGATTTTTTCCAGCAAACTTCACATTCTCTTCCGCTTCAAGCAATTGTAAGATACCATTTGCTCGGTTTTATCTATGGTAGATTGATGAATGTTTGAGCAATACCCACATCTAGCGTTTCAAATACATGAAAAAAGTTTGACTGGTAAAGTCATTTTGGTAACTGGCGCGGGTGATGGCATTGGCAAAATAGCCGCCATTACTTATGCAAAAGCTGGCGCCCAAGTAATATTACTAGGTAGAACTGTGAGTAAATTAGAAGCCACTTATGATGAAATACTGGCACTTGGCACTGATATTAAACAACCTGCTATTGTGCCGCTTGATCACAAAGGCGCAACAACAAACGATTATAACGGCCTGGCCGACACAATAGAATCTCAGTATAAAAAATTAGATGGTGTGCTCTTTAATGCGAGTGTATTGGGTAATTTATGTCCATTTGAGCAAATCAAAGAGTCAGAATTTGACGAAGTCATGCAAATCAACGTTAAAGCTCAAGCATTAATGGTGCAGTCGTTACTTCCTCTTCTAAAAAATAGTGAAATGAGCTCTGTTGTATTTACTACATCAAGTGTCGGCAGAACAGGTAAAGCATTTTGGGGTGCTTATGCCATATCAAAGTTTGCCACTGAAGGAATGATGCAAGTACTATCTGAAGAAAACAGAAACAGTAATGTACGATTTAATTGTATTAACCCAGGCGCCACACGAACCAGTATGCGTGCAAAAGCCTATCCAGCTGAAGATCCAAAAACCTTGAAAACACCTGTAGACATAATGCCAACCTATGCGTATCTAATGTCGAATATAAGCAGAGGCATAAATGGTCAATCGCTAGATTGCCAACCAAAATAAACACCTGCTTTGTTAGTAACACCTATGTCATTGGCAACACCTATGTCGTTACCAACCATCTTCGTCGTTACCAACCATCTTCGTCATTACCAACCATCTTCGTCATTACCGCGAAAGCGGTAACCCC
>DDIL01000096.1 GCA_002338515.1 Glaciecola sp. UBA1851 | reverse complement strand
TGCCGTTGCCAATCATCGTCCCGACAACTAAAGCCCAACAACGCCAAAAACCAATGACTTTTTTCATAAAGTGTAAACCTTCGTTAACTTAACTTAGGCAGCTCAAGTCAAGCCGTGCTTCGAGTAACTAATTTGTAGCAAGCCGCATATATATTGGTGTATCGTAATACAATACTACATGTAGACAATATCGAAGACTAACTTTTTGATGTCCGACCACAAAAAATAAAACTTATAAATTAATTCGAATTCTTAAATTAGTGTAAAAAAGTTGAAGGATACCACTATGCATATAACAGTGTTAATAACTACAATTTTGGCTTTTACAGCACAGCTACACGCCGCAGAAAAACTCTATCCTTCCCCGCCAAACCAGAGCGTTGTGCAAAATGAAATTGGAAAATATCGTCACATTGTTGGCTCTCGTCCTGGTCGAGAGGGAGGTTTTAGAATTGAGGTCGAAATAATAAATTCAAAGACAGTCGTGCATAATTACGGGCATGGCGGCTATGGCGTTACTTTATCACCTGGGAGCGCCATTGAATCAATTAGGCTTGTTGAAGAAAAGCTGAATGACAAGTCCAAAGCTATCGTTATTGGCGCTGGCGTAAATGGTTTATCCATTGCCTACATGTTAGCAAAACGAAATATTGATGTAGAAATTATCACTAAAGACACTTACCCCAATATAGTTTCAGGCGTTGCCGCTGCTTTATGGAATCCTTATGATATTTCGTCTTCCGACGAAAAGACTTCTCAACGTCTTTATCAAATTCAAACTGACTCGCTAGATTGGTTTGGCGGCTTGGTGAATGAATCGTCCTGGGGCGTAAGACCTGTAGAACTATTTGTTCCCACCGAACGTCTTCTTGTATCAGAAGTTCATTTTTTCCTACCATTTGAACAAACACCTATTAAATGGCATAAAACATTGCCAATCGAAGGCTTTTCAATAGGCGGGTATCAGGCATCTACCTTGTTTATTGATACGAGCATGTACATGCCAAAGCTAATGGATGAATTGAAGAAGATGCATATAAAAGTCACTCAACGAGAACTTAAGAGTTTACCTGATTTTGTAAAAACACTCGATGATGACAGCATCGTTTTCAACGCATCTGGCTTAGGTGCAAAATGGTTGACAGCCGATGATGCGGTTTATCCAATACGTGGTGATTTGTGTATTTTTGATGATCAGAAAATTAGCCCCAAACTTAAAAATGACTATATATTGATGTGGGGAGAGCGTCCAGATTATATGTTTACTCGGGTTTCTAACGAACAACAACAAGGTCAATTTATCTTCGGCGGTGTGTATGAGGCAGGTGATGACTCAAGGGATATTAAGTCGCATTATTGTGAGAGAACATTAAAAAGCTATCTGGACTTTGTTAAATCGGCATCAACTGAATAATACTTTCGACAGATCCTGAATGTCCGCAGTGGTAATTTTGCTCGATTTAGAGGTCAATATTTGATTTGGTGGTTTGTTCTTAAATGATAATAGTTAATCCACCTTATCCTTAAACTCACACAAATCCTCAATAATGCAAGAACCACAGCGGGGTTTACGGGCTATGCAAGTATAGCGTCCATGTAGTATCAGCCAATGATGTACGTCTACCTTGAATTCAGCGGGTACGACTTTTAGCAACTTCTCTTCAACTTTTTCAACCGTTTTACCCATCGCAAATTTAGTGCGGTTGGAAACGCGGTAGATGTGTGTGTCTACGGCTATAGTCGGCCAGCCAAAAGCTGTATTAAGCACCACATTGGCTGTTTTTCTACCTACTCCAGGCAATGCTTCTAGTGCTTCTCTATTCTCAGGAACCACCGAATTGTATTCGGTCATCAATATTCGACAAGTTTCCAGCACGTTTTTAGCTTTTGAATTAAACAAACCTATTGTTTTGATATAGTCTTTGAGTCCGTCTAATCCCAATTTATGCATGGCTTCAGGCGTGTTTGCTACTGGGAATAGTTTATCTGTAGCTTTATTTACGCCCACATCTGTTGCCTGTGCAGATAAAATCACCGCTATTAATAATTCAAAAGGACTAGAAAAATTTAGTTCTGTTGTAGGGTGGGGGTTAGCGTCTCTAAGTCGCGTTAGAATCTCTCTTCTTTTTATTTTATTCATTTTATTATTCTTTTAGTTCTAGAATGAGAATTGCTTTTCCAAGATACAGATTACGTATATTTTAACAAAGTGAATGTGAATTACTCCTTGAACACTGTGCTAAATATCAGTACCCGTTACTCTTGCTCTTTGAACCACTTTTTTATTAAGCTTTTGTTCTCGTTCTTCTATGTATTTATCTATCAAGTTTTTGGCAGCAATAATTAGCCCTAGGCCAAGAAATGCACCGGGCGGTAAAATAGCTAAAAGGAAATTTGCATCAGTTTGATATACCTGAATGGTTAAATCTTTTGCCCAGCTTCCAAACAATAAATCCGCGCCAGAAAAAAGCGTCCCAAGCCCTAGCACTTCTCTTATACCACCAAGTAACACTAACACTAAAGTGAAACCTACTCCCATTAATAGTCCATCAAACGCAGCATATTGCACTGAATTTTTCGATGCGTAGGCTTCTGCTCTGCCAATAATGGCGCAGTTTGTCACAATTAAAGGAATAAAAATCCCTAGCACTTGATAAAGTCCATAGGTAAAGGCGTGCATAAGCAATTCAATAACAGTCACAAATGATGCAATCACCATCACAAATATGGGAATTCTTATTTCATTCGGGACTATATTTCGAACTAAAGAAACCGTAATATTCGATCCTAGCAAAACAAGCGTAGTTGCAAGGCCTAATCCCAACCCGTTAATTGTTGTGCCTGTTACGGCCAACAATGGACACAAACCCAAAAGCTGGACAATAGCAGGATTATTTTTCCACAAGCCTTGGAGAGTCAGTTCTTTATATTCATTATTCACTATTGCTCTCCTTCTCAGAACTTGATATGTCTGAGCCCGCTGCAATAGTTAACACATTGTCTGTTTGACAATTTGAAGCAGCATCAAACAATTGGCTTTTATAATTTTGACCGAATATAGTCGCTTGCTTTATCGCGTTCACAACGGCTCTAGGCGTAATCGTTGCACCTGTAAATTGGTCAAATTGCCCACCATCTTTCTTAACTTGCCAGCGGTCTTGCGTTTGATCATTAAATGTTTGGTTAGCAAAGCTCAATATCCAGTCGCTGATCCTTAACTCAATTTTGTCACCCAGCCCAGGTGTTTCTTTATGGTTAATCACCCGGGCGCCTAATACGGTATCTTTGGTATCTATCGCCACAACTAAATCAATTGCGCCACTGTATCCGTCGGGCGCTGTTGTTTCTATTATTAATGCCGTATTTTCGCCATTCAAGCGAGAACGAAATACTCTTTGACTATTACCACCTAACTGTTCCAGTGGACTTAACCTTACACAATCCAAATGTAATTCATTATCATGCAGTGCTTTCACAACTACCTGATTAAGCGTGCCAAGTAGTTGTTTTTCTTTTGCCTGCTCTATTCGTTCATGGGTAAACGAATAAGTTAAAGCAATGATTGAAGTGGTGACAAGGGCAAATGCACCCAATATCAATCCATTTTTACCAACCATTTTATTCATACATCACCTCTGTGCGACATATCCTTAGCTTTAACTTTATGTCCATATGTTCTAGGGCGAGTGTAGTAATCAATCAGTGGTACCGCCATATTCATCAGTACTACAGCAAACGCGATGGCGTCTGGGTATCCACCCCATGTTCGTATAACAATTATCCAAAAACCAATTGCTGCACCAAATATTAATCTGCCTTTATTCGTAGTTGATGATGAAACTGGGTCAGTGGCAATAAAAAATGCCCCAATAATCAAGCTACCATTGACTAAATGAAACCAAGGGGAGGCGTGTGTGCTGGTGTCTGCAATGTATAATACTCCCGCGGTTATTAGAGCCATAACAATCATACTAATAGGAATATGCCAATTAATTACTTTTGCTTTTAATAAGAATAGTCCGCCTAGCAAATAAGCAAATGAAACCACTCCCCATCCAGCGCCAATACTGCCACTGAAAAGTCCATCAGATAATGCTTCAGATACAATATAGCCTTCATTAAGCGCTACCTTTACGTGATCAAGTGGCGTTGCCATGGTTACGCCGTCTATCGTTGTTTGCAATTGTGTAATAGAGTATCCAGAAGCAGTATAACCAGTAAATACTGTATAAATTGTATCCCAAAGGCCTATGCTCTGTTCTGTGAGGCTTACAGGGGGCATCCATGCGGTCATTTGTACGGGAAATGATATTAGCAACATAACGTAACCCGCCATAGCTGGGTTAAATATATTAAAGCCTAACCCGCCATATAACTGCTTGACTATGGCAATTGAAAAGAATGTACCAATTACGATTATCCACCAAGGCGCAAGAGGCGGGATACTGAT
>DDIL01000114.1 GCA_002338515.1 Glaciecola sp. UBA1851 | reverse complement strand
ACAGACACACGCACACACACAAGCACACGCGCACACACACACACACACACACACACGCACACATAATTTGACAGTTCTATGCTAATTATATGTTCAGATGTTATCTTCCAAAGATAATTCATTTGTTTTCTTGAAACAATATGTTGTTGCATCCATTAAAAAAGATAAGAAAGGATATTTTATTGGATTTATTGCCGTTTTTTTAGTTACTTTTTTTTTAGCATTTTTCCAAGGTACTATATCAAATGTGAGGTTTGTGTTTTTAAAAACTGCAGAAAATGAAATTTCCGAAGCAGATTTTTTGTTAATTCCAAATGTAATCCCGACAGAGAACCCTACTTACTTTTTGAATGTAAGTGATATGGAAGAAAAAATAAAAGATACGGAAGGCCTTGCTGGAATTGCTACGCGTGTCCCATTTCTAGGAACATTGTCAAAACTAGGTTCACCCCTTAGAAATACTACCGTGACTGTTCTAGGCATTGATACTGATAAAGAGAAAAGGATCGGCCTGGGAAGGTTCTGGAAAGGTCGCGCTATGGGTAAACAAGAATCGTATGTATCTGGCCCATTAGCTAGATTTTTGGGTATCGAAGGTGACAAAGGTCAGCGTGTGGAGTTACGAATTGATTTATTGGAATTAATAAATTTTATCACACAACCACAAGGTGGATTAAAAGTTGACGGTGAAACTTATAACACACAAACCGTGAATGCGAAATCGTTTGCGCAAGTCCTGCAGCTGTTAACAGGCACATCAGTAGAAGGCAATTTAACATTAACTGGGAATCAAATAATAAATGGTAGCAATGATGTTTTTTCTAATTTGCTGCAAACGAATCCGCTGTTTCAATCAACAGTTGGGCCGCTTGGTAACGTACTTATTCAAAATAATTTACCAACCATCGTCAACTCGTTTTTCCCGACTGGTCTCAACGTACCAATTAAAGATTTGATTGAGCAGCTAATACCGACAGTTAGCCAATCGCTCACGTTTACTGCCGAATTTACTGTGGTTGATGTTGTAAATACCCCCGAAGGAAAATGGCCTAGGGCATTAGGCAATGTACTTGTCATGGAAATAACGGAAGTAAAACGACTCCTTGTTGAGCAAATAGATCGATTAGTTGCGGAGCTTTCATCGAACGGTATTATTGAATTACTGAATGCACAAAGTGAAGTACAAGAGCAATTGAGAAACTTAAGAGATTTAGATTTGAACCATTATGCATTACAAGCAAATTTACAAATATCAGATCGTACCGGTGTATATTGCGAATCAAATGATTTAATGCGTAAACGCATATCAAAACTGTCAGATCTATTTGTAAACAAAACAGGCAGTACAAACGGCAATGGAAAGTATGATATAACAAATCCAACACCATATGCTATAACAACCCCATTGAAAGATACTGTGGAAGCGTTTTATTTTTTGCAACTGTTTTTAAATAATATTTTTGTTGTTGTTATGCTTTTATTATCCTTTTTAGGGTGCATGGTTGTTTATGCATTGTTGCTTGGAAACGTTGAATCGAAGACTTATGAATACGGTATGCTAAGGGCATTAGGTATGTGGCATCAAACGCTATCGCGGTTGCTGTCATTGAACGCGATGTCATTCGCCATACCAGCATTATTTTTTGCATTGATCCTTGCGTCACTTGTCAATATAGCAATATCGAACATATTCAAAACTCAAGTAAAATTGCCTATCTCGCCAATTCTACCAAGCATATCATGGCTGCTTGCAGTTGGATTAGGATTGATAATGCCAATCATTGCAAACATTGTACCCGTTAGGAGAGCTTTATCATCTCGTTTGCGAGACGCGCTTGATTTATATAGAAGCAGTGCGGGTGAAGTTACGGTGACTCTGCAACGTTTAGCCGACTTAGGATTGTCCCCAGAACTTACAGCCCTAGCTGTTGTAATGGTTGTGATTGGCGTCGTGACATTTTATTTCATGCCATTGTCATTTATATTGAATAGGATAGATATTTTCTTATTATTAATGAACTTAATATTAATTGCGATGTTAGTTGGTTTATCTTTGATGGCGCAAATGCTTCAGAGCAGGGTGGAGTACGTGTTTCTTAATATTTATTTTTACGCCTCTAACTTTATTGGTTGTCGTAAAGAGGATCGATGCTTATTTCCACTTATATTGAAAAATTTGAAAAGCCACCGAAAGAGAAATAAAAAGACTTCGCACATGCTATCTATTACAGCATCTTTCATCATCTTTGCTGGAGTCATGTTTTCATTGCAATCTAAGTTAATACGTTTTAATGCTGCATGGATCTTAGGTTCAGACATTGTCGTGTATGCTAATGCCGGGACACAGAAACCATTACCCGTAAATAGGTTAAAAGAAACGGTGAAGAACATTAATTCTATCCAGGGAGATTTAATCGAAGGGGTCACGTTTAAATCTTTCGGTTTGTGGCAATACGACGTGATATCCCAGACGCGAGTTGGTTCGATTCCATTTGTTGCTGGTGGAAGATGGAATGGGGTATATGGAATAGAGCGGAACTTCTTAGATGTCGCGTATGAAGGCTTTTATGTAGAACGCGAGCGCGTGCCGTTAAAAAGTGGAGGGAACCCGGACAATGTTATACATGATTTATATGATGGAATTGGTGAAATTACGCTGGAAGATTCCGAAGTACAAAAGCGAAAAGATAATGACACCTTAGTCAGCCAGACTCCGTTTTACAAAATAAGCATGGACAGGCTCGAAAATGCACCGGATTATCTCGATTGCATCATGAGCTATGCGATGAAAGAATATTCAAGTGTTGATACAAAATCTGGAGCACGGATGCGGGTACAAGTTGCGGATAAGTATGGTTACCAGGAATTTAGCATTATTTTAAGGCCAAGAGCTTTAGTATCAAAAATGCCAACGGAAGCATTTTCGTCATACGCACTGTTTGCAAACGGGCCTTTATTTGTCCCTATGCAACATGCACAATATCTTTTGGATGAGGCTGTAAATACGAAGAGGAAAATTTTACAGAAATTTTCGCAAAAATCTAAGATTCCTTTAGCCACACTTATCGCCTCGGAAAATAGCAACCCATTATTAGGAACTTCGCTTTATGGCAGCAATGAATCTTTAAAAATTGGAATGCAGGCAATGCTTATCAAGGTAAAGGCGAATACAAGTTTGAAAGATCGTGAAATTATTATTAATAATATAAAGTCAACCTTTGATGGTGGGATCGATGTTTTATTGGATATTCTCGTGGTTGACACCCGGGACTTAATTGAACAAACTGAAAGTGCGATTGAATTGCTTAATTTAGTCCTTGCTTTGATCGGTTTGATTTGCATGACGCTGTGTTTTCTGGTATCGTTCGTGTCTTTCGAGGCTAATATTGTAGAGAATGCAAGGGAATTCGCAGTTTTGCGAGCAATCGGTGTTTCTAGTAGACAAGTTCAAAAGGCTTACATATTAGAAGCGCTTGCGAATGTATTATCTTCATTTTTTCTTGGTTCTTTAATTGGTATAGTAATTGCAACGTCTTTATCCTTACAAATGAATTTATTTTTAGAGGCACCATTCGAGCTTGCGTTTCCTAGTGGGAGTTTCTTTTCACTATTTGGCATGGCGATAGTTGTAGCTGTTGTTGCTAGTTATTTGCCAAGTGATAGATTAATAAGGCAAGA
Organism: Glaciecola sp. UBA1851; assembly: GCA_002338515.1. Lineage (GTDB taxonomy): Bacteria > Pseudomonadota > Gammaproteobacteria > Enterobacterales > Alteromonadaceae > Glaciecola. The sequence continues at coordinate 385 of DDIL01000114.1, read as the reverse complement.
AATTGCTCATGTAATCAAAAGTGGATAAAATATTTCTTTATATTGAGAGAGAGTTTATAATTTAGTGAATGCACAATTTAGTTTTAGGTATCCGGTCTCCCACCCAGGTCTCAGAATTTTTTTTTTGTGTCAATAAATTCGTCAAAAATTCAATTATAAATAGTGTTATTAAATAGCCTATATATTTATACTTAACACTACTAAGGGCTATTGCATACTAAAATAATATTTCTTACTAATTCTACTAATACATGATGAGATAACGATATTTATTTTATGTAATAATAATTTCAATAATACACGGCACCACGCTTCGTAATAAATCCATACAGTATGTTTCTAGCAACTCTAGTAATACGAAGGTACGAAGCGGATTTTAATATTG
>DDIL01000099.1:1404-10552 GCA_002338515.1 Glaciecola sp. UBA1851 | reverse complement strand
TCTAAAAATTGGAGTAATAAATCAATAGAGAGTCTTGATCTAAGATCACCGATTAAACAAATTTCAAGAACTAGTTATGCGTTATTTATATTGTTAAATAGTAAGTCCAAAATAAAACTGACAAAACATCATTGGGGAAGTAAACGAATACCTATCAGATGTATAATTGTCATGACCAAAGGCAAACCAAAACTAGAATATAAGCACGTAAAAGTGTTAACTGTGAATGAACTTAATAATTATATTCAGTATTTTGACGAAATTTTTGAAGAAGAAGATGTAAATAAAATTTTTAATCATCTTAATGAAAAGATGGTCTAATTATAGTGTACCTATGACTATGTCCCAGTATTGTTGATTATTGGCCTAAACCCTAAGCAGCATACTATTGCATAAAACGCTATCGACAAGTGATAGAACGACCAAAAGCTATGATATCAGTCACTATCGGAAACTGCGTACTCTGGTCATAGTTGCCCACCACAGGCCATAAATTACGCTGTTTATCAGTGTCATCGGTTTATAAAAAGTTAAAGCATATCTTGCTCTTGCTTGGTAATTGTTTAGTGACTATTCTAATAGAATAGAAAAAAGGCAATCTATGTCTCAAATTACACATCAAAAAGGGCTGGCAAGTAGCACACCTACTGGGTTAAAACGTTGGTTTTTATCGCGTTTAATGACTTACATTGGTAGCGAAAGACGTCTAAATAAACTAAGAAATAAGTACGAAAATAAGCGAAAAAACCAAGGACGTGAGCATGTTATTGAGTACTTTCATCAAGTGGATGATGGCTACTCTCATCTGGCACTGCAAATACTTGAAAGATTAATCTTGCGATATGATGTTGATATTATTGTATATATCGTTCCTGCAATTCAAGATGCGAATTTCCCAGAACCTGAGCTTTTATTGGATCTTTCACACAAAGATGCATCAGTGATTGCGCCATTTCTTGGACTAACATTTCCCCATGTTGAAGGTCGGCCGACACCAAAATTAATAGCCAAAACAACAGCATTTCTTTGCCATCTCCCACAGGAAAAACTGAGAACAGTTGGCGTTAAGGCCAGCGCTGCGATGTGGTCTGCAGACGAGACAATGCTCGATATGCTTATTTCTAAATACGGGTCTACTACTCTCGAAAACGTTGCTATAAAACTAGATGAGGGAGTCAAACGGCGGACACAATTACAGCACTATAGCGGAGCAATGTTTTATTATGAAGGAGAATGGTATTGGGGTGTTGATCGTATTTATCATCTTGAAAACAGGCTCTCAGAATTAGGAGCAGTCAAGCAATCTGAGTTACCTTGTGTTGTTCCTAGACCCGAAATTTTATCGCAATTTCCTCAATCAGCACGTCATTTAACTTTAGAATATTACCCTTCCCTTAGAAGTCCGTATACGGCAATTTCATGGTCACCCACAATGAAGCTTGTTGCAGACAGTGACATTAAGATAAATATTTGTCCAGTATTGCCAATGGTCATGCGTGGCGTTCCTGTAACCAAGAATAAGGCTTTTTATATTTTTACCGATACGGCAAGGGAAGCCCGTGAGTTAGGTGTTTCCTACGGAACATTTTATGACCCTATTGGTACGCCTGTATTACAAGCGCTGAGCTTGTGGCATTGGGCCAAACAATACGATAAAGACATCGAACTGCTGGGTGCGTTTCTAAATGCCGCCTTTAGCGCCGGTATCAATACCAACACTTTTTCAGGTATGAAACATGTAGTTGAGGCAGTTGGTTTAGATTGGAAAGAGGCAATGTTGCATCTTACTGACGATAGTTGGCAGACTCAAATTGAAGCACATCGCCAAAAAATGTATGAGCATGGACTTTGGGGAGTACCTAGCTATCGTTTACTAGACGAACATGGTCAAGAAATAGCTAGTGGTTGGGGGCAAGACCGTTTATGGTATATCGCGCAAAAAATATACGCTTATTCCAATGAAGCAAAACTTATGAGCTGAACGAGGGGTAGCTGTCAGGTATTGAGCCATTCGAATTAAGATTTACACTGCTGATATGAAGCCAGCATCACCGCACGGTATTTTGAATTGTAATAGCTCCTTATTCTTTGATTCATGAAACGCCTAGGCTTTATTTTAGAATAGCGTTGCATTAACCAATTGAATTTAATTTTTTTTGGCAGTTTTTTAAAACAGTAATTTGCTCATTAAGAGTCAAATTGTTGCTTTAAAGGTAAAGTTAGGTGTCTTGGATAATATAGCCAGTCGAAACATCCGCTTATTATGCATTTTCGTCGATCTAAATACGAGATGATTGATACCAAACCGAGTTGCGTTAATTATTATTTATACGTATACTTTTTGTACAAAAAATTTTGATACTCATGTTGTTTAATAAGGAATAATAAAATGAAAAAATTAAGTTTATTGTTGGTCTCGTGCTTACTAATGTTGGCATCTCAAGCACACGCTGGTTTTGTAACATTTACAGATAGAGGCGATTTTGAAACTTTTGCCGGTAATACTGCAGTAGATGATTTACTGGGTGTTAGTAACGGTCTTTTCGATGGTTTTACTCGTGATGAATTTTCCTATACAGGTTCTCACTTTGGTTGCGTAGATGGTGTTACTCAATGTGGTGATAACAGTGCAATGGGGTTTGATTACCCTGGTTATGTCTGGATGTATGAAACTGGTATGTTTGAGTTTAACACGGCAATTAGTGCCTTTGGTTTAGATTTAGGTGTTAGAAATAATGTTAGCGTCACCTTCGCGTTAAATGGACTACCTATTACCCTTTCTAGGGGTGAATCTTCATTTTTCGGCTTTTCATCAGATGACGGTTCCGTATTTTCACAAATCACGATATCTGGCGTATCGAGTGGTGACCTATTTGATAACGTCACGTATAGTTCTGAGCCAGTAATACAAGCTTCTTCACCTTCGATTTTGGCGTTGTTTGGGTTAGCATTCGTAAGTATGTTAATGATGAAAAAGCGTCGTTAGTTAAAAGAGCATTTGTGTGTATCAAGCATTGGTGAAGTCACGTCGATGCTTGATACTTCGATTTCAATACCATCCTGATCGACGTACCGCCAAAGGTTATTGTTAGCTTAATTATTCAGTAATCTTTGATAATATTTAAGGCTTCAGAACTTAAGTTGACAATACCATCAGTAACTCCAATCTTATAAGTGAGGGTTTTGGTAAGTGCGCAGTCTCATAAATTATAATTTGGTAATTTAGTAAAATTTAAAACTGCGTAAATAACTTGTTCAAATGGATAATTTTTTCACCTTAGGTAATCATCTAAAATCCATATCTGTGATAAAACAGATCCACTAATGAATACTAGTGTTGAGAAGATTTTTTCAAAACCTTTCTTACAGTTAAGCCGGTTGCAGCGATAAGTAAAAAGGCAAAATTTGAAGGGCTAGGAACAGCATTGGGGTCGACGACATGAAAATCGTATCTATACGTAATGTCAGAATCTGCACTGTCACGATCAGTACGAAAAAGTCCAGAGCTAAAACTATCAATCTCGACTAGCGTATCCTCTGCAATAGTGCCTTGAAAAATACCACCACCTACTACAGGAATGCCACTGCTGTTATAAAAACCAAAACCAGACCCATTAAACAAAGCTTCAAACGTTCCCCCAGTAATTTCCAATCCATTTGATGCAATTACTCGGAAGTCGTCAATATCCCCCTGTGTTAAATTTCCAATTATTGAATTCGTTCCTACAGTAAGTTCCCAAACTGGAGATGCTCCCGCCGCGGCTCCCATATCACCATCCACACTTTCATCATAAATGAATGATGCGTTAGATAATGGAGAAAGAAACAGGATTGAAATGATACATATTATTTTTGTAATTTTCATAAGTTACTCTTTTGTTATTTTGATTTGGCCACTCAACCTTTGCAATAATCATACCCTTGAAATTCTTTATTAAAAACAGTGTGTTAGATTTTCTTGTTGCGAAAGGTGTAAATGCTACTGACACTTTTCAGATTTATAAATTCAAAAATGTAATGAAGTGATGTCAAAACTAATGAAAATAGACTTGATGAGATACTGTTGATCATATCTGCTTTGCAACACTTGCGACAATTTTACTTAGCTATATCAATAAGAGTTTTATTATTCTTTAAATGGACTGGTGTTATTTTGAATGATGAGTGAGAAAAAACAGAACTTACTAACCCAGACCCAAAATACATAAAATCGCCGAGTCAAATCTAGAAATCGGTGGGTCAAACTAATTTATTGAAAAGTATAGAAGAAATGGTGGCCCGTCCCTGACTTGAACAGGGGACCTACCGATTATGAGTCGGGTGCTCTAACCAACTGAGCTAACGGGCCACATTCGAAAGCGGTGCGAAGTATAATGACTTTTTAACTCAAAGTCATCCGAATTACTTAACTTTTTTAAGTTTTTACTGCCTAAGTGATTGCTTGGATTAAAGTTTAACCAAATCTTGCCGTCATATAGAACATCAACGCAATAATTTATTCTATGTTTATACATAGTCATTGAAAAAAGCCAATGCAAATAAATGCAAAAAGTGCTTTAAACTTTGAAAAGGGTAGCTAAAATCCATGAAAGATGATCCGTATATTTTAAGTGGTCGCAACACAATTATTCACAAACTGCGCAAGGTAGATTTGCTAATAGTAAATAGTCGTCAAGATCCAGTACTCATGGTGTTGCACAACGGTATTGAAGAGTACAAAGGTAAAGTACCAAACAATAAATTAGAGGCAAAACGAATGGATGCTGCTATAGTTGATGTATCTTCATCAGAAAACTTTGGTGATTATAAAAATCTTCTATTTGTGCAAACATTGAATAATAAAGAATTCAAAATAGATTATTCAAAAAAAGGGTCTGATTATTTCATCACAGTTCACCAAGAGAGCACGTTCTAAGGCCAAATCCTTTTTAAATATTTTAAAATATATTGGCCAATTTTTTGTTGGCCTTTTGTTTTTATGGATAATATTCACCACATCCGATTATTTACTCACTATTTTTGATGTTGCCATTCCGGCAGGGCTATTCGGCATACTTGTATTGTTCCTTTGGTTTGTTGTTTTAAGATGCGTCGCATCACCCATAAAAATGGCTGCTCAACCACTACTTAGCCACATGTCTCTGTTTTTTCTACCGGCTATTGTGGGCATTGTGAACTATACTGACTTGCTAGCCACGCATGCATTAGCATTAATTTTGGCTATTGTTGTTGCAACATTGCTTAGTTTGTTAATCACCGCCTTAATTAGTCAATGGTTGTTTAATAAAATGGACAATCACGAAAACTCATCGCATTAAGAAACTATTTTGAATATTCCAGAATCACATATTTTATTGACTGCTGCTTGTTGGGTACTTGTAACATTCATTTGCTACATTAGTGCATTAAAACTATATAAAGTTACCGCTAATGTCCCGTTTTTACAGCCATTTACTCATCCGCTAATTACCAGTACAGCTGTTCTAATATTGCTGCTTCACTTTTTCAATTTGGCGATTAAAGATTTTCAATCGCATACTTACATTTTGACGTTATTGCTTGGGCCGGCAACGGTAGCGTTAGCTTTACCTTTATATAATCAATTGTCTTTGCTAATAAAAATGGGATTTAGAGTCGTTGTACCTATTATGGTCGCCGCAATCATTGCGCCTGTTTTTTCTTGGTTAGCCGTATACTTGCTTGATGCACCACTAAACTTGCAATTAACTATGCTCACAAAGTCTATTACTACGCCGTTAGCCATGGATACTGCTGATGCTATTGGTGGCATTGCGCCTTTAGCCGCTATTTTTGTTATTACTACAGGTATTGTTGGAGCTGTATTTGGTCCGTTTATATTCAAATTGTTTGCTATTAATAATCACGCGGCTCAGGGTTTAGCACTTGGTTCGGTTGCCCACGCAATTGGCACAGCAAAAGCTATTTCAATAAGCGAGCAGTGTGCTGCCTTTTCCACTTTAGCCCTTTGTATAAACGGCATAGTAACATCCATTATGCTTCCATTATTATTTGCCTAATAGTTTATGCTGGGGTTTAAATTTCAGCGGAGCTAACATATTTGTAACGACTAGCGTTTCTTTGTTGTTAAGTACATAATTTCTAATCAAGAAAATAAGATAGTTGCCGATAAATTGGCTTAATAAAGTATTTATTTTGGATTAATTAATCGATGCTATCAGTGCTCATTTGTGACGACTCCTTAGTTGCTCGCAAGCAAGTTGCTAAATGCTTACCTCAAGACCTTGAAGGCTCGGTAAATTTTGCCAAGCATGGTGCAGAAGCTATAACTGCTATTTTAGACGGTCAGGTTGATATATTGTTACTTGACTTAAACATGCCTGTTCTTGATGGGTATGGCACGCTAAAACAAATTCAAGAGCTAGAACTGGGTACCAAAACAATTGTGGTGTCTGGCGATATTCAAAGTGAAGCGAAAGAGCGGGTATCAGCACTTGGCGCAATAGATTTTATTCAAAAGCCAGTTAATTCAGAGGAATTAATAGCCTCACTTCATAAACACAAATTATTAGATGCTGCTGAAACACCTCAAAATAGTGAATTAAACTTAGATGAGCTTGTTAGAGATTGCTACCAAGAAGTAGTGAATGTTGCTATGGGGCAGGCGGGTAGTCATCTTTCTAAAATAATGGATGTATTCGTTAAATTACCTATCCCTAATGTTAGCTTAATTGAAGTATCCGAACTTCATATGATGTTATCCGACCTAGATGAGGCTGACCGAACTTCTGGTGTCTGCCAAGGGTTTTTGGGCGATGGCATTAGTGGCGAAGCATTGTTAATGGTGACTGATTCTAGCTTTAAGGATGTGGCTAAAATTTTAAGAATCACCGATGAGGTAGATGACCAATTACAGCTAGAACTGTTAATGGATCTTGCTAGTTTATTGATCGGTACATGTTTATCAGGTATCGCCAATCAATTAGATATGCACTTTAGACAAGGGCATCCTGTTGTATTGGGGCAACATCAAAGTGTGCAAGAATTGATTGCTCTAAATAAAAACGCTTGGAAGAAAACATTGGCAATAGAAGTAAGTTATGGATTAGACGGCTATGACATTCGATGTGATTTAATTTTATTATTTACTGAAGAGTCAATGGATATGATGAATGCCAAACTCGCTCATTTGATGGATGAATAATATGCAGTCAAGTAACTTAGATCAATCAAGTAAAGAAGCGTTAGACGAACTATTAGAATTCCATTGGATGATGGACATGATCCAAACAGTAGACGTAGGGATTGTCGTCTTCAATAGACAGTTTGAAATAAAGGTATGGAATGGCTTTATGGAAGCGCACTCTGGATTATTACCTTCGGATGTTCGCGATAAATCAATATTCTCTCTGTTTCCTGACATACAATTAAAATGGTTGGAAGCAAAAACCCGCCCTGTTTTTGATTTAAGAACTCGAGCGTTCATTACATGGGAACAGCGCCCTTATTTATTTAAGTTTAGAAACTATCGCCCTATTACTAGCAATGCGCCCTATATGTATCAAAATGTTGTGTTTTCGCCTTTAGTGTCTGCAACTGGCACGGTTGATAATATATGCATGATGGTTTATGACATGACAGATGCAGCTTCCGCTAAGAAACAGCTTCTATCCTTACAAGTCAAGCAAAATGAAATGAATGAAATTGCCAGTAAATAATTATTACTGCAAAGCTCTAACAATCCGTTTCTGCTAATACTTATTATTCTCACCAACATGCTGCACTAGCAATTTATACAAAATACCGCTTTGGTTCAAAACTTGCTTATTCAACCTCATGATGAATATTTTAGTGATATTGGAATGTAAACGTATTAGATAGCATTTCAAAAAATACGTCACTATTTATCGATTGAATTTACTATAACCTACTTGCCTTTTCGCAGTGCTTTTATGAAAGCAAGTAGAGACAAAAAATGCATGCTTGAGGTAATTTACTTGTATTGTTTAAAGTGTATTAGTTTAACAGTTTTCTTACTCTTGCTGAGTGCTTGTGGCGGTGGGGGAAGTGAAACAACAACTGAAGAAGTGACACCGCTGCGTATAAATGCAGGTGCGAGTATTGAAGTGGATGAACAACAACTTGTTACGCTTAAAGGCGCAAGTACTGGTGGTAGCGCGCCTGTAACCTATGCATGGTCTAATACCGCAAACATTGTGATAGATCACGCTGATACTAGCTTGACGGATGCTAGTTTAATTTCTCCAGTTGTTACTCAAATAAGTAATTATGTATTGACGTTAACCGTAACTGACAGTCAAGGTAACCAGGCAAGCGATGTGCTTACGCTTACCGTAAACCCAGTAAATTTGCCCCCGCAAGCCAATATTCAAGCTAATCAAATTCAAGGCTACGATTCGTTTAATTATCCAAACGGGGCAAGTATTCAATTAGATGGTAGTGGTAGTACTGATACTGACGGTGTATCTGATCTTGCCTTAATTACAAGTTATGTATGGCAACAAATTGCCGGTCCAAACCTACTTGCAGGCATAGCAACCACTATGAATAGTATTGAGTTTGTTGCGCCCGTTTTAAACCAAACAGAATCAGCTACTTTTAGACTAACCGTAACCGATCAAGAAGGCGCGTCAAATAGCAGAGATGTCTCTCTCACTTTATTGCCGCAAAGCGCTACATTACCTGTTCTAACCGTTAGTGCTAGCCCTTCTATACTATCAGGAGAGTTATTCCCTTTAAATGCGTCTATAACCAGCAATGCGCCTGATGCAGGTCCTTTTTCTGTTAATTGGACCACAGACTCTATGGCAATAATTAATTCAAATACCAGTATTAATGCCTATGCAACCTCACCACTAGTGACTCAAACTGAACAAATTTCGATACAAATTAATGCACAAGACAGCTTTAGAAATGAAGTAATTAAACAGGTAAATGTGACAATTCATCCTGTGCAGGTAAAACGGTTAAATGATTCTGGTGTGGTTTCGTTTGTTAATATCAATAGCGTAAATGATAACTATGTAATTGAATACCCTGGGCAAGATGCGGCTTATGGTGCAGACAGACAAGTAAAGTCGGGTACGTTAAGTAAAACAGGCGATGGTGAGCAAGGTTTTGATTTTACTCGGTTAGATAACAACGGCAA
>DDIL01000099.1:0-1108 GCA_002338515.1 Glaciecola sp. UBA1851 | reverse complement strand
GTATGGCAGGTTAAAGATAACCAAGATACAACTAGCCTTAATTACACAGAACAGAGTTTTACTTGGTTTAGCGAAGAAGAGAACGGCAATGTTGAAGGTAGTCTTAATACCGATTCGCTTGCTTGTAATGTATCCAATGGCCAGTGCAATACGCAAGACTACGTAACAGAAATGAATACCCAAGGATTATGTGGGTTTTTCGACTGGCGATTACCTAAGCCAAGAGAAATTCAGTCGATAGTGCATTATGGTAGTGCTAGCCAACCCCTTGTTGATCAGGTATTTTTTCCATTTTTGGGTAGCGCAAGTGCCAGTGAACTATGGTATTGGACATCACAGTCTAGCGCAGATGGCGTGTTGCTTGATATGGCAAATAATGCATGGGCCTATGACTTATATTCTGGGAAAGACGGTTTCTTGAGTAAAGATACGCTACAACGAGTTATTTTGGTAAGGGCTGGTCAATAATATGAAGTATTCAAATCACATAACTTTACTATTACTCGTAAGCATCGCTATTCTATGTTTGATAAGTTTTAAAGCGAATGCTGAAGCCTTCTGTCCACCAGGTATTCCTACCACAGCAAATGATGAAGAGTTTGAACTTAAACCAAACGGTGAGGTGTTACATCTTGCCTCAAATCTTGTATTTATGAGATGCAGTATTGGACAAACTTGGGATGGTGCAGAATGCTTAGGCGATGCGAACACATTTACTTGGAAAGAAGCCTTAAATACTAGCATCGCAACTGAGTTTGCTGGGCAAACTAGCTGGCGTTTACCGAATATTAAAGAGTTATCGGTTATACTAGAACGAGCGTGTGTACGCCCTGCAATTAACGAGACTATTTTTCCAAATACGCCTTCAAGTGATTATTGGACGAATACCCCTAACATTTATAATCAAGGTACTGCATGGTCAATCGCGTTTTCAAATGCCAGTAATTCTTATACGCCAATAGATAGAAGTATGCATATTAGGTTAGTTAGACCAAATATAAACGTAACTGAATAACCTAAACAAACTCTTCTAAAAGAGTATTTAAATAGCGCCTGCCTAAATCGGTTACTTGCCAGTGGCTATCGGTAATATCTAGTAAGCCTTTAT
>DDIL01000005.1 GCA_002338515.1 Glaciecola sp. UBA1851 | reverse complement strand
CATTACCAAAAGGGAAACAATCGTCCACCTTAACTAATGTCGGCATTCAAAGAGCGAGCGAGCCTTATGATTCAATATTAGCCAGAGACCTAGAGTTGACAAAGCAATGGCAGACTTATTCAATCGCCACAAAATCAAAAAAGAATTTTGATGTCGGCGAGGCACAATTAAGCATTCAACTGGCAACCGATGATCATAAAATTGCATTCGGCCCCGCTTTTGTAATCAATTTAGGTCAAAACGTCGACTATAGCGCTTTACCTTATTTATATAAACAACCTTGAGCTCGGGAATCAAAACAGATTACTTATGATTTTACGATACACTTATGTGTTGCGAAATAAGTAATAATGCACTTATATTTTAAGTAAGCGATAAATTGGTTGGACTTTGCCCAAAGAAAATAACATATGCTCGAAATCCAGCTATCATCCTTGCATTTCTTCTAGGGTTTTACCTCGAGTTTCAAACACGAATTTGCCAACAAAAATAATTGATATCCCTGCAGATATTGCATAAAAGCCATATGCACCTACTAAGCCAATCGAACCTAACATTAAAGGGAAAGACATAGTAATGGCAAAATTAGCAAGCCATTGAGATAAACCGGCAATTGCTAATCCAGAGCCACGCATTCTATTAGGAAACATTTCCCCTAATAAAACCCACATAACGGGTCCCCATGAAAAATTGAACATAATCACATAGGCATTGGCAGCAAGTAACGCCAACGTACCATATGAACCTAAAGATAAATCACCTGAGTCGGTTGTTTCGCCATTTGCAAAGGCAAACACTAGCAGTGCCAATGTCACTGTCATGCCTAAAGAGCCAATTAACAAAATGGGTTTACGTCCAATCTTATCAATTAATAAAATGGTAACAACACAGGCCGCAATACTGACGGCTCCGCTAATAACGTTTATTAACAAGGCGTCACTTTCAGAAAAACCGACAGCTTGCCAAAGTACGGCGCCATAGTAAAAAACAACGTTAATTCCAACTAATTGTTGAAACGTCGCTAAGCCAATCGCTACCCATAAAATTGGTTTTATTTTTCTTGTGGTCGGCTCTATTAAATCGTTTAAAGAGGGTTTCTGTTGTTTTGAAATTGATTCTAATATTTGGTCAAAAAGCTGCTTAGCAGTGTTGTGGTATAGTTTTTTTAATACGTCCATTGCTTTGTCAGTTTGTTGATTCATGACTAAAAAACGAGGGCTTTCGGGTATCACTAACAAGCCTATAAAAAACAAAAGAGCAGGTATTATTTCCATCCAAAACATCCACCGCCACGCTTCGAACCCAAGCCACCACTCATTTATCGAACTCCCTGCGAATTCAGCAATCAAGTAATTACATAAAAAGGCTGAGAATAATCCACCAACAATCGCAATTTGTTGTAAAGTAGCGAGCTTACCGCGTATTGGTGCAGGTGCAACCTCGCTAATGTAAGCAGGCGTCATGACAGAAGCAGCACCAACTGCGAAGCCACCAATAATCCGATATGCTACAAATGTTATTGAACTATCGGCTATACCAGAACCGAACGCACTGATAATAAACATGACAGCTGCAGCGATTAACATATTTCGCCGACCAAATTTATCTGCTAGCCAGCCGGCTAAAAACGCACCAACAGCGCAACCCAGCAACATACTAGCGACGTTAAAACCTGTACCAACACTTTCTGACTGAAATGCTTTTTGTAACCCTTCAATGGTTCCATTGATTACGCCACTATCAAAACCAAATAGAAAACCACCTAAAGTGGATACTAAAGTAATTAGTATTATGAACCCGATATTTTCTTGTTTTACATTGTTAGTCATAAATAAACTCTTTTATTATTAGGGTCTGTTTATCTTTGCTGTATGAATTTTGTTCATTCTATGGGCTTCACGATCGTGGCACATGGTCGCAGGCGCAGTTATTCTGCATCAAGAGCATGTAACAAAGAGCGTGGAGCCCATAGATTGAACCCTATGGGCAGCGCTTGTGCGTTATTTTTACTTCATCAGCGGAATTTCGAGTAGATTACTACACTTCAATTCCACTTCTTCGTCTAAATAACGCACAAACTGCTGCAAAATCATACAACAAAGGTAAACAGACCCTAGTGTTATTGTTTAGCACACTTGCGACTGTTTACCCTAAACATTCAAATGAAACATGCCAAGCATGAGCATTAACCATTCGAAACAAAAAACGTCGTATACTCACCGATACCTCACTCAAAAAAGGCTGCCATAAACCAATTTTGCTCTTACACGTATATTACAGGGTGAAACGAAATGTTAAATAAATGTGTAATCAACTTAATCCATAAGTGTAGTGCAATATAATGAATATTCGCGATGATACAAAGACTTACTTTTATTTAAATCAATTTTGATAACGCTTTTAAAGAAAATAGTAAAAATTACATTTAACAATTTGTTGACATTTAATTAGGAAATTTATAAGTTTAAGTAACAAAAATATTTATATACAGGCGTAAGCGTGGTATCCAATTGTTGAAAAATAAGAGGTACATGCTTTTTTTATAACTCACTTTGTAAGCGCTTACATTTTAAAATTAACTATATATTGAAGCAAGCGCATTCGAAAGCAAACACTCAATAATAGGTAGGCTTAGCTAGTTAACCTGTACTCTGGATAGTTATTTAAACAATACGAGGTATGAATCAAAAAATGAATATACGAAAATTGTCGGTTAAACGGACAAGTGTTTTTATAGCAACTGGTGCAGTCATAGCGTTAGCGGCCTGTCAAAGCATTGAAACAACAAACAAAAATGCTCGTGTGCATCAGTTTTCAGACGCTATAAAATATAATCAAGTAGGTTATTATCCAAATGCTAGCAAAATAAAAATTGTGCCTAGCCTAAAAAAGATGAGTGTAAAAGTAATTGATAATAAAGGAAAAACAGTCTTAGAGTCAGTATCCTCTGAACCTGAGTATTGGCCCTATTCAGGAGAGAGCGTCGTCAAGCTAGATTTGACCGCAGTTAAATCAGTAGGAACTTACACTATTGAAATAGATGACTCTGCCCAAACCATTACTTTTGAAGTAAATAATAATCCATATACTGACATGCATAAGGAGGGGTTAAGAGCCTATTATATCAATAGAGCCGGTATAGAATTATTACCTAAACACGCCGGTGATTTTGCCAGGCCAATGGGACACCCAGACACTGAAGTTTTTATACATGAATCAGCATCAAGCGAAGCAAGACCAACCAACTCAGTTTTATCCTCTCCTAAAGGTTGGTATGACGCAGGTGACTACAATAAATATATCGTCAATTCAGGAATTTCTACCTATACATTATTATTAGCGTACGATCACTTTAAAGAATTGTATAAAAACAAGTCTCTGAATATCCCAGAATCGAATAATAATATTCCTGATATTTTGGATGAAATTGCTTGGAATGTTGAGTGGATGAGCACCATGCAAGACCCAAACGATGGTGGTGTTTATCACAAACTTACAACATTGAATTTTTCACCCATAATGATGCCGTATGAAGGCAAAGAGCCGCGATATGTGGTACAAAAAACAACTTCTGCAGCTTTAAATTTTTCAGCGGTGATGGCTTACGCCAGCCGAATTTACAATGATGTGACACCTGACATAGCTAAGTCTTATTTAGTGCAAGCAATTGAAGCTTACACTTGGGCGATAGAAAATCCAAATATTTATTATCAACAGCCTGATGATGTAAAAACAGGTGAATATGGGGATAATGATGTAACTGATGAGTTTGCTTGGGCGTCAGCAGAATTATTTATAGCCACTTCAGAAAGTCAATTTTTGGATAACTTTGACAAATTTTCATCAACACCACAAACTCCATCTTGGGCTCAATCTAGCGCACTTCCATACATATCCTTATTGACTAATGCAAAAACAATGCTCAGCGAAAGTCAATATTCTCAATACAAAATACGCTTATTAAACCTTGCTAATGACATAGTAAATCAACATAAAAGTTCTGCGTATGCAGTCGCTATGTCGTCTGATGATTTTGTGTGGGGTAGTAATGGAGTGGCGATGAATAAAGCGTTAGTGCTTTGGCAAGCATATGGACTAGACCCACAAAATGACTACAAAATTGCAGCAGAGGAACTAGTTAATTATGTACTTGGCGCAAATCCTACCGGGTACAGTTACGTAACTGGTTTTGGAAAATTTCCGCCAAAGCACCCGCATCATCGACAGTCAGAAGCGGATAGTATTGATGAGCCTGTACCTGGCTTTCTAATTGGAGGGCCTCATAGCGGACAGCAAGACAGTTGTGATTATCCTTCTAATTTACCAGCACAATCATTTTTGGATCATTGGTGTAGTTACAGTACAAATGAAGTAACCATCAATTGGAACGCGCCATTTGTATATTCTCTCGCTCAAATGCATGACTTGCATAAGAAATAGATACTAATATAAGGATAATAACTGCGGCAGTAAAAGCAGTTATTATCTGACGAACAAAGTTATATTTTGAACACACATACTCAAGTTAATTGATATTTTTGTTAACCGTCTCTTAGCACATTTTTCAGTTTACTTTTAACATCTCTAACCTAAGATACTTTTGACAGAGTCTCTTTCAATTATTGAAGGCGAAAAGTGATTAATAAGTTCACCTACATTTTTTTTGTAAACACGTTTTAAAACTGAACGAGCTGCCATTTCACCCATTTTTCGAATTGGATGTTCAATTGTTGTAAGTTTAGGATAGGTATATCGGGAGAAAACAACATCATCAAAACCCAATATGGATAAATCGTCAGGTAAATTTAACCCTTTCTCTCTGGCTGATGCCATTACTGCTGTTGCCATCTCATCATTTGCACATAAAATTGCCGTATATGGAATATCAGAGTGATAAAAGTATTCAAATGCTTTGGCGCCTCCCTCTTGAAGATAGTCGCCCTCAAATATCCTATCTTGCTCTATTTTAATATCGTTATCAGATAAAGCTTGTTTGTATCCTTTTAGGCGCATCATAGCATCATTTTTATTTGCAGGACCTGACACATAAACAATCTCTCTATGACCTTTATCGATAAGGTATTGAGTAGCAAGATATTGACCCTGTTCATTATCTACATCAATGCAATTATCAGCAATTTCCTCTATATATCTATTTACTATGACAATCGGTAAATCACCACTACATAATTCGATTAAATATTCATCAGAGAGAGCTTCTACTTGAATAATCAGAGCGTCACAGTTTCTGCTTATTAAAAATTGGATACCATCTTTTTCGTGTGTTTGATCACTTGCCGTAGCAATAATATGTTTGTCATATTTTCGGCATTCTATTTCAATCGCTGCCATCATATTAGTAAAGAAAAAACCTTGTAATTCACTCACTAACACACCAACACAATCTGACCGACTAGAAGCTAAAGATTTAGCGACTGAATTAGGTTTATAATTCAGATCAAGCATAGCTTTTTCTACTTTTTCACGTGTTTTCTGTTTAACGGCAGAACTGTGATTAATTACTCTTGAGACGGTTGCAAGTGA
Source organism: Glaciecola sp. UBA1851 (assembly GCA_002338515.1). Lineage (GTDB taxonomy): Bacteria > Pseudomonadota > Gammaproteobacteria > Enterobacterales > Alteromonadaceae > Glaciecola. The sequence goes on along the minus strand of DDIL01000005.1, from coordinate 33,611 downwards.
TACCCCTGCTAACTTTGAAACCTCATAAATTGTTGCCATAGATTATTTTTCAAATATGTTGATTAGTTACTTAAATTAACTAATACGAATTAGGTACTGTAATAATGTTAATGAGTGTAACCTAACAAGTAAGATTATCAAGTTCTGCTAATACTGCATATTAAGCAGGTAGCTCCCTACAATCATTAATATATGTATTTGATATAACCTCTGTTAAAAATTTATCGAGATTTAAGTAATTGTTTAAAAGCGTATCCGCTATCTTTTATTGTACGTACTTGTGTTTCAAAGTCGACATAGACAATACCAAATCGTTGTGTATAACCTTCCGCCCATTCGAAGTTATCCATTAAACTCCAGGCAAAATAGCCTTTAATTATAACATTTTTTTCAATGGCAACATTTACCGCATTTAAGTGCATGTTGTAATATTCTATTCTTCTTGGATCTACAACTTTTCCATCCTTAACGTTGTCATGTATTGCGGCCCCATTTTCTGTTATGTAGATTGGAGGTAAATTGTATCTTTCATTTAATTGGGTGAGTATTTTCGTAAGCCCATCTGGATAGACTTCCCAACCGATATCTGTGCGCTCACATTTCGAAATTGGATGCTCTTCAAACCAGCCATTATTGTCATCTTTATAAACGGTTCTGGTATAATAATTTACGCCTAAGAAGTCTAATGGATGGGCAATTATGTCAAAATCACCTTCTTTTATTATCGGCTTATCCTGATCATCCAAATCATCAATAACCTCAGGGTAAGTAGCATCAAAGAGTGGCTTTGCATACCAGTGATTGAAATATTGATTTGCTCGTTCTGCGGCAAGTTCATCAGATTCACTAAAAGCATAAGCAGTCGTAAAATTTAGTACAATACCATTTTCAGTATTAGGGCTATGTTTCGACAAAACATCCATTGCTAAACCATGTGCTAACAACAGATGATGTGCGGCTTGACGACCATACTTACGACCGGTTATGCCAGGTGCATGCGTACCAATTTCATAGCCTAGATAAGAGGAGCAAAACGGCTCATTTAATGTGGCATAGCTATATACAAGTCCTTGAAACTCTTTTACGACTGCTTTTGTGTAATATTGAAATGCATAAGCTGTATCTCTGTTTAACCAGCCACCTTTATCTTCTAAATGCTGAGGCAAATCCCAATGATAAAGCGTAACAAAAGCTTTTATGTCACTCTTCTGCAACTTTATTAATAGGTTTTTATAAAAAGTAATACCCGCTTTATTCAAACTACCATCTTGTTTAACCACTCTAGGCCAAGAAATAGATAAGCGATATGCTTTGAAACCCATAGATTCAACTAGCTCTACATCCTCTTCCCACCTTTCATAGTGCTCACAAGCCACTGAACCATTACTCTTATCAATTACAGCTCCATCTTTTTCACAAAATGTATCCCATATGCACCTATCGCGAGAATCTAATGCACCTTCAATTTGGAATGAAGACGTAGCAACGCCAAATAAAAATTTAGGTTCAAGTAAAGGTGAGCTTTCAGGAAGTGAAAATTTCGACATATTTTAATTGTCCTAATAAAAAATCTTTGCCAATCATGGCTTTTTAAAAATACGAGTTATTTTTCGACGCAATTAGCAGTAATCAGATAACAACCATATTGACCTAACTAGCCACTGTATTTACATTTAAATCTTCTTTTTTGCTATACAGTACGTAACGATTCAATAAAAGTAGTATCAAGGTGCATGCAATGGCACTGCTCGCTCCCATTAAAAATACAATACCATTTAATGATTCTTGAGTTTGCTCTGCATTAGCCACATAACCAACATAACCCAGCACCCAGCCAGCACATGCCCCGCCAACAGCCAAGCCGAGTTTTAAAGCAAATAAATGGCCAGAAACCCCCATCCCCATTGCACCTTTTCCATATTTTTTAATGCCATAATCAACCGTATCTGGTACGGCAGAAAAAAGTAGTGGCGTGAATACCATATGTGCAAAAGCGGCTGCGCTAGTTACAAAGAGAGACAGATAAAGTTGATCTGATGGAATAAACACAATAGCAGCATGTAAGATTAAGCTGCCTATTACTGCCAGCTTCATTAATTTAACTTTACAAATTTTACCGGTCATTAAATTAGCAAATAAAGCGCCAAACAAAGACGCTACCGTCCCTGCGGTTAAAAAGACGCTTATCATATCTGGCTGTTGCAGATAATATTGAACATAAAAAGGTGTGACGGCGCCCTTCATAGCGCCGCTTGCTAACGATAAAAATGACACAAACGCAATAATGCGCCATTGATCATTTTTTATCATATCTAACGCGTCTTGATAAATAGAAGGTTTGTCAGAATCAACTCTGTGTGTTTCGTCATCCACAGTTACTCGTTCTTTCGTCAATAAGAAACAACATACGAAGCAAAGTACGGCAAATATTGAAAGTACAATCATTGCCATTTGATAGCCAAATGCAGGATTGTCGTCACCACCAAAAAAGCCTACCATAGGTAACACACTTGCCGCGACTATCGTACCTCCCACCATAGCCAACATAAAACGATATGATTGTAACGACGCTCGTTCATTTCTATTAGTGGTCATCACCCCGCCTAAAGCGGAATATGGAATGTTAATCGCAGTATACATTGTCATTAAAAGCGCATAAGTAATACACGCGTATATGAGTTTGCCAGTATCAGATAGATCGGGGGTAGAAAAGGCTAGAACCGCAAAAATACCATAAGGGATGCACATCCATAATAAATATGGGCGGTATCGTCCATATTTAGTTTTGGTGCGATCTGCTATTCCTCCCATAATGGGGTCGGTGATTGCATCAAAAATTCTGACAACTAAAAATAGTGTGCCGACAGCGGTTGCAGAAATACCAAATACGTCGGTATAGAAAAAGAGCATGTAAAGCAACACCATCTGAAAAACAATGTTGCTGGCAGCGTCTCCAAGACCAAATCCGATTTTTTCTTTAATGCTTAATTTTTCCACTTGATTGCCTTGATTCTGCGAAAGAAATATATTGCCGCCTTCGTTTTGAAAGCGCTTACATATTAATAAGCTTAAGGGGCATTTGCAAATGGATTTTCATGATTTCTGACAATTATTTTACAAAAACATAACATTTAGCTATGCAAAGTAAGTAATGTAGGCTCAATAATAAGGTTGATGAGATATGTAAATTTGATTGAAAAAGCATTCACAATCAAGTGAATGCTTTAGGGTCTGTTGAACAAAATTCATACAGTAAAGATCAACAGACCCTAATCTTATAACTAAATATTATAGCTCTTCGTACTCAAAATAATCAAAGTCAGCCACTAAAGCTTGACCGGTCAAATCTTGACACGCCATGCCGATAAATGCCCCTGTAAAATTCGCACCGTCGCCCCCACCAGCTTCATCAGAAACAATACTTTGGTCAAGATTAACAGGTAAACGCGTCCAATTTTTTTCATCTAAAGAAAACTCAAAATGTAGAATGTGATGATCAACTAATGCGCGAATAAACAAAGTACTTGTATTGGGTAAAATAAACCTAGAATCAGTTCTTCCAATCTCCAATTCACCTTCTCGAAGCGGGTAGGTTAACTCTTGAGATGTGTCACCAAGGCAACTCATAATATCGATAAAACGATTTCCATCATCATCAATTGAAACATAACAATAATGAAATTTATGACAGTTGTAATAGACAACTAGCCCAGCCATTTGCTGAAAACTAGTAGGTTGGAATTCCATTGAAATTTGTGAGCGATATTTAAATGCTTGTTGTCTACGCGCAACCAATGCATGTTCATAAAGGCTGCCTATCGACTCTCTACCAATTAATCTCAAAAAGCCTGGTCTAGCATTTAAATTCATAAGCCTTTCGGGAAACGGAGTACGCAACCATTGAAAGGCTATAGGCAAAGCATTATCGTTAAAATCATAGCGAATAGGGTCTTTTGGCCATGGATACTCATTCAATGCAGGAGCAGGAACTTCATAAGAAGGTAAACCGTCAGTAATGGCTCCTTCAACACGTAGCCAATCATCTTCTGTCCAATAGGTTTTTTGTATGCCAGTTTCCCTACCTAATGGACATCTTCTCTCGCCGGCCAATGGTCTGCCACATAAATGCACTAAGTAAGTTTGCCCGTCACTGGTTTCAACCAGATCTCCATGGCCTGAACGCTGTAATCGTAAATGCTGGTTGTCTTTTGCTGTTAACAAATACCCATATGGATCGTTTTCATATGGGCCATCAATATTCTTTGAACGTGCCATTGTCATTGCATGTGTATAAAACGTCCCACCTTCTGCAGTTAACAAATAATAATAACCGTTTCTTTTAAATAAGTGTGGTGCTTCTGTGAGACCTAAACTTGTTCCTTTAAATATGTTTTTAACTTCTCCAACAAGCTTTTGCTGCTTCGGACAATATTCTTGCAATAAAATACCACCAAATTGATTATGTTTATGGCGATGATCCCATACCATATTAACAAACCACATCTTCCCATCATCATCATGAAACAAAGATGGGTCAAAACCACTGGAATTCATATAAATAGGGTCAGACCAGGTTCCATTTATGGTTTCACAACTCGTATAATAATTATGGGCATCTTTAAAGTTACCTTGAAACCGCTTCACATCAGTAAAAATCAGATGAAACTTGCCATTGCTATAACTTAAACAAGGCGCCCATATTCCACATGAATCTGGCGCGCCACGCATGTCGAGCAAAGATTCTCTATCAAGCGGTCGTTTAACGAGACGCCAATTTTTCAAATCTTTAGAGTGGTGTATTTGCACGCCTGGATACCATTCAAACGTAGAAGTAGCAATATAGTAGTCGTCGCCAACCGCAACAATACTTGGGTCAGGGTTAAAACCTGGTAAAATTGGGTTTTCAATCATTGATTGTGTCATTAGTATATAATCCAAAAATAAGAATAAAGAATGCTGTTATTGACTTTGAGGTATGTTTATTAAATCTTGTACAAAAGGTTTTGCTTGGTAAGCTCGGTCAAATAATAAAGGGTAGTCAACTCTTCCTTGCATGGGCCAATAGTTTCTCCATGAATCACCATCACTTACTCCCCAAAGAGTGACTCTACTGATGTGGTCGCGGTACTTCCAAAAAAGCTCAAATAAATCGATATAACTTTGTGCCAATGCTTGCAAGGCTTCGTTTGACATACTTTCAGCATAAGGATTGTATTCTTCTGCATATTCAACATTTAGACTCACATCTGCCCCCATTTTTTCAGGCTCGGGAAATTTTAAGACGGTAATATCCAGTTCCGTTATCATAAAATCTAATTGCTGAGAAATAACTCGCTGAATAGTTTTTTCTAATTCTGCAACAGGTGGGTTTAGCCCATAATGCGCTTGTGCACCAATCCCATCAATTCGAATTCCCTTGCGTTTTAGTCGTTCGGCAATTGTCAGTGCACCCGTAATTTTTTCTTGTTTAAACAGATTGTAATCGTTGTAATACAGTTTAGCGTTTGGCGCTGCTTGGGAAGCATATAAAAATGCATAATCAATAAAGTCTTCACCAATAATTTCAAGCCATTTAGACTCTCGTAGACTACCATCATCATTTAATGCTTCATTGACGACATCCCAACCATAAATTTGGTTTTTATACCTACCTGCCACTTCAAAAATATGTGATTTCATTCTAGATAGAAGCACTTCTCTTGTAACTTGTTTGCCTTGCTCATCAACAAATAGCCATTCCGGTACTTGCTGATGCCAAACTAATACGTGGCCAATAATTTTCTTATTATTTTCTGCTGCATAATTTATTAGGGCATCTGCACCTGTAAAATCAAAACTACCTTCAGAAGGTTGCAGCGTGCTCCACTTCATATCATTTTCGGGTGTGAGTGCATTAAAGTGCTGACTCACAATTTGCTGTTGTGGTTTTTCAATTCCCAACATTTGATTGCGGTTAACGGCTACACCTAAATCAAATCCTTCACTAAAAACATCTGCTAAACTACTATTGGAAATATCATTAATCTTTCCGCTTTTGATTGAGCAAGAAAGGATAAACATGCACCCAAACATAATCACACTTAGTTTAATATTTTTCATTTCAGACCTTCAAAAACCACACTAATTTAACATTTAATGGATATTAGCTATAGATGAGGAATTTGTTAACTGTATTTATGATTATAAAATGAAGCCAATCGCTGCCTATTTAGAAAAGACACCACTACTTCAATAAAACAAAATCTAAATAAATAGTTATTTATTTCATATACTTAAATACGAAAATGTATATTAAACATGTTGGATCCACTCGTTAAATCACGAATTATATTGGGTATTCAAACAACACTTAAATCAAAAATCATAATGTGAATACCTAAAATAATACACGGAACTACAAAATTTCATGCCAGTAAAATGGTTATTTAACACACTTAATTGTAAATAACTTGTGAATATTAAAAAATAAATGTAAGCGTTTACATTTTACATCGAAATAGATAATATCAGAACAATAATGAGGTGCTATTGAATTCCAATAGCCTCAATTAAAAAGCTCTCAGGGGGGCTATATGTTTACTAAAACTTCAAAGTTAACATTTATAATATTATATGTTTTGCTTATGTTTGGATGCGGGTCAAGTAATTCAACCATGGAAGTAGCTACGCCTGACAATCAAATTACTCCACCAAACTTGCCACCACCGACTACTAATACGCCTACCCCAGATGCTAATTATCAGACTCCAACAGAAATTGTTGCAGCATTGGGAACGGGTATAAATATGGGAAATACACTTGACGCTCCTAGTGAGGGTGAATGGGCATTAGCAGCCCAAGAGTATTATTATGATGCATATAAAACAGCAGGTTTCGGACATGTCAGAATCCCTATTACTTGGGATAAGCGAGTTGCTAATCAATCACCATATGAAGTGAATGATGACTTTTTTAATCGAGTAGAAGAAATTGTTGATTGGGCGATAGAAAGAGATTTTTACGTTATGATCAATGCGCATCATGAATCATGGTTAAAAAATGATATCAACGCAGAAAAACGCGCACGTTTCGTAGCCATTTGGACTCAAGTTGCTGACAGATTTAAAAACAAATCATCCAAATTGCTATTTGAAATTTTAAACGAACCTAATGGCATGACATTAGAACAAGTAGACTCACTAAACCTTGAAGTACTAGCAGTGATCAGACAATCAAACCCCACACGTTCAGTCATATACTCTGGCAATGGGTACACCCCAGCTGAAGCGATGAAACAAGCCGATATACCAAATGACCCAAATATCATTGCAAATTTCCATTCTTATGACCCTTGGCCATTTGCAGGCCAATGCACTAGATCATGGGGCAGTGAAGCAGATAGATTGGCGTTGAGAGAGATTTATCAAGATGTATCTAATTGGTCTGAAAATTTTGGTATTCCCGTGATTGTAAATGAATTTGGCGCGGCTATGTATGATTTCACGCAACCTCAAAATATCTGTAATGAAAACGATCGTCTTGAATATTTAAAAGCACATGTGGCATTGCAGAAAGAATTTGGCATACCCGGCACTGTTTGGTGCGACGGTGGCTCTTTTCAAATTTATGATAGAAGTAGCAATACATTTTCAAACGCTTTATCTAGTTTAATTTTTTAAGCACGGTGTAATATCCTCTTTAATTCTAAAACAATACTAATGGTATAATTTAACCTCAATTCGAGATAAGCAAATTAATATCATAATTCAGTGATTGTATTAAAGTGAAGAACAAGGCGGTAAAGTCAATTAAAGTTATTCTATTGCTTAGTTTGGTAACGCAATTATTCGCTCTAATAGCGCTGCTGGACGGGTTTGCTTATCCCGAGTTCAGGTTAACTAGCTTTACAATGTTTATTAATAAACTCAGCATGAGTAGGCATACTATCTGCGCACCTGTCGATTACGGAACCTATTTTTAATAAATGCTCATGCAATCGACTCGATTCCCTTGCGTCAGGTAAAGGATGGCAACCATCTGCATGAAAGTTTTGCCCCTCCATTACAGCTAACCAGCTCGGAATGCCAAATAACTCTTCATTATCTCTAAAAATATGCCCGCTGCTACGATATAGGTCGAGTTTGCTCTGCAGAAAATCGGGAATCGCCATATTTTGACAGTACATCCAAAACTCTGAATCGGTACGTTGATTAAGCTTATAGTGTAGTATTAAAAAGTCACGAATGCGTTCATATTCCCATTTAGACTCATCGTTAAACCGGTTAACAATAGCGTCATTGAAATCTTTATCTGGAAATAGGCTTATTAGTCTAGCGATGGCTGATTGAATTAAATGAATACTAGTACTTTCCAGAGGCTCCATAAAGCCACCTGACAAACCAATAGCAAGACAGTTTTTGTTCCACGTTTTTTTGCGCCGTCCCGTTTGGAATGTTAACACTTTGGGCTCGGCAAGTAATTCTCCATCAAGACTATTAAGTAAAATAGATGTTGCTTCATCAACACTCATATACTGACTACTGAATACATGCCCATTTCCGGTTCTATGTTGTAGCGGTATACGCCATTGCCATCCTGCTTTTCTAGCGGTTGAGCGTGTATAGGGTAAGGGTTCTCCATTTGCAGCGCAAGGTGCTGCAACAGCGCGGTCACAAGGAAGCCAATGCGTCCAGTCTTCATAACCAGTATGCAAAGCTCCTTCTATTAACAAGCCTCTAAATCCTGAGCAATCAATATAGAAATCAGCGTGATATTTAACCGAGCCTGCTATATCACTTGACGTATTCTGCATCGTCACTGAATCAATATAACCGGTATCTTGATTTACCTGAACAGAACTAACTTTACCTTCGACCCTTTCTACACCTCGACTTTCTGCAAACTTGCGTAAAAATTTAGCATATAAACCAGAATCAAATTGAAAAGCATAATTAAGCGACGCCATAGGTGAGTTTTGAATATTGACAGGACGGCTAAACCGCTCCTTTTTCGCGGCTATTATAGCTAATGAATAATCTGAAAGATTAGTTTCAATGCCTTCATTTCTGAGTTTTAGCCAATAGTGATGAAAGGGTATATTGTCGGCCATGGGTGAACCATATACACCAAATGGATGAATATAGCTGTCACCCAATTTGCCCCAGTCATTGAATTCAATTCCTAGCTTAAACGTACCTTTTGTTTCCCTTACAAACTCGTTTTCATCAATACCTAGCAATTGATTAAAGGTACGAATAAAAGGAATGGTTGCTTCACCCACTCCCACTGTACCAATCTCTTCTGACTCAATGAGTCTTATTTTTCGGCCCTTATTACCAAAATTCTTTGCTAAAGCCGCAGCAACCATCCACCCAGCGGTACCACCACCGACTATTAAAATATCACGAACTTGATTATCATTTTTTGCTTGGTTGACTGCATTTTGTGGTGTATTCATAAATATAACTACCTATTGTTTCGTCGTACACAATACTGGCGCAAGTATTGGGCATGAGAGGGGGCGCGATCACTTATATCCTTGATTGTATTCATAATGTTGTTTATTGCTTTTATGCTTCGTTCATTGCTAGCTGGAGGCATATCTAATAACACATCATAACTTTTTGGATGCATGCCTAAACCCAATAATAATGACACCCAAGTTGAACTAGAAAACGTTTCCCTTTCATAAAAAGGTATACGCCCACAGGCCTCAAATAAATTAAATTTTTTTACAAGTGAGTCGGGTAATATTGCTGTTTTTTGCGCTTGCCAAAATTGGCTACAGGATTCATCAGCTTCTTTTGCTGGGATAGCAAAATGTGCGCCGTGATAATCTAAAATACGTGCATATTCTTCGGTACATAAATGATTATATTCATTGCGGCTAAAATTATCTGCAAACTGACCTAACGAGGTATCAGGAAATAAGTCAATTAAGCGCAATACAGCTGATTGCACTAAATGAAAATCACTAACGGCCAGTCTATCTAAACTGCCTGCTGCTCCTCCCATAGACACGCAATTACCACTAAAAAATTGTTTTCGACGACCTGTCCTTTGTTTTTCTATACGGCATTCACTTAGGATTTTAGTATCTTTTAAATGATTAACTTCAAATTCTTTTACCGCTTCATCATCGCTTAAGTATTTGCTTGAGTAAAAGAATTCTTTTACGGTTCCATTTTGCAGAGGAAAACTGCGTTCCCATCCATTTTTGTGCAAATTCATATTTGTAGAAGGCTGTAATTGTAAATCTAACTCTGTTTTGCATGTCAAAAAACGATCACAAGGTAAATACTCACTCCAATCTTCAAAACCAACGTTTAATGCCTTGTCAATTAACTCACCATCGCTAGTACAATCGATAAATAATTCAGATTTTATTTGCCTGCCATCGCTCAAGGTTACTTGTTTTACGTGCGCGGAAGGTTGACCGAGATTATTTTCAATATATTTGAGCTGTACGTTATCTATATTACTAGATATAAACTTAACGCCTAGCTTAGTTGCGTAATCCTGCATACCCTTAGCATAGGAGGTTGCATCAATGTGCATTGCATAGCTATAGGGTAATGCTGACTGTGCCGATTCAGGTTTAGCAAACTTACCGTTTCGCGCCATGACTGCAGGCAATGAGAAGCAGGTAAAGTCATAGTTTTTATTGTTTTGGCGAAGTTTGGTCAAATGATGAACAAAAGCAATTGAATCAATCATACTTCCGTAACTACTTAACGAATGATAGAAAGAGGAATGCTTGTTTTTTTCGCTAGTGTCATTAGCCTCACTGCATGACCACCTTTTATATTGCGATGCAAGTTTGTAAGTTGCGCTGGTTACCGCCATCATTTGATGCTCTTTTAGCCCCAAAAAGCGATGAAAATAATGAAGTGCACTAAGTGAAGCTTCACCATAAACTGATTTATCGTTACCCTCAGTGTTAACCGCTATAATATTAATATTTTGCTGCATAAATTTACGGCTGAGCGCGGCGGCGACTGAAGCGACATGTAAATGTTTACCCAAAATGCAAATATTTTGAATAGGCCCTCGGTCATGCTCACTCACTTAAGCGTCTCTTCCATATAAACTCATACTAGCTGGAGGTGGAGTTTGATTAACGTTTATATCGCAATGATTTGCTAAACTTATAGCGTGGTCATTCATACCCGCGGCTGCATCAGAAATATTACCTTTAAGCTGTTTTAAGAAGTTTTCAACTTTTGCTTGAGGTTGAGCATCCACATTGTAATCATAATGGGTAGGTATGACCCCCTGCCCCAAATAGACAGCAAGCCAACTTGCTTTTAAAAATAAGCCTTCAGTATATTGCACAACATGCCCACGTTCTTTAAACAATTCCATTTTATGTTCGAGTCCATCTGGTAAGCTCATAGTACGCACATAGTTCCAAAAATCTGTGTCATTTCGTCTTGTTGCATGATAATGCAGCACTAAAAAATCACGTAAGCGTTCAAATTCTAAACTCATCATGCGATTGTATTCTGCGCTTTTTATTTCATCGCAATGCTTGTCTGGGAAAAATTCTAACAATTTCATGATACCCAGTTGAATAAGATGAATACTGGTACTTTCAAGAGGTTCTAAAAACCCACCTGACAGACCAATTGCCACACAGTTTTTATTCCATGCTTTTTTACGCCTTCCTGTGGTAAAACGTAGGAAATTTGGATCACCTGTAGGTTTAGCATCCAAGCCTTGTAATAAAACATCTAATGCCGTCGTATCGTCCATATATGAACTAGAATAAATATGACCATTTCCTACTCTATTTTGCAGCGGTATACGCCACTGCCATCCAGCATCACGTGCGGTTGCTTTAGTATAGGGTAAAGGCGCACTCATGGTTTCGCAAGGAATGGCAATTGCTCGGTCGCATGGCAACCAATGTCGCCAATCATCGTAACCCGTTTTAAGTGTTTGTTCGATTAACAACCCTCTAAAGCCTGAGCAATCAATGAATAGGTCACCTTCAATTGACTGGCCACTGTCTAAGGTCACTGATGATATGAAAGCTGTTTTGTCGTCTTGTTTGACGTGTTTGATCAATCCTTCAGTACGCACTACACCTTTTTCTTCAGAGTATTCTCGTAGAAACTTGGCGAACAGCCCTGCATCTAAATGAAAAGCGTAAGAAAACGTAGATAAAATAGATTGCTCGTCAGAACTAGGGTAATCAAACTTACCCATTTTTGATGCTACAACTGGCAGGGAATAATCGCCAATATCGGTTTTGTCTCCTGTTTGTCGCTGTTTTACCCAGTAATGATGAAAATCAACGCTATTGATGCTTTGACCGAAATCACCAAATGGATGCAAGTAACTTTCACCTACTTGCCCCCAATTAATAAACTCAATGCCCGTTTTATACGTTGCATTAGTGCGGCGCATAAACTCTTGTTCATCAATACCAAGGCGCTTGATAAAAAACCGTAGATGAGGAAGGGTCGCTTCGCCAACCCCCACTGTACCAATTTGCTCGGATTCAATTAGGGATATGGAAACCTGTGTCTTATCTAGTAACGATGACAATGCAGCGGCGGTCATCCAACCGGCTGTCCCGCCACCAACAATCACTATTTTTTTGATGGAATTACTTTGCATACACTCTTTAAAATAGACTCTTAGGTAATTACGCCGCCAAAAACAAACAAGCTGTAGATACCATAAACATAGCACCTACAGCTAAATTTGAGAAGGGGATGTTTAGAATCGACCTCTTACAATTAACGATAATCTTCGGTCATTCGTAAATGACGATCTGACCACCGTTGTCCCTTCCTGGTCCACTTGCATACGCGTATTTGACTCAGACTTGGTTAAGTTTTGCCCCTGAATACCCACTTCAATATTATCTGTAATACTATAAAAAGCAGACCCATCGAGTTGACCTCGAGCCTGGTTAAAAATAGGTATACCGAGGTTAGTTTGACGAACAGTCAATAAATAATCTGAGCGATAGTTATAAGCTAAACGAGCAGAAATAACATCATCTTCATACAAACCCACAATATTGTATGTTGTTTCAGACAAACCTTGCAGAGGCAAACCTTCAAACGGCAATTCGGCTCTGGCCACATCGTCTTCCCCACCTGATTGGACAGGACGGGTATTTTGATTAGGTGTACCACTTTCCCTTAAGAATGTTGCGTTGAATTGTAAGCCTAAATTACTAAATAAACCCGGCAACTCGTCAAAGAACTGCTGATAGCCTATTTCTAGACCTTTTAAAGTGCCACTGCCTACATTAATTGTGGTACTTACCTGTACAGGTAAAGTTACTCCATTGTTGGTTACCTGCTGACTGAAAGTATCGTTTGAGAAAAAACCTTCAATATCTTTATGGAAAACACCCACTGTAAGTGAATCACCCTCATCAAAGTACCACTCTACTGACAAGTCTAAGTCAATTGACTCCATGGGAGCTAAGAATGGATTGCCACTTCGCCTTTCTATTTGATCAATGCGTACAGGTGACATATCAACATCTGGGTCAATTTCAATTGTATCTGTTGTGTAGTTATAGTTGTACCGTAAGTTACCCGTGTCAGCAAACGCCACAGATTTTGATGCAGCAAAACGAAGAAGTAAATCATCGCCAAGAAGGTATTTTACGTTCAAACTAGGCAATACAGCGCTGTAACTGTTGCTGGTTGACCTAACAATACTCGCATCATTGAAAAACGCCATTTCATCCGCAGTTAATACAAGATTGTCAGATAGCTGAACAGGGAAAGTTTCGCCACCATCTACCGACGTATCTACGTTGACGTACCTTAATCCTACGTTGCCCGAGACACGAGAATCACCACCAAAATTTAACTTAGCGTAAAACGCCGTGTTTTCCTCTACCACACGGTTAAGCTCAGCAGGGCGATAAATACTGCCATCTACCACATCCCCCCTTGTACCCAAACTTGGAAAGTTAAAGGCAGAATAGCTTTGTAAAAATGTATCATAGCTTTGTACACTATTAAACGACGCAAACAGGCTGTTTATAGGACTTCCAGCATTACCATTGTGAAAGCCCGGATAGGCAAATGACTCAAATCCGGGGGTATCCAAGGTTTCACCCGTTGGCTGAAATGCTGTATCGCCATTCCAAGATGGTTGTATTCTGTCACCATTAAAATCAACCCAACCACCGGCCCATTCGGCAGATAAGTTTTGCCAATTATAGGTTGACCAACGTGTTGTTTGATCACGCTCAGCATAACGCGCGCCTACTTCAACTGAATCTAGCATGTCATGCTCTAGTTCATAGTCTACATCAAACTGAAATGCACTTTGATCGCCTTCAGATTCTTCAACGTGGTCCATGGCTGCACGATAGAAATAGTTCTTAGGGTCGCTGAAAAATTCAGCATCGCTTAGGCCAGAACCAGAGGGTGCCCTAAAGCCAACAACTGGAGTATCGCCCATTGCGTCTACTTCAATATCGATACCGCCAAGCCTAGGAATAATGCCGCCAAATACTGATAAATCTACTACGTCGGTAGTAGCATCAACATATTGCACATCAAACTCAAGTGTTAAACGATCAGTTGGCTTATATGCAACGTTAAAAGTAAATTCTTCTAGCTTTTCTTCGCTTGAACTTTTGCGTGTTTGCGGGCCTAAGCCATCTTGAATACCTTGTAGTGTACCGCCAGTAAATGATTCGTTACCAAACGTAACATCATCACCTAAGCTTGTATAAGCTTGATCATCTGAAAAGAATGCATGCTCTGACCAATTTGTTGCTGAGTCTGATAGAATATATTCAAACGTAGATAAAAAGGTTTCGTCAGAATTTTGATACTGCAAAGTAAAGGAGGCAGCTTCACGTTCACGATCAGTAGTAGTTGAGCGAACGCCTGCATTGATAGGTGTCCATCTGTCTTGCCCGGCACCCGCAGCATCAGCCACTAAATTATGCTGGCCTAGCTCCGCCCCATCGGCTCTAAACGTTAGGTCTACCGAGCTATAGCTCACCAATACACCTACCTCACCACTTGAAACGTCAAATACATCAGAATATAAACCAGAAAACCCGTATGTGGGTTCTTTTGATAAGTTACCTTCACTGCCTTGCAACTCAAAATTAAGAATTCGAGATGAAGAATCAAAAGGTTTGCGGGTATTCAAGTTAATAGTACCTGCAATACCCCCTTCAATCATATCAGCAGTTTGGTTTTTATAAATTTCAACACTTCCAAGCAATTGAGGTGAAATGTCATCGAAACCTAAACCATTTGATGAATCTGCGGCAACGCTATCGCGCCCGTTAATTCCGGTACGAGTTTGAGGAAGGCCACGAAGTGTTGCATCACTGCCCTCCGTTGAGAAATGGTCTGGGTCATCAGGTGCAGCAAACCGCTCTATTGTAATACCTGGAACACGTTGTAATGCTTCAACAACACTAGCATCAGGAAGAGCGCCTAAATCTGATGCTGAAATTGCGTCAAGGAAGGTATCAGCATTTCGTTTAAGTTCTTGGGCAGCAGTCAAACTTTGTCGTTGCCCTCTAACATTAATAACCTCTGCAGACTCTTCTTCAGTCGCTTGTTCTGAGGTTTCTTGAGCATGCACATAAAGAGGGGTATGTGCAACGGCTGCACTAATACCCACAGCTACCATAGTTTTTTTGAATCGCATCCAATGAGGGCGCTGATTCTCGAAGGTTATATTATTTTTGCTGTTTTTCATTCGACTTCCTTTAACGTGTGTTCTACATGTGTGTTAATTTTTGAAAATACCAAGAACCGATAACACATAATAATTTAATAATTGATTATTCTTTTTAGTTCTCGATCGCATGAAATGTCGAATGTACACATTGATCACAACTCGAAATTTCAAATTTTACCCGACTCAAACACTTAGCTTTTTTACAATGTAAATATAACGTTAATTTATATATAGATTCATTGCGAAACCGCGTTTAAAACTTATGTTTTTTAACAAATGGTAGCGCTTACATTTAAAATGGTAGCGCTTACATTACATATTATTAACATTTGTTATGGTCCTTTACAAGCTAAATGAAGGAAATAACCCCATAAATTTATATTTTTTTTAAGTTTTAAATCTACTAAATTTTGTTTTAAATTAAAAAAATCAATAAAAACATATGATTAGAATTTTATTAAATATATATGTATTTTTAACAATCAAAAAAACAATTATTTAACAAACTATTGTGCATGAAAATAAACACATAAATAGTGTTTGATGGCAGTTTCAAATAGTGGTTATGTAATTTTCGTACAGTTAAAAATTAATCAAAAGTGTCAGGTTCCTGCATATGCGCATTACTCGCTAATCCAAAGTCTTGTAAAATCACATAAAGCGCGGGGAGTAGAAATAGTATTAAGCATGTGGATGCAATAATCCCAAATATTAAACTGACCACTAAAGGCTGCAATACTTGTGCTTGAGTGCTTGTTTCTAGTAGCAGTGGAAAAGTGCCAGCTATGGTTGTAGCGCTTGTAATAAATACAGCTCTAAAGCGTTCTTTTGCTGCCATAACAGCTGCTTTATGGGCATCCATTCCTTCTTGCATGTGTTGCTTAATAAATACCACCAATAAAATAGAATCATTTACCACTATCCCAGCTAACGATATAAAGCCCACAATGCTTGGCATAGTCATGTCAAAACCTAAAAGAAAATGGCCCCACAATACGCCTATAAGTGCAAGTGGTATGGCGGTCATTACCATGACAGGCTCAAAGTAGCTTTTAAACTGATAGCTTAGAATAATAAAAATACCGACTAAACCTAACAGAAACTTCTGCCCTATTGATGCGGATGTTTTGTTCCCTTCTTCGGCTTCACCTTCAAACTTAACCTGTAAATTAGGTTGCTGTTGTAGCAAGGGTTGAATAAAATTTTGGTCTATATCTGCAAGCACTTCAGCAGTATTTGCTAGCAATGGGTCAACATCGCCAATAATAGTAACGGTTGGCTGCCCTTCTATTCTATTAATTCTCGATACTCCGCGCTCTTGTTGAATTTTAGCGACAGCCGACAGGGGTATCTCGGTACCATCGGGTAAAATAATAGGAAAATTATTTAACTGATTGATATTGAGTTTATCGGCATCTTGAAGTCGCACATCTAATTCAATTTGCTCACTCCCTCTTTGTATATCATCTACTTTTATACCGTTATATGCGCCGCGCAATTGATTAGCAATGATGCTACCATTCACTTGAAATGAAAGTGCGCCGGGTTTCATTGATATGATTAGCTCTTCTTTGCCCTCGCGCGTATCAAGCAATAGATTATTTACACCTTGATATTGATTTAGCTCGCTTTTAATCGCTAATGCATGCTGCATCAGTTGGTCTACATTAACGCCACTTAAACGAATTTCAATTGCCCTACCTGCTGGTCCAATACTCGGCTCTGTTATAGATAAAGACACGATAGAAGGCATAGATCCGACTAATTCTTGCCAGCGTTTGTGCACGTCATAAATACTAGTTATGCGGTCTTCAACGGTTTGAAGTTCCATTCTTACCGTCGCTAAATGAGCGCCTTGCGAGAATGCATCCCTATTTTGATTATATTCAACCGTTATATTTTTTATTAAACTTTGGTTATCAGGCTCTTGCTTGGAGAATTCACGATTAAGTGTATTGGCTGCCTCAGTAATTTGTTTCACTACAATTTGCGTTTTATCAAATGGTGTACCCGACGCAAGTATTAAGCGTGCTTCGAGTATGTCACCTTCTGTATTGGGGAAGGCTTTAAACTTCAATAAGCCACCAACAAATAGCGATAAGCTTAATAAAAATGCGACAAATAAACCTCCTAAAAACGCGTAACGATATGTTACTACTTTTTCTACGACATTCACCAAATATACATCTCTGAATGTTTCAAATTTTTGCGTAAACTTGAGCTTAAACCCCGTTTCATTAGTTTCTTTATGTTTGTGTAATGAATGCACTAAATGATTAGGTAAAATCAGAAAAGCTTCAATTAAAGACACACTTAATGTAAGCAGCAATACCATAGGAATAACTTTTAACACTTGCCCGATATCACCTGATATAAAAGCCATTCCACCAAAAATAGCGCAAGTTGTTAGGAATGATGATACAACACCGGGAAGCACCAACTTTACGCCATCTATAGCACCCTTATCTACATCGCCATTTTTAGCGACTTGGGTAGCGATACTTTCAGCAATCACAATGGCGTCGTCCATTAAAATGCCAATTGCCATTAACATCGCCACCATCGAAATCATGTTAATGCTAATGCCCAAAATCGAGATTAAAAATAGTGTTCCTAAAAACGAAACCGGTAATCCCATTGATACCCAAAAGGCATAACGATATGAAAAGAATAGCCACATTACCGCAAATACCAACAATATTCCTTGCGCACCATTAGTTAACAACATGCTTAATCTATCTTGAATAATGGTGGAGGTGTTATTTGTTAAAGTCATGCTTATGCCAGAGGGTAACATGGCTTTTTCTTTATCAACAAATTGCATGACTTCGGTGGCAATATCAATGGCATCTTCAGCTTTGCTTTTACTAATTTTCAATAAAGCCGCACGTTTACCGTTAAAACGTATGTGCACCTCTTCATCTTCAAACCTATCTTCAACAAAACCTAATTCTTTCAGTTTAATTTGCCCGCCATCCGCACCGCCAAATATAACTAACTCTTCTAACAAGTTAGCAGTGACTCGCTGTTGATCAAAACGTAACAGCACAGTTTTATCATTACCTTCTAAATTCCCTCCTGGCATTTTTAAATTTTGATTGGCCAGTGACTCAGCTACATCTTGTGTAGTTAAACCATATTCTCTAAGCTTTGATAGCGATAAGTTAACTCGCAGTTGATGATCTGAAAAACCGCCAACTTCTATATTTGCTACGCCATCTATCCTTTTTAATTTGTCTTTAATTGTTTCGGCATATTCTTTTAATTCAACTTCATTTATATCTGACTGAATAGCTAGATGAATCACTTCATCTGTTCTGCCCTTCTCTTCTACAATAGGTAGTTCAATGCCATCAGGGAAACTATCAATAGCATCTATTTCATTTTTTACTTCTGCCACTAATTTATCTATATTCCCACCTTCTTGCATATCAACCGTGGCAATGGCGATGTTTTCTCTTGCTTCGCACGTAAGCTCGTCTAGTTGGTCAAGGCCATCAATTGCATCTTCAATAGGCAAACAAAGCGCGCTTGATGCTTCGGCAGGTGTCGCTCCTGGATACACAATAGTAATTTGCACAGTTTTCGCTTGAAAGTCAGGGAAAGTTTCACGCTTGATATCAGGTAATGCGGTTAGGCCTAAAATAATAATAATTGCCATCAATAAGTTTGCGGCAGTGGGGTGTTTGGCAAAAAATGCTATCATTCCCCTTCCCTTCTAATTAGTTCTGCATTCTTTTCCTCTCCTGCAGGCTGCACTTTCATTCCTTCAACCGGCGCTAGCAAGTCTGATGTAATAACTCGTTCGCCTACTTTGATATCCGCTTTGATTGCACTTAATCCATCTAACGAATACAACACCCTCACCGGTACAAAACTTAACTGGTTTTCTTCGTTTAATACAAATAGCCTTTTGCTATGAATTGCGCTGCTAGGCACAACTAAGTTTTCTATTCCAGGAGCGGAAATATCCACCTGAACATACATATCTTTTAGTAATGGCGGATTAGTTTTTGGGTTGTAATTGGTTGGGTTATTGGTAATTTGAGAGGTTATCCCAATTGTATTGGCTTGCACATTAATACCAACTGATAGGCGGTCAACTCTAGCTAGCCAAGTAAAGGTATTATCACCTAAAGCGTAAATTACTTGTGCACTTAGCCCTAAATTTCGAATATCTGGCATATTTTGACCGGGCATACTTTCATTAAAAGATCGCGCTTCACCAGACGTGCTTTGTAACATCGTAGAAATATCTTGAACCGATACATTTGCTGTTACTTCCATTAAGCTAAGATCATATGCTTCAATCATTAGCTGTTGAGGATTAACCAGTTGGTCACGTGCAATATTTACTTGGCTAACTCTTCCCGTAAAAGGCATGACAACTTCGGTACGCGATAATTTTCGTTCTGATTCGGTAAGCTTTGCCCTTGCTGAGTTGATATTGGCATCAGCCAAATCTTTATCAGACGGCACCAACTCTAATCTTTGCTTTGCTTCCCAAACCTGTTGCTCTTGCTGCAAAACAACTTTTCGCTGAGCTTCTAATTCAGAGCTAGATACTAGCCCTTTTTTATTTAAATCAGCTTTTCGATTTAACTCATTTTTAGCTAGCTCCAGCTGTGTTTCAGCAATTAACATGTTTTGTTGAAAGGTCTGTTCATTTAAATCAATACGCTCACGTTCTAGCTGAGCTTGTTTCAAAGCAGATACACTTTGCGCAACCGCAAGCTCATAATCAACCGGGTCAATTCTAATTAATGTTGTGCCTTTTTCTAACGTTCTGCCTACTTCAAGCTCAGGGTGACGATATATAACGCGGCCACTTACTTCACTAATAGCTTGCCACTGATCGTGGGCAAAGGCTCTACCAAAACCTGTAATCAAAGGGTCGATGGTCAATAATTCTACCTTAGCCACTTCTACAATAGGAATATTTAGCCTATCAGGTTGTTTAACAGGGCCTGATTTGAGCGATGCAATAAATACAACAAAGGCAATGCCTGCAAATAAAAGAATGAAGAAAATTCGTTTTTTTAAAAACAGCGATGAGCTCATGTATCTTCTCCTTTAGCTAAACATCCAAATTGGATCATCTGAGTATTCTGCCAAATCATTTTTTCTATATGTTCTTGATTAAAAGTCGTGCCATCAACCTCAGCAATGGCTTCTTGTAACAACAAAGGCATCAGTGACATTGATAACACACTGAGCAATAAAATAGATGGATCGAAATCTTCTCTGAGTGTTGGTAAATCATCGTGCTGTGAGCCTTTAAATTTTTGCAATAGAGCCAACATGAATGCCTTATTAGGTTTAGCAACACAGTCCAACACCAGCTTTCTGCTTTTCCCTTCATTAAAGGCTAATTCTTTAAAAATAAGCTTAGGAATATCTGGGCTGTCGCTTGCCATTGCTCTGTGCGCTCTAAAAATAGCCTCAAAAGGGTGGCTGGGTGAGGCTTCAAAATATTCCATTACTTTACGTTGAAATAAGGCAGCCACCGACTCTAACATTTGCTGATACAAGCCTTCTTTATTCAAAAAATAATAGCGAATTAACGCTGCGTTTACACCAGCTTGGGTTGCAAGCATCCGTGTTGTTACCTTTGCATAAGGATGAGTCGAAAAACACAAACGAGCAGAATCAATTAATGCACTTCTTGCGTCGTGTGCACCTATTTCACTAGGTTTTGGGCGCCCCGGGTGACGCGTTGTAAGAATAGCCATAATAATTAACCATCATATTAACCACATGATTAATAATAGGCTTTACTGTGGGCGATTGACTAGTAAAAAAATTATCCAAATGAGGCGTTTTTGATTAATTAGCCTCGATCTTGTTTAAGGAATGGCGCAAAGATATGTTGTACATAGTTATCTTTCCCAATCAGTGGCGTTATGATTGTGAGTTACAAAGCACAAAATTCATCGTGACTTTAAATTTTTTGATAGGAAAGAAGAAAACGCAAGCCAGTAAGAAATAAATGTTGTCATAGTAGGTTAGGGCCTATTGCTCTTTGCTGTACCAATGAGCTTATCGATCAAAAACTGAAATCAGTTATATTGGCAAAAGCTATGAGAGCCTAGTAGTTAAAAATTTAGATAGTCTAAAAACCATCATAGATGAAGGCTAGTAAATAGTTTCAATTCTACTTATACTCTATACACTGATTCCGTTTTATTGCAGATATGTCTGTCGATTAAAGTGTATACCTTGAACAATAAATATCTTTTATCTACGATTGCCAGTATTTTTATAGCAATTGAGGCTAGTGATGCTGAAATCGTGTTGTTTCAACTACAAAAAATATAAAATGAGTTTATTAGAAAAGCATATCATCAATAGTTGGCTTTTTTATCTCGTTTTATTAATCAGTCTATTACTTTTCCAAACAGAAACATGGGCGCATGCGGGCCCCATTAAAACCGATCCAAACTTTATAAAGGCTACTCATTTAGGACATTGCGAGGAAATGGCAGATACAAATCTGCTTCAACAATATAAGTGGTCTGACGAAACCGCGCTTTGGCAGTTTGAAATAATTAATACACCTAACAATAACCGCGATATAGTGTTTTATTTAGAAAGCCCATTTTATTTTGAGTCGGCAACACAACTGCCTAATTCATCATCTTGGCAATGGTATAGGACCGGTGATAATCAAATAGATGCCAGTTGGCCCGCCAGTGTTGCCGTATATAAGCTAGAGCCTGATCTTGCAGTGGGTGATATGATTTTTGTTTGTAACAGCGCAAAACTAGCGCACAGTATTGAAGCTGGCATAGTAGACGAACATGTATTGCGCAAAAAAGTTATCGAACAAGTTCGCGCCGCCTCACTTACTGAAGGCACCTTGTTTGCCATGACAATCGCCTCTCTTGGCTTAGCCTTACTGCTACGAAAACAAACTTTCATTATGCTTACTGCTGGCATTTCGATGGCGTTACTGTTTGTTATGGTAAATAACGGCTCATTGATAGAGCTTCCTTTAGGTGACTATTTACTCCGCGACTGGCATATGCAGCGCTTTGCTGGTATTAGCAGCACTATTTTGATTGGTCTGGGTTTAGCTCGCTTCCTTGATTTTAAATCAAGGCATCCTCAAGCATGGTATGTATTATTGCTATTTTTTGGCCTAATCGGTATCGTACTATTTCTTACTATCATTCCTAATCCTTTAAGGTATGTGGGTATCTCGCACATCAGCAACGCACTAATGATTGCTATTGTGATAATGACTTTAGGTAGCGCTGCTGTTGGTGTTTGGAAAAAACATCGTCCTTCTATTGTTTTGTTATTATCATGGGGACCTGTGCTTGCATTGACTCTATGGTTAGGCGTTTCGTCTTATGCTGATACTGTGTGGACGTCTGTTGCACGTTGGTTATATCCCATTACTCTGGTTTACGCTTGTAGCTTTTTATTTATAGAGTTAGCAAGAAATATATCCAATGCGCTAACACAGCGAGACGTTGCTCGTTTACATGCAAGAACTGACTTTTTAACTGGCGCGATGACAAGGGGTGAGCTTGACCGGCGTTTAACTGCGTTTCAAGCTAATAAAATTAATCATGGGCGTGATTTAGCCCTTTTGTTTATCGACTTTGATCACTTCAAAAAAGTAAACGATACATTTGGACATGCGGTTGGCGACGCAGCGCTGGTAGCAGCAATCGATAGGATCAGGTCAATTTTACGTGATGATGATTGCGTGGGACGTTATGGCGGGGAAGAGTTTGTTGTCATGCTAGAGGGCACTAAAGCAAAATCAGCATCTGAGGTTGCCCAGCGCATATGTAAAGACATCGAAAATGCAGGAGAGCCTATTAAACATGGCCTCCCACCTATTACTGTGTCTATTGGCGTAGCAAGTTATAATCCAGCCGAAAAAGACAATATGTCAAGCCTAATAGAGCGTGCAGATTCGGCTTTATATTTAGCTAAGCAAAATGGAAGAAATCAAGTGGTTGAATCAAAAAAATCGAATTAAGCCATTCCTTATTACTCACCCTTTACTTTGCTGTTTCCACAGCGAGAAAAGAGCAACACACCTTAAAGTGAAACTAACGAATTTTTTGCGCGCGGTTGGTTATTAACCGATTCAATTAAATTGACTACCTCAGAATCAGACAACCCATAGTCAGAAAACTCAGTTAATAGTCCAATTGATTTATACATCTCACGAAGTGGGTCAGAAGAAAGCTCTGTAAAAATAGCCTTTAATGCATTATCTACAAAATCATATTGACCAATTACTTCATCTATTAACATAGGCAAGGTAAAGCTGCAGGCTATACCATGAGGTATACCTTTATTTGCAGTAATGTAATATGAAAGTGCATGAGCCATAGCGGTTTGTGTTTGTGAAAACGCCATGCCAGCATGCATAGTCGCCAGCATTATTTGTTCACGTAATGCAAGGTTAGTTGGCTCAAACAATAAGCTAGGTAAATGCTTATAAATTAATTGCGCAGCAGTAATAGCATGCTGCACAGTGATGGGCGTTGCATGTTTATTCCATATTGACTCAAGGGCATGAGAAAGTGTATCTAGTGCAGTTTGTCGCGTAATATCTATCGGTAAACTGATGGTTAAATTGGGGTCGTAAATAGCAGCTTCACTAAATAACGTGGGTAAATGCAGCGAATATTTCTTTTTTATTTCACTATCCCAAATAGTCGCCCACGGCGTTACCTCACTACCCGTACCAGATGTTGTTGGAATAGCAATAATAGGTAAGGTAGCGTAACCGCTAACGCTAGTTGAGTCTTTTACTAAACGCGTGACTGAATCTATAGCTGATTTACCCTCTGCATTACTTATTATTACACTTAAAAATTTAGCGGCGTCTAATACACTGCCGCCACCTATTGCAATAATGCAGTCATATTTATAAACGTGCGCGTCTTTATACGCTTTCTGTAAATCCTTTAATTCAGGATGAGAAACAATGTTATCACACACATAACTTACGCTTGGAATATTGCTCGTTATCGTCTCTACAATACCACGCGTAACAAAACCTTTTGAGGTAACCAATAAAACGCGCCTATTTTTAACAAGGGGAATAAGCGCTGTTAACCAATTATGGGTAAACTGTATTTTTGTAGGTTGCCAATAAGTAAATTCGTTATTCATAATGGTAAAGCGGTAACCACTTCAACTGGTGGGCGAGGCGTTTCCGCATCATAACTACATTTAATATGCATAAAATATAAGCCTGTTTTATCTTTCACTTCTTTCATGCACAATTCAAATTCAGCTGTTGTTTTAATAGTATTTTCAATACACTGGAAACCCGATGACTCGGCAATACCGCTGTAATTAACATGTGATTGATATGTGTTTTGACCACCGGTAGATTTATTGGCTTCATTATCAAACAATATATAAATTAATTGCATATTTTCAGCATAGCGACCTGCAGTTGTCATGCCACCCATATGCATTACAAATTCAGCATCACCGCCACATACTACAACTGGTTTACCCGCTAACGCTATACCTAAACCCAAACTTAATGCACCGCCCATGTTACCTGCCATGTATAAGTTATTTGTGTTTGGCATAAACTGATACATCTCGCGAGCGGTATTGCCGGTTGTGCCCACCATGACAGTATGTTCGTGACTATAGCCTTTGTTGAGCAGGGTAAGAAATTGACTTCTAGGTAGGTATTCTGACAAGTCGTTTTTATGTTTCTCTTCTAATTGTACTTCACTAAAGCTTCCACTACTCATAATGATGATACTAGGTGATACATCTGCTTGATTAATTTGCTCTATTGCTTTTACTTCATCTTGTTTATCTAGCAATGAATGTTCATAACCATAAGCGTTTATGAGTTCAGGCAAACAAGTAGCAAGATGAGCATGTTGTACCTCGCTATCGCCTTCTTTGTAAGTACGCCAGCTAGTTAGAATAGGAAAGTAAACATGGTATGGCTTTAATAAACTAGTGATACATGAACCCATATTAGTCATGCCCGATGATTGCACAATAACAATCGGTTTTTTACCGGCTATTTTTAGTCCTGCCGCGCTTGAGCAAGCAATAGCCTCGCTAGCACAGGGCATATAGGTTATGTGCGGTGAATTAATAGCTGCATTGATGACATATTTAGCAAAACTACAAGGCACAACACACAAATGCGTATAGCCTTCACGAATAAGTGATTGAATAAAAGACTGAGTATTCAGTGCCATTATTTAGTACCCGGTATCAAATTGAGTATTTCTTTTATAGATAATAACTGATGTTCCGCTTCAAAGCTTCTGTCGTGACTAAGAATTGATTGGGCAACATTCATCATCCCAGGATAGGCTGCGCGAAGCATATGATTGGCATAAATAACAACGTTTACACCTACTTCACTTAATTCTTTGGCAGTAATTTGATTAAAAGAAGTGGGTACAACAATAATTGGAATATCGGTGTGCTCTGCTCGAATTTGTTCACAAAACGCAATAATTTCATCTGGGGACGATTGTCGAGAGTGGATCATTATGCCATCCGCTCCAGCCTTTATATATGCAAATGCTCTGGCAATCGCATCATCTAATCCTTTATCAAGAATTAAACTTTCAATGCGGGCAATAATCATAAAGTCTTTCGTCACTTGCGCTTTTTTGCCTGTGGCAATTTTTAAAGAAAATCCTTCTATTGTATCTTGAGTTTGCGCCACATCATTACCAAACAAAGAGTTTTTCTTTAATCCGGTTTTGTCTTCAATAATAACAGCACTAATGCCTGTACGCTCAAGGGTTCTAACGGTAAAGGCAAAGTGTTCTGGAATACCACCTGTATCAGCGTCATAAATCATAGGTTTGGTGGTGACTTCAAAAATTTCATTAACGGTAGTCATACGCGAACTCACATCTACCGCTTCAATGTCTGGTTTACCTTTTGATGTAGAATCGGTAAGCGAACTACTCCACATACCGTCAAATTCAACACCATTATCCGCTTTTACATTTTCAACAATTAGTCCACTTAGTGCATTATGAGATTCCATGATCCTGACAATAGGCTTAGCTTGAATTAAACGCTTTAGTCTACCCCTTCGAATATCAGGCGTGGTGCCAATTTCTTTTAGTGATTGGTTCAATGCAGAAGATGAAATACCGTGAGTATAAGAGGGTTCTATCAGTTCGCCTCCCCATTGCGCTAAAACATCTAATACTTGTTGCCGCGTTTTCGCCTGTACCCCTGTTTTCCAATCATCTCCATGCACAACATAATCTGGTTTCACCGCTTCTAAATTCGGACGATAATCAAGCGTATCTTGGGCAATTACTTGCGTTACGCCTTTAATATTTTCTATCACTTCTTTGCGCTGTTCAAAAGCCATATAGGGTAATCGTTTGTATGATGCAATGGCTTTGTCGGTCAATAAACCCACCACTAAATCACCATAATCGGCAGCCACTTTCAAAATATTCATATGTCCTGGATGCACTAAGTCAGCGCTCATTCCAACATAAACTAACTTTTCATTTTGTCTATTTAATTGTTTCACTAACCATCCCCATAGCGGTTACATCTTCGTGGTTTAATTCGTTTAAATTCGCGTAATCGGTCATGCTCATGTTCTTTTTCGGTGTTTTCCAATCACCGTAAACAAACTCAAGATAATTCTCGTAATCATGAGGTACTTGGACATTAATTCCCTGCCATTCAATATAGTCAGGCGAAGAAAAATGTACTTGAGGGGCAAACCATTGCCCTAAACTCGGCATATGCAAAGACTGACCGTCCACTTCTTTCCGGTAGCATATAGTTGTCAGAAATGATTGATAATCGGGGTGACTAAATTTCAGGACAAAATCAATAAAGTCGTCATGTTTATCTTTGCGGGTTTCTACCTCGAATGTAACGGGTAAATGATGGCTGGTTCGCCATTGAGTAAGCCAATTAAGAAAGGTTTGGTCTGGTACTTTAGTGATAGCAAAATCAATGTCATCATCCCATGGCATCACTGTATTATCTCGCGCTACACCTAGCAAAGTACCGAAGTCAATGTAGAGTTCGATACTGTTTTTATATGCACTATCACACAATGATTTTAATATATTGTTCGCTAATTCCAGAGTGGCAGGGTCCGAAAAAGCTGGGGCTTTTCCTTTAAGCTCAAACTTAGCAGGCACCTCAATATCACTTATTGGTATGCCTAGCTCATTGACAAGTTGAAGCTTAATATCCTCAGCCCATTGCGAAGTAATCACAATATTATCAAACGCATAATTACCAATACTACTTGGCGCAATAATAGGGATACTGTCTATCGTTTCGCCTACTCTGCCTGAGTTGTTATCAGCAATCGCTAAGATATTGTCTTTGCATGCCTGCACATAATTTTTGGAGCCTGCACCCGCGCCAAAAAGAATAATATTTCTCATCATATTTTTCAGTAAGTTGTTTAGATATACAACCATTAGCAAAATATGAACCAACTACACCATACGCCATTATTCCTTGCATTTATTAGAAGGCCAAGTGCAGTTTAAATGACTGTTTCTATGTTAAACAATTTGAAAATCATGGCTGACATGACAAGTTGTTTTTTATCTAATCGATAACTATGCTGCGCACCGTCTTTAGTGAAACATACCATATCAGCAGCCTTCAATACTTTAAGGTGTTGGGACACCACCGGCTGCGGTAATTCTAGAGTCAAAGCTAAATCGTTTACGCTTTGATCACGCTCGGTTAATAAATATAAGATACCCAATCTGTATTTATTCGCCATTGCTTTTAAGCTTATTAATGCACTATCATTTTGAACTTCAAACTCTTTTATATTCATTATTACTCAATTCTATAAGATTGATGACAAGCATTACAAGTAGACATGATGCTAATGATTTCTTGCTGAATAACCTTGCTATTGGTTTGCTTTTTACTTAATTTTTTCCAGCTTTTGTTCATAGACTGACTCATCGCTCGAAACGGCAAAGGCATCCTCTCTCTTAGCCCATCGGGATGATTTTTAGCGGTGAACCTCATTAATTCTAACGCTAGGTCATGAGTTGCCTCTAGGTTTTCTTCAAGTAACTTAACCTGCATTTTAGTGAGAGTTTCAAGCATTTTTCGCATACGTAAGAGAACAAACACTTTTTGCTCCTGCTCTAACTCAATCACTATTCTATTGTCTATTTCAGTAGCATTCTGATTGGCCAAAACACTAAACGAAACATAAAGTAACAAGCTAATAATTAGTTTTTTCATAGTCTATTCAAAATGATTTTTAATCATAGTTAAGTCGTAACCTTGCGCTTGAGCTTTTTTCTGTAGTTCGTCAAAACACTTCGCTTCTTTTTGTGAGAGCGCCCATAAATGCGCTGCTCTTGCGCCTGTTTTACAAAGCCCATGCACTTTCCCACTGGCCGCATTAAATGCGTTTGCCACTTTTTCAATATCATTTTGTGAATACTGACCCGGCTTTACGGGTACATGTACATATTCAATACCATGTGCTTCACACAATATTTTGAAATCTTCATCATTTTTCTGACCATCATTTTCGTTATCAGGTCTAGCATTGATTAGCATAGAAACGCCTAGCTTATTTAAAGTAGTAAAGTCTTGCTCGGTTAACTCGCCTGAAACTGAAAATTCATCAGTAATTAATGCAAACGTCATGGTTTCTCTCCTATTTTTTAACTTAATTCTAAAACTAATGGCATTTTTAAGTAGCTGACCCCATTATCTTCTTTTTCTGGTAAACACCCTGCTCTAATATTTACCTGCATAGCCGACATTAAAAGTTTGGGAACCTCTAGCGTGGCATCTTTAGCATTTCGCAGTTTAATGAACGCTTGTTCCGTCATACCATCTTTTAAATGAATATTATTTCGCTTTTGTTGAAGTACTGATGTTTCCCAAGCATAATTTCGTTTTGTATTGGTTTTATAGTCGTGACCAACAAACATTCTTGTAGAATTAGGTAAGGATAAAATACGCTGAATTGACTGATACAGTGACCTAGCACTTCCATTGGGAAAGTCTGCTCTTGCCGTTCCATAGTCGGGCATAAACAAGGTGTCTCCTACAAATATTGTATCTTCAAATTTATAGCTAACACATGCTGGGGTGTGACCTGGAGTATGCATAATTTCAATGGCTATATGACCTAAATAGATAACTTCACCATCTTCAAACAATTGGTCAAATTGGCTGCCATCACAAGGCATCTCACTATTATAATTGAAGGTCTTTTTAAACGTACTTTGTACTTTTTTAATATGTTCGCCTATCCCTATTTGTCCACCACGTTTTTCCTTTAGATATTTTGAAGCCGTTAAGTGATCAGAATGCGCATGAGTTTCTAATATCCATTCAAGCTGCAAGTTATTATCATCTAAATACTCAATTATTTTGTCTGCAGAACAAGAACAAAGGCCACCTGTACTAGCGTTGAAATTGAGTACCGGGTCGATAACAGCAGCATGCTTACTTGCATTGTCTGTTACAACATAAGTAACAGTATGAGTCTCTTTATCAAAAAATGGACGCACGCCTAATTTATTCATTTTTTAATACCCCTGTGGATAAAGTGTTGCTTTGTATATCGGAAAAGTTATCGTCTAAAGAAACACGTTGCCCAATGTTAAGCTCTTTGGGAATAATATGAGTGGCCACCAAAATTATTTTTTCCATCGCTAGTTTATTTAATAATTTCACAACTAAACGAATATTACTTTGATCTAGAGCTTCAAATGGCTCATCTATTAAAATTGCACTACTTTTTGATAGCAATGCTCTTGCTAATCCTATTCGTTTCATCTCTCCACCTGAAAGTTGTCTTCCATTTTCACCTAGCCATTCTTCTAAATTTCTCAAATGACCTAAGCCCACCAAATTCAGACAATGAATAAGCTGGTTCTCGGTTGCCTGCGTGTTCACAATTAATAGGTTACTACGCAAGGTATCCGATAAAATATAAGGGAACTGCTCAACATAAAAGCAATCAGTTAATAATGTATTGTTAGTTGTAGAAAGAAGGTTAGTTGTTGTATTCGATGTAAGCACACCTCGGTTTCCTTCAAAAGGAATTAACCCCATTAAAGCTTGTAAAAAACGACTTTTACCCGACCCTGAACCACCAGTAATAATATGTGCCCCACTAGAATTAAAACGGGCATTGATTGCATTCATTCTTGTGTTGCAAGGTCTAAAATTTCGAAGCTCAAAACCTAAAATACTTGCATGGTTTGTTTTTAGAACGCTTAAATTTTTACTTGTTGAATCAATTGCTTTTTTTGCTTCTTTAAATTTCAACAACTGATTTAGACTATTTAAAGTTGGGCTCAACCAATCGTTAATGCTAAGTAATGTTATTGGGATAAGCACAAATATCGGATTTCCTAAGAGCGGTGCACTGTATAAAGAAAAAATAACGGAAATACACGCAATAGCAGCAACAAACAAACTAAATGCCGCCAGTCTTACTCTTAATTTTAACTTTTTTTCTAAATCAATTAGTACACGTAATCGAGGAGGATTTACATCGTATTCTTGGTATAAATGCCATAAAGAAGCGCATTCAATATGTTTGACCATATCAAATTGAAACGCCTCTTTAGCACTTACCAACTCGCTACTACTTTGAATCATTGACCATAATAAAACACAGTAAATAATGACAAAAGCACCACTAAACAACACAATAATGTTGCTTATTGATGGGATAAAAATAAAGCTAATTACATTTAGACAAACCAGTGATAATAATGCCCCTGCGTTTTGCCCTACCCATGAAATCCAAATGGACGCTACTTCCTCACTTTGATGATTAAGTGCGTCTAACGACGACTGTCTTGAAACAGTTACCTTATTTTCTAAACTGGCAAAAAGATTTAAACGAATCATCGCCAAATTAGAGAGCAAGTGATAATGACCAACTAGCATAGAAAAATAGCCAGAGCTTATTCTAATTAAGGCTAGCGCTCTTATTACAACAGCTGGAAGCATATAGTTAAAACCAACACCTGCAATACTGCAAGCGGCAATGAACCAAGATGAGACCAACAAAATTGAAAATCCAGCAAGCAAGTGCACAATGGCTAAAGCAAGGGTTACAAAGAGTTTAAAGGCCGATGGTTGCCTTTTTACTGAGTTCATTTTGTCACCTCAATCACGCCAGAATTAATAAACCAACTCTGGCAAAACCAGTCACTAGGTAAAGGCTTATGAGACGCCCAAATTACCGTTTTTGAATACAATTTTTTGTGAATGAGTTTTGATAAATCGTTATGCTGCTTCTCGGTTAAATGGGCGGTAGGTTCGTCTAACAACACAATATCTTTATTATGAAGTAGTATTCTTGCCAGTGCTAAACGTTGAGCTTCACCGCCAGAAAGGGCTGGATAATCAGAAAGCTCAGCATCTAAGCCTTCGGTTAAATGCGTATACCATTCATTTAAACCAACTTCCTCTAACGATTGAATTAACTGGCTATCCGATAAATTCAGTTTCCCTAACGTTAAATTATTGCGCAAGGATTTATCAAGTAAAGCAACATGCTGACTCAATAAGGCGACATTGCCGCTTAAGGAATGACTGGCTTGCCTAAAACCACATAGTGCTTCAAGTAAAACCGTTTTACCGCTACCCGATGGCCCAATAAGATAAATCCAATCTTTTTCATTAATACATAATTGCTTCGCCTTAATGGATGGCTCACAAACTTTAAAATTGAGCCAAGCAATACCATTGAATGTCGAATTTTTCGGCTGAATAGAGTCGTTCTTAAACACGTCAACAAATCGCTGTGCAGCAGCCTCAGCCTTTGATTTTTGGTGATAAAAACGCCCTAAAGTTCGCATTTCAGAAAATAGTAAAGGGGATACTAAGAGCATAAACAAACCAGAGTGCAAAGTAATTTGCGGGCCAATTGATAACTCGCCTAACATGGTGAAGCCAATAAAGACAGCTACCAAGGCAATAGATACGGTTGCAAAAAAGTCTAGTACCGTAGTAGATAAAAACGCCACTGATACAACTTGCATAGTTTTACGGTTAACAATTTCACTCGCATCACTCAATCGATTGACTTGATTATGATGTTGACCAGTAACGGTTATCAAAGATAACGCTTTTAGTCGGTCAGAAAACATATCGCCGAGTCTTTCTAAGGCAACAAAGTGCTTTCGATGTAATGACGCCGCACCCTTACCGACTAAAATCATAAAAAGTGGCACTACTGGCATAGTGACAAACAGTGCAATTGCCACTACGTAGTTGATTGGGGTAATAACCAATAGCACCACAACAGGACCAATACCGGCTAACCATTTTTGCACACTATATTGGGTTAAGTAGTCGCCGATATCGCTAATATTGTTTAAGAAAAGCTGCTGCCAAAACGTGCTTGAGAATCGTCTAGTTAGCGCAACTTGATTTGACTTTAATCGTTGATGGATTGAGTCTTCAAGCGACTGCTCTAGAATAGACTTCATCCTATTACCCATCCAATCTTGCAAGTAAGCTAAGATCGCCCAACACAGCATGGCAACAATAAGAGGGGAAAGTTCTGAGAAAAAGACGGCTTGCTGCTGAACCACAACGCGATGCACAATGGAAGCCAAAAACCAAAATGCACTAATTTGAGCAGCAAGCTGTGCTAAACGAACAACGAACACCTGCAGCTGTGACACTCTAGCTTGCTTTGACTGTTGCGTTAACCATGTATTGGCATCGCTAGCAGGTGATGTTGCATGTGTGTTCATTGCGATTCGTCCGCTCTATCCATATCTTCTGTAGACTCGAGCCACATCGCATTAATAATGCCGAATGAACACGCTAATAAAACGCCTAATATCCAAGTGAAATACCACATACTGTGCTCCTTAATTAATAGATTGCGTGTGATTTGTTTAAATCAGACTGTTTGATTCGTCCGCGCATTACCCAAAAACCATAAATGGTATAAGCCA
>DDIL01000149.1:1779-2749 GCA_002338515.1 Glaciecola sp. UBA1851 | reverse complement strand
TCTTCAGTCAAATAAACAATGCCTGTTTTAGGGTCAACACATGCTGCTTCATGGTTAAATCGGCCCATATCTTTTAAAGGCTCAGGCTTAGCTAAACCGTTCTCTTTCGAAGATACCTCAAATACATAGCCATGATTTTTACTGATTTTATCTGATGCATTAGCCACATTTTCTTCGCAAGTTAACCAAGTACCCCAAGGCGTTATGCCACCAGAACAATTTCGAATAGTACCCAGTAACGACATATATTCGTTCTCTACTTGCTCTGTTTTTAGGTTGTAAACAATATTACTAGTGCCGCCCGGTAACGGATAGCCCGTTGAAGATTGGTCATATGCAGCGTTGGCTAGGCTACTAGTCTGAATATTCGGCTTAGTATTTTCAGTGAATAATGCTTTAGGAGGTGAAAGTTCATGGTTTCTAACTAACACCACTCTATCTTCATCAAGCTTAATACACCCCATCCCATCGGCTCTGTCAGGCACAGCTAAGCCATCCTGCATAATATCATTAAGCTTAGATATGACTCGGTAAGAGAACCCTTTTGGTAAATCTAATGCGCCGGCAGGATCAGCTAACAATGGACCATAAGCTTTTGAGCCATCTAACAACAGATTAAGCGAAGACATGTTTGCTGCACGTAAGTTGGTAGCGAGGCCGCCTAAAGCGACAGCCAATAAACCTTTACTAAATTCTCTTCTATTTAGCATATTGTCTTCTCCGGTTTGAATAAACGTTAAATATTGTTAAGCAATTTGACATTTTACATTGACAGTATATGTTATAGTATAACAATTAAGTGCAAATCAACTAAAGCTTTGTTATAAAAATATTGTTTCACTGTAGACGAATTTTAACGCGATGGAAAATATAGGCCGATTACATGCTGAAAATACAACTTTTTGCATTACTTACCATCACATTATTAGTATGGAGCACCTTTTCAGAATCGCAAACACACGTTCATGGT
>DDIL01000149.1:0-1464 GCA_002338515.1 Glaciecola sp. UBA1851 | reverse complement strand
AAAACTAACGATGTTAAGAAAGTTAAACGTGTGAATGAAATAGCAAAATTAATTAGTGATGCCAGCAACCTAATTACCATTCCAAACAATTGCCAAGCTTCTAATATAAGCCATAACCTTATGCAGTTTATTGATAGTAATGATGGTGTTCATAAAAATCATGAGCATGCCAAGTTGAATGCAAGCTATTTTCAAGTTGTGCATGACAAACACGACCATAATCATTCAGGTCACCATCAACACCACAGTGATGTCACTATCACATTATTACTCAATTGTGTTTCTGGTGTATCTCAACTCGAATTGAAAATTTTTGAGATCACGCCATCAATAGACAAATTTAACGCTCAATGGATACTTGAAAATCAACAAGGAGCTAAATCAATTTCTCGTCCCCAAGCAATTTTGATTTTTGCATAGCTAGTTTTTAATGTTAGAGCCATCAATGACGTCTAAAATCATCAGGATTATCAAAATATGCTTCTATTGATACCACATCAAGAATGTACGCAGATGTGCCAAGCGGATCTTCAAATAACCCTCTTCTCAGTACGCCATTAATACGATATGCCTGAGTTATTTCGAAATTTGTAAATGCGCTTTCAAGTTGAGCAAAAATGATTTGATTCGGCGGGGGCGGCGGAAAATGAATGCACGCACCGAAGTAAGGCACAATGAATATATTACTGGGTGATTGATCATCTTGATAGTCAATAGGCACAATAAACCCGGGAATAGATATGGCCATACCATCAAAAGCATCAACTGTATTGATTGATGTCATGGCTTCACTGTAACTTGCATCACTTGCTGCTTCTATTGAGCGAAGAAGATTATTTGTAAATTCAGTTGGCGTGCTAGGTTTCGGTTGCTGATATTTTTCTAAAATTGCTTTTTCAACCTCTGGAATAAGCATAGACCATTGCAAATCGATTGTGCGCTGTGCGTCAAACATGGAATTTAATTCAGTATCCTTGGTGATGTAATTTTTGGTTGAAGCCAAAACCCACTGGCTAACAATTGGTTTAATTTGCACATAAGCAAATCCAAGTGCGATCCCAATTGCGATGCAAACAATAAATGCGATACTTAATTTAAGCTTATTTGTCATTTTTCAAATTTTATTAGTGATAGTAGTAGGCAATACTGTTGTTTAATTCATATTTCTCAGTTGTGCCTAATTGTTAGGTTAAAATTAAATAGGCTGATTTCATATTGTGAAATCAAAGAACGATAATTAACGTTTTCAAATTCTTACTTCGAGTAATTAATTTAAACATATTAAAAGTTAACAACGTATGTTCTATTGAGCGTTATAATATAACAACTAACACAAATAGATAATATTTACTTTTAAAAAATGCGTTTTCGGTTGTTCACTCTTCCGGCGGAGCAATCTTGGTCTTTTCGGGAGTGCCTTTCAATCGCGTGCGCGGCAAAACAATCGCGGTAATCGTTCCTCGA
>DDIL01000002.1:15370-24367 GCA_002338515.1 Glaciecola sp. UBA1851 | reverse complement strand
TTTGCACACTATGTTGTTTTTGATTAGTGTGTAATATGACTCAAGTACACTTTAATTATTGTACTGGTTATTACCACTATATTATTGGCTCTTGTTGGCCTTAACTATAATGTAGCATTGAGTGGATATTATAATTAGATGTTCCGCTCAAAATAGTTATCGTCCACGCACAGGAAAAGCTTTAGTAAAAAACTAAAGAATATGAAAAAAAATAGGAAATGGTTGGCCAGGGTTATAAAAATAATCCTGGCCAGTCGCTCTGGTATAAGAGAGTGAGCGGACTCTCTGCTGTTTGGCTAGCTAAAGCAAGTATACTACCTCCTGGCTTCATTCCCCAAACAGTAGGGTCTCAGAAGGAGTTATCTGTCTAACCTAATAGCTGTAGTGCTGACTGTGGACGCTGATTCGCCTGAGACAGTACAGTTGTACTAGCCTGCTGGATAATCTGGTTACGAGTCAAGTTGGCAGTTTCAGCCGCAAAATCTGTATCTAGAATTTGTGAACGTGCAGAAGACATGTTTTCTACAATGTTTGACAAGTTTCTAATAGTAGATTGGAAACGGTTGGTTAATGCACCTAAGTCAGCTCTTGCACCACCTACAGCTGAGATAGCTGTATCAAGTGTTGCTAATGCTGCAGATGCGCCACCTGCTGAAGATACTGATAAACCATCAATAGCAAGGCCGGTTGCAGAAAACCCAGTTAAACTGTTGCCAGGTGCACTTAAGTTAACTGAAATGGTTTGGCCACTGTTAGCTCCAACAAGGAATACAGCTGAAAAGCCACCCGTTAAAATATCAGTTTTGTTGAATTGAGTATCAGTTGAAATACGAGATATTTCTGTTTTCAGTGCTGATACTTCTTTTTGTAGTGCATCTCTATCGGCTTGTGAATTAATACCGTTTTGTGATTGCACTGCTAATTGACGAATTCGTTGAAGCGCATTAGTTGTTTCACCTAACGCTCCTTCAGCGGTTTGCGTCAATGAAATAGCGTCGTTGGCGTTATTAACAGCTTGGTTCAAACCGTTAATTTGAGTCGTCATACGATCCGTAATTTGCAGTCCAGCCGCATCGTCAGAAGCACGGTTGATTCTGAAACCAGAAGATAAACGCTCAAACGACGTATTTAAAGAATTACTTGAATTGAATAGCTGACGTTGGGCATTCATGGCCGAAACGTTAGTATTTACGAACATAGACATAAGTCTCTCCTACACTCTCAGTCCAGCGATGGCTGGCAAGCCGGACTTTACTCCGGTGATTTAGTTACATATGTAGAACATAGATTTACAAGATTTACATCTTATCGAAATCATATGTACTGGCTCTCTCGTAAATGGTTATCGACAAGGATAAATTTCCCTTTAATATAATTTCACAAAAAATATCCGTATTAAGGTTGAAAACGGCAAAAAATTGCCGCCCCCTAAAAAATAATTGGGAATTAGCTGTTGTATAATGTAGGTTTTTTTGCTGGAAGCTAGGAATTTAAAAAAGAATTAAAATTATAAATTTAACTGAAATTTTTGATTAATCTAAGGGAATAAGCTCTAAATTAGCCTATTAATTGAACAAATGTTAATTGTAAATTAAGGATGAAAAGTAACAGGCATCTCTTCTGTATTATACATCCTTAAATATAGTTAAATAGTGATAAGTTAGCCACCCTAGGAAAAGACGCGAAAGCTGCTTCTAAAGCCGTTTCTTGTTTAGAAAATTCAGCTGACGCTTTGGCGTAGTCAACATCTTCAATAGATGAACGCGCTTGTTCATTCGCAATCTCTGCATCTAATTGGGAGTTTTTAACCGATTGAGCAATATTCAATCGTGCCCCTATTGAAGAATTCTCTCTGGCCATTTTATTTAGGCCATTATCTAAACCAACTAATGTGTCATCTATGAGGTTAGTAAAACTTTGTTGATCTAAACTGTCGTCATTTAATGCCAAAAACATATTATGTAGTGTTTCAGCAAGATTTGTTTTTTGCGGACGATTAAGGTTAATGTCCATGCTATCGCCAATGGTGCCGCTAATCGTAAATTCCGCGCCATTAAAACTAAACAATTCGCCTGACTCAAATGGCAGGGAGTCAACTACTGTGCCTGTGCCTATATTCGTTACTTGAATTTGGTCTACTTCAATAATGTCGAACCTAAATTGATTATTAGCAGGTACAGCAGGGTCAAAATTATTATTGTGGAACTGATCGAAGGTACCTTGATTTTTGATCTGAAAAGCATCAACCGTTAGGCCACTTTCATTTACAATATCAAAATTCAATCGCGCTCTAACATCTTCAAATAAGGTTTTACCTGAAGTGGTACTTTGTATGCTAACAGAATCGGAAAGTTGTATTTCATTTGTTCCGTCGTCACCTACAAATTGTATTCTATTTTCTGTCGCAGTAGGATTAAATTCAAATGCTTGCGTGGCAGATTGATATCCTGCAAAAATATATTCGCCACTGGCGTTTTGTGTATTCATCAAGTCAATAGTTTGATTTCTAAGTTGTTCTATTTCAGCGCCAAGCGCTTTTTTATCAGCACTAGACAAAATACCATTGCCTGCCTGCACAGTTAGAACTCTTGCTCGATTAACCACATCATTCATGCTTCTTAATGTAGTTTCTTGCAGTTCAAGTGAACTAGCAACTAAGTCATTGTTGCGATTGTACTGAGTAATTTTATTCAGCTCTTCAGTTAAGCGAATAACCTGTGATGCGCCAACAGGATCATCTGATGGACGCAGTAGTTTTTTACCACTGGCTAACTGGGTTTGAATATCAGATAACTGCCCTTGATTTTCATTAATGGCTCGGTAGTTTCT
The DNA here is from genome assembly GCA_002338515.1 of Glaciecola sp. UBA1851. GTDB lineage: Bacteria > Pseudomonadota > Gammaproteobacteria > Enterobacterales > Alteromonadaceae > Glaciecola. The sequence continues at coordinate 21,538 of DDIL01000002.1, read as the reverse complement.
ATCAAATATTAGATTAGTAGTGACTCTCATCAGATAAACTCGTTAATACCTTAAATTAAAATTATCTTGCAACTTGCAAAATCGTATCGAACATTTGCTGTGCAGTTGTTAGAATTCTAGCTGCTGCTGCATATGATTGTTGGAACTGAATAAGATTGGCCGCTTCTTCATCTAGGCTAACGCCTGAGGCTGATTCAAACCAATCTGATGATTGTGTTTGCATCACTTTTGCCGCTTCTAAATCAATATTAGATCCGGCTGCAGCAGCCCCTACTTGCCCCACTAATGAAGCATAAGCTTCATTAAACGTCGCTTTATTTCCTTGAGCTCCATTACTTAAACGCACAAAATCCATTTGTTGTAACTGCGCCATATCTACCGCATTTCGGTTATCGTTAACACCATTAGTGTTGTATTCAAGGGTGAATTCGTCACCTGCTGCAGGCCTGCCTTCTAATGAGAAATCGTACCCAGGGTAATCATTTAATGCCGCGAATTCAGCAGGCCACGCAGGCGAGCCACTGTCTTTAGCCTGCGCTAATAGGTTATTTAAATCACTTGCGCCTGTAATAGAAGTAATAACTTGATTACTGCTATCCAACACTTCATATGAGTCAACATCTGTAAATCTAACCATAACTGGCGCGCCAAAGATGGCCGATGGCGACTGCGCTTGATCTTGAATTCCCTGACTTCCATTAAATGCTGATGCATTTGGGTCGGCAAAAGAAAGGTCAACCACCGAATTAGAAATAACAGTATCAATCAATTTAGCATCGCCTAAATTGTCAGTATTCATACTTACTCTTAATGGTTTAGCAAAGGCTAAATCTTCAGAACGAGAGGTGGCTAACGTTAAATTAGACGCCGCTAATCGAGTGGGTTGAATTAAAAATGCATCGCCTTCTTGATAAGCTGAGCCATCGTCAAATTCTAATTCAATACCACCAATTGTGGCGTTGTATAAACCTTGTTGAGCGGTCACAGTTTGTATTTGAACAATAGGGTTACCGCTGCTATCCAGCTCTGGCTGACCGTCGGTGGTAACCGCAGCCACTTCAACATCAAAGGTTGCGGGGGTGCCAGTTGGAACAGTCAGCACCGTAACTTTGTAGTCGTTATTGGTTATATCACCACTTGCACCGGGAATAATTCTACCCGACATACCTAATGATAAATCTGAATTAGAGGGGTAATTAATAGCTCTAAAATCATCAACCTTGAAAATATCTCCACCCAATTGAAGATCTAAATCCATCCCCTGCTTATTATGCGTGTTGATCGTATCTGCCAGCACAGTAGCTAGCTTTCCTAAGTCTCGCTGTGCAGGCTCTAAAACTTGTTCTCTGTACCTATAGACACCGCCAATTGCGCCACCTAATTTCTGCTCTAATATTTCAATTGACGTATTTTGTTTTGGCGGAGCATAGTTAGTTTGTAATTTAAGATCACGATTCGTGTAATCAGGGTTGCCACCAATTGCAAAAACATTAAATGCACCATCGGCTAATACGAGTGATTCACCGCTTTTTAAGTTAACCACCACCCCACCATTTGTATTTGAACTGTCTCTCACTTCTACCGCAACTAATTCAGATAATTCTAATATTGCTTGGTCGCGTTGATTAAGCAGTTTCGCAGGTGTATCAACATTTGTATTACCTTGAGCGACATTAATAGCTTCATTCAAATTGCCAATTTGTTCAACTAAACTGTTGGCGGTTGATACAATATCTTGAATTTGTAATTCAGTTTCTTGCTCTTTTACTTTCATAAAATCGCCTAACTGATTAATACGGTTTAGCATACCGCTAGCTTCGCCCATAACTGCATCTCTTGAAGGCATATTGGTAGGGTCATCAGTAGCTGTTTGTAAAGAACTAAAAAAGCGAGTCATGGATGCAGAAATACTGTTAGCTTCACTTGCTAATACATTATCAAGCCCTTGTACTCGGTCGCTAAAAGTTTGGTGCTCGCCCACTGAACTTGTATCTCGTCTAAGTTGATTCTGGGCAAAAGTATCAAGCACTCTGTCAGTAAAACCAAAATCTACACCACCGCCTAATCTTGCCGTAAACTCAGTACGCTCGCGTATGTAACCTTCACTATTAATATTGGCAATATTGTTACTGGTTGTTGCTAGTAATTTATTACTAGCATTGATACCAGAGGTTGCCATAGTGAATAAATCAGCATTTCTTATCATTAGGCTAATCCACCCGTAATCTTTAAATTCAACCAGTAAAAAAGAATATTAAGGCAACAAACCATTGAGTAATTCTCCGTTAAATACTGACATGACTTTTTTCGAATAGGCTGGGTCGGTCGCGTAGCCTGCTTCCTGTAGTGCATCAAAATACTGTTGCGCTGAGTCTGTTTTTTCTAATGCTTGCTCGTATCTAGGATTGCTTTGCACAAAATCAACGTAATCGTTAAGAGACGAACTAAAATCGTCATAACTTCTAAATGAAGCACGCTGCTTTTCAGGTAAGTTGTTGACATACTCTAATGTGTCTACCATCGCCTTATTACCTTGCCAGCGGCTATCTGCTTTGATACCAAATAAATTATGAGAGCTACCACCATCGTTGCTATGGATAACATATTTACCCCAGCCCGTTTCTACGGCGGCTTGTGCAAGTAAGGCTTTAGGATCAATATTGAGTTTTTCTGCTGCCTCTAACGCTTTTGGATAAAGCGCATTTACAAACTCTTGAGGGGATTCAAATGCAGCTCGTTTAGTAGTATTTCCTTGTATGTCACCAAACAATACTTGTTCACTATTATCTCGGCTTTGCACTTGCTGTCTATTTAAAATAGATAAATCACCATCAGAACGCACTGCACTTGCAGGCATCATTTCGTCATTAATACTCATTTGCTTAACAATCAAATCTGCCAAGCCAATACTACCTTGTGTAGACAAATCAGTCGCCAATTGCTGATCATGCATATCTCGATAAAATTTAACCTGCTCAGAATTAAACGGACTGTCTTTATCGGCAATGGCTTCTTGTGCTTTGCGCATTGACTTTAACAGCATTTTCACAAATATAGCTTCAAACTGTTTTGCTGCTTCCTTCAGTGCATTTTCATCACCATTCTTTTCAGCTTCTCTGATCTTATTCAGACTGTTCAAGTCATGAACACTCCTAGACATCTCAAGTTGTGATTTTGAATTTGCTGTTAAATCAATCATAAATCTACCTTAAATACTGTGCATATTCCTTAAATAACAATCAACTCGCCTTGCAGAGCCCCTGCTTGTCGAAGCGCCTCAAGTATTGCCATTAAATCACCTGGCGCAGCACCAATTTGGTTTACCGCTCGTACTAATTCGTCAAGCGTGACCCCCGGCTCAAATTTAAACATGCGGCTATCATCTAACTGCACGTCAACAATTGATTGTTCTACCGCGGCAGTTTGACCGTTCGCTAATGCGTTGGGTTGCACCACTTGTGGATCTTCAGTAATCGTAACCGTTAGCCCGCCATGAGTAATAGCGGCAGGCCTTAACCTAACCTCTTCACCAATAACAATAGTTCCGGTGCGGCTATTGATCACCACTCTGGCCGGAGCTTTAGCTGGCACAAATTCAAAGTTTTCAATGGTGGCTAAAAAACCCACGCGCTGGCCCACATCTCTTGGTGCTGACACTCTTACTGAGGCCGCATCTAAGGGGGTTGCAATAGCATAGCCATTTGCTGGATCGGCACCTAAACGCTCGTTAATTTTATCAGCCAAGGCTTGTGCTGTAGAAAAATCAGGGTTGTTCAAGTTAAGTGTTAGGTAATCATTTTGCATTAGCCCACTTTCAACACTACGTTCAACCACCGCACCGTTTGCAATAGTGCCAACCGTTGGCGTGTTACTCACTATTCTTGAACCATCATTTCCTTGAGCACCAAATCCTGACACCACTAAGCTCCCTTGCGCGACCGCATACACTTGACCATCTAGGCCGCGTAAAAAAGTTTGTAATAAGGTGCCACCTTGCAAACTAGCCGCTTCACCTATAGAGGACACAGTAATATCAATAGTTTGACCAGGTTTTGAAAAGGCTGGAAGTTCTGCATGTACCGCCACAGCAGCCACATTTTTGATTTTTGGCTTCACATCAGCATCAAGTGCAATGCCGAAATTAGTTAACATGGTTCTAAATGATTGTTCAGTAAAAGGCGAGGTTTCGCCTGTTCCTGGCAACCCAACTACCAAACCATACCCTACCAATTGATTTGAACGTACGCCCTGAACACTCGCTAAATCTTTAATTCTTTGTGCTGCCCCTAACTGCGTACAATAGGTTAAAAGCACAAAAGCGAAAGCAGTACCTACTAAAAGTCGAATTAATTTATTCAATAAATTAAGTATCATAATGGCCACCACTGTGATGAAAAGAACTGAGTTAACCAGCCCTTCTCCTGCGCTTCTGCGAAACTACCTGTACCACTATACTGAATACGTGCATTCGCAATTTTGTTTGACTCTATTTCATTGGTTGGCGCAATATCAGCGGGACGTATTACACCAGTTAAACGGATATATTCATCACCATTGTTTAAGGTAAGCCATTTTTCACCGCGTATTATTAAATTTTGATTGGGAAGCACTTCTACTACAGTAACCGATATATTCCCTTGCAAACTGTTGCTTTGCGTTGCTTGGGCATCGCCACTGTAATCGTTAGATGAGCCCATAGATAATTGAACGGCTTCACTCCCTATTTGCAAAGCATTGCCCCCTAAACCAATAATTGGGTTAACGCTTGTATTCGCTTCTTTTGAGCTAGAATTTCCAGCACTTTTTGTCGCATTAGTATTTTCACGCAGAGTAACTGTGATGATGTCGCCTACTCTTCTTGCTTTCACATCTGAATATAAACTGTTCGCTGCACTAGGCGTAAATAAGCTGCCGTTACTGGCTATCGCTTCTTTGGTCATAACGGGTACAGTAGGCGCATAAAAAGGGTCATTTACTTTTACAGGCTCACTCATAGTTGAGTTACATCCCGTTAGTAAAGCAAAACCACACACAAATAATGCAGGTTTAATATAGTTTTTATTTAGCCTTGAAAACACAACGCATAACACTGGAATTACCAGTTTCTGCTTTACATTTCTTGCTTCGTTTATAAGCACTTTTATGCCCTTTAACGTTGTTATTTTATGTTGCATAGAAAACCTCATTATGCGTACTCTCTTGGCTATTTCGATTAAATTAAAGCTGCTGGATAACTTGTCCAAGCATTTGGTCAACCGACGAAATTACTTTTGAGTTCATTTCATACAAGCGCTGACTTTCAATTAAGTTAACTAGTTCTTCGGTCACATTTACGTTAGAGGTTTCAAGGTTACCTTGCGATAAAGTGCCAAGCCCTTCTAACCCTGGAACACCCTGCACTGGTGCGCCAGATACAGCGGTCTCTACATAAAGATTTTGACCAATTGGTTGAAGACCAGTTGGGTTAATGAAATCAGCGATATTAATTTGGCCTAACACCTGAGGATCAGCTTGACCTCTTAACTGAGCAGACACTTCTCCATCTTGCGAAATAGTAACTTGCTGCGCATCTGGTGGAAGTGTGATAACAGGCTGCAATACAAATCCGGCACCGGGCGTAACCATTTGACCTTGGTCATTTAAGGTAAATTGTCCATTGCGGGTATAACTTGCCGAGCCATCAGGCATTTGGATTTCGAAAAAACCTCTGCCTTGAATACTCATATCCAGCGCGTTGCCCGTTGTCAATAAATTGCCTTGGGTATGTGTTTTTTGTGTGGCTACAACCTTTGAACCTGCTCCTAACATTAATCCTGAAGGTAATTCAGTATCTGCAGAAGAACGACCACCAGGTTGATTAATGTTTTGATAAAGTAAGTCTTCAAATACTGCTCGGTCTTTTTTGAATCCAATGGTACTGGCGTTTGCTAAGTTGTTCGAAACCGTCGCTACATCTGTTTGTGCAGCGTCTAATCCGGTTTTACTTATCCATAGAGCTGGATGCATAACTAAATCCTTAAGCGAAAAATTCGCTAAAATCTATTGTTAAATTATTCTAAGTAACATGTTGCCGCGCATGGCTAAGGTGTCGGCTTTCTTCATTAATTTCACTTGTATTTCATAATGGCGTTGAAGGGAAATCATATTCACCATTTCATCTATCGCATT
>DDIL01000002.1:7309-15010 GCA_002338515.1 Glaciecola sp. UBA1851 | reverse complement strand
TCTTCAATTTCAGTTTCAGGTGCGCCTTGTAATCTGGCAGAAATGGCACCATCATCAGCAACTGTGATATTTGATAAAGGAACAGGTAAAAATAAAGGGCCATTTTCACCCATTACTATATTGCCTTTAGGATCAAGCAGTGCCCCATCTGCACTCATAGTAAAGCCGCCACTTCGGGTATAGGCTTCTTCACCTTGTTCAGTCTGAACACTAAACCATCCGTCACCTTGTACGGCTATATCTAATGGACGGTCAGTAGTGATCATTGGGCCACCGTCGTAATTATTAGTCGGACTTTCCGTCATACTAAATACACGAGTTGGCAGACCTTCACCGAATGCTGGCATGGCGCGCGCTTGTTCTAGTTGCGCCTTAAATCCGTTGGTTTGAGCATTCGCCAAGTTGTTGGCGCGAACGGCGGTTGCGGCTAAATCTTGTTTGGCCCCGCTTGCTGCTATATATAAAAACTTATCCATTACCTTGCCTCTTGAGCTTAAGCGAAGGTAACTACCTTGCTTTGCCATATACAAATCTAAAATTTGTATTAAAAAAAACGATGGTTATAAATAGGTTTGCAAGGGGTATGCCAAGAAGGGAAAGAAATGGAAGTTGAAGGTATACTATTGTTTTTAATGGTTAAATTTGATTTTTATGCAGTTTTCAAACTATAGATACGGGTTCTAGTTGGGATACTGCCAAAGATTACACCTAGAGTTTGCCGCCTGTTTTTTGCCGTCAAAAAATTACGGCAAATTTTGTCCATAAAAATTGATTTCTGTTAACTGATTAAATCATAAATTAATGACTTAAATAATAAATGCTACTTCATTATTTAAGCCAATTAATTTACGACGTCAAACTGGGATTATCGAATATTTAAAATCGTCTGGTTAAGCTGGTTGTTCACTTCCAATGCTCTAGAATTAGCCTGGAAGTTACGTTGAGCAATTATCATATCAATTAACTCAGTGGTTAAATTCACATTAGCTTGTTCAAGCGCGGATGAATTAATATCACCAAAGGTACCCGTAGTAGCTTCTCCAGCCAAAGCTTCACCAGATAAAATACTTTCTTTCCATTGCGTAGAACTTTGCTGCGTTAAGCCTTGTTCATTCGAAAATCGCGCAAGCGCTACACGAACGATAGGTTCAGATGTACCATTTGAAAAAGTCGCTCTTACTAGTCCATCTGGTGAAATATCTATACCTGTAAGTCGACCAACTGGTAAACCATCTTGCTCAAGTGATGTAACCTCAAAAGCAGATGCAAACTGAGTAGGCTCATTAGGATCGGCACCAGCCGTATCTAAATTGAAATCGATTGAAATTTGTTGCGTAGCATCAGAGCCGTTGGCTAATATAACGCCACCTAATGCACCTGTTTGAAATTTACCATCAGGCTGAGGTAGTCCATCTGCTGATTCAATGCCAATAAAATCACCACCATCACTGAATCGTATTTTAGCTGCAGCGACTGAATTACCTGTGTTTGTGCCAACAGCATTTACTGCAGTTGCTGGGTCGGCTTCAGAGCCATCAGAATTAGTAATATTAACTAGTTGGTCATCAACCGAAGCCATCACGTACCACTCATTTACTGCAGTGGGGTCATTATCTTTTAAAAAGAAATAAGTCATTACATGACTATCACCTAGTGAATCGTATACCGTAACGGATGTTGCGGCATTATAAGTTAATGGATCATCAGGATCGAAATCAGCTGCAACATTGGCCTGATCACCTGCTGGTAAGTTGAAACGAACATCTACTTCAGTCGTTTGTTGTGGTGAACCTGATGAATCTGGAATTCGCACCGGCTCAGTTGTACTTAACGCTACCGATGCAGATGTACCGTCTGGGTTAACTGGGAAACCGAGTAAGTTATCACCATTAGAATTAACTACAAAATTGTCTGAATCTAGTTTAAATTGTCCCGCACGAGTAAATGAAAAATCTCGTGAAGTAATTTCAGGTACTGTTGCAAAAAATCCGTTACCTGTAATCGCCATATCTAGTGCGTTATTAGTAAAGCTTAAACTACCTTGCGAAAATTGTTGTGATACTTCCTGAGTAAGCACACCATCACCAACTTTTGTTTTACCGGAAGCTAAAAGTGACGCTGCATAAACATCGCCAAATTCAGCACGCGACTCTTTAAAACCAACCGTATTTACGTTTGCAATGTTATTTGCTGTAGTATCTAGGTCTTTTTGTGAGGCTGACACACCACTTAGTGCAATATTAAAAGACATATTTAACTCCTATGAATTTCCAATTTGAATGACGTCATCTAACTTTATGCTCACGTCACCATCTAAATTAAGTACAACACCCGCGCTTGAACCCGATAGGCTCACACTGTCTACATGTCTATTAATAGCTGTAGGAAGTGCCGTTTCCTCACCAAAAACTTTACCTTGAACAGTTACGCCATAGTTACCCGGAGGCAATAGGTTGCCGTTACTATCTGTACCATCCCAGCTAAAGGCAATATTGCCAGGTGCTTGCGTACCAATATCGATAGTACGCACCACTTCACCGCTGGCATTTTGAATCGTTATTTGTGTATCTTGAGAAGTTTGTTCATTAATGACGACTCCCGAAATACCTTCACCCTCGCCACCCATGTAACCAACATTACCGGTCACTAAAACAGTCTGACCAATTAAACTAGATGCCTGTAAGGCTTGATTACTGGTCATAGATGACGCAAAACTTTCAAACTTTTCATTGAGCTGTGAAATACCGTCTGCCGTAGTAAATGACGTCATTTGCGCAACAAGCTGATCGTTATCTACCGGTTTAGTTGGGTCTTGATTGGCCAACTGCTCTGTTAGCAATGCAAAAAAATCTTCTTGCTTTAACGTTTGTTCAGTGCCATCGGCAACAGGAATGGGTTCTTCTGTTTCCCAATATAAGCCTTGATTTAAACCATTTTGAGGCTGAATATTCATTGATATATCCTCGAGCTTAACGCCCAATCTTTAATAATAGTTGTGCACTTATGCGTTATCATGACTGATTACCTAACTGCAACACTCGACGAAAAATACGTTTAGTGGTATCCGCTACCTGTACATTGGTTTCATAACCTTTTGAAGCGGACAACATATCTGCCATTTCTTCAACAACATTTACGTTAGGCTTGTATATATAACCGTTTTCATCTGCTAATGGATTACCGGGAGCGTATTCAACTTGTAATGGACGAGTGCTTTCAACTACGCCAAGTACATTTACACCCACACCTTTAGTTTGATCTTGATTAGCTTGGTCAAGGGCTGCACCGAATACAGGGTGACGAGCTTTGTATGTATCTTCATAACTACTACTAACACTATTTGCGTTAGCAATATTACTGGCGGTTGTATTTAGACGGACACTTTCTGCCGACATGCCAGTGCTTGAAATATTCATGATATTAAATAGGCTCATTATTATTGCCCTCCGCTACTAAGGGCTTTTTTCATACCCTTGAATTTACCATTAAGCATCATTAAACCTGATTCGTATCGCATACCCGTTTCTAGAAATTTATTTCTTTCTTCTTGGGCATCAACAGAATTGCCGTCACCCGTATCTGGCTGAGTAGGAATAGTGAATTGGATATCGTTAGCAAGTTGCGTTTTGCCTGCCATGTGGCCAGAGTGTGTTTTCAACAACTCGCCCGCTTTGCCTTGTTTAGCTTGAACTTGTTTCATTGCTTTATCGAAGTCAATATCTCTGGCTTTATAGCCTGGCGTGTTCGCATTGGCTAAATTACCGGATATCACTTCCATGCGTTGAGTTCGCACTTTTAGCGCATCGTGGTGAACATTTACTAACTTATCTAAACTAATTGCCATTTTACTTCCCAATTTCTTGTCTAACTATTGATGCTTAATCGGTATTAGTTAAACATTGTTTGCTAACACTTATCTTGCCGAGGTGGCAATGTATTAGCGTGCTTGTGGAGGTATCAGCAAGTGCTGTGCCAAAGTTAAGTTATGGGAATAGCTGATAGATTTAAAAGAATCGGGAATGGGGCTAAACCTTTATATAATAAAGGCCTTTGCTAACATTTTGCATTTTATAAATTTGCTCAACACCACCAATTGATTCGGCGGCGCCTAGGAACAAACTGCCGTTAGTAGGGAGGCAAGCGGCAATCTTTTTCAGGATGGATACTTTTTGTTCTTGTTCAAAATAAATTAATACATTCCGGCAAAAAACAATATCAAATTGTCCCATGCGGTTATAACTTTCTAATAGGTTTAACTGCTTGAAGCGAACCATCTTTCTTACTGATGGCGCTACTTCCATATTATTTGTATGAGTCGTATTAAAAGCGATATGTTTAAAATACCTATCACGGTATTCTTTTAACAAGCCTCTTCCTAACGCTAGTTCGTCATAAATACCTGCAGCTGCAAAGTTCACCATTTTATCAGAATAATCGGTTCCCACTATTTCAACACCTTGGCTAAATGCGCCTTGATGAGTGCGTTGAAATTCTAAAATAGTCATAGCAATAGAGTAAGCTTCTTGGCCAGATGCACACGCGCTACTCCAGATCCGCAATGACTTTTGCTTTTTAGCGAGTTCGGGTAACACATTGTTCAGTAATAAATAGAAGGGATATTCATCTCGAAACCAAAAGGTTTCATTGGTCGTCATGAGTTCTAGACTACGATTGGTTAAGTTTGTGTCTTTGCCTGCAATAACATCTTTCAAAAAGTTATTGATACAATCGTACTCGTATTCTCTCGCCACAACTGACAATCGACTAGAGACCAAATACTGCCTATTTAAGCCTAAAACAATACCAAGTTTCTGTTTCAAAAACTTGGCAAAGTCGCAGTAGGCCTGTTCCGATAATTTATAATCCATTAGCAATATTTCAAACTACACATATATTTGCCTTTGATTGGGTATTAATATTTATTGTAAATATTAATTGTCTAGGTCAGTTAGCAACCATTTTTGTACCGCACCTGCTAGTTCATCAGGATGGAATTTAGCAATAAAATCATCTGCGCCAACTTTTTGAACCATTGCTTGATTGAACACGCCGCTTAGTGAAGTGTGCAGAACAACCTGTAAACGACTCAAACCGGGAGTAGCTTTAATTTCAGCCGTCAGAGTATAACCATCCATTTCTGGCATCTCTATATCTGAAACTAAAATACCCACCCTATCGGTTACATCACCCGTTTCTTCAGCAATCTCTTTTAAGCGTTTTAATGCCTCTAAGCCATTTTCGGCCATTTCAATTGGCAAGCCTAGCGTACTGAGTGCTTTTTTAACCTGATTACGAGCAACAGACGAATCATCTGCAATAAAGATAATTTTCTCTTCATTACCTTTCACATCAACGTTATCTTTTATTTCATCACTAACATCAGTATTGAGTGGAGAAATTTCATTTAAGATTTTTTCAACGTCTAAAATTTCAATTAACTCATCTTCTACTTCTGTAACAGCCGTTAAGTAACTCGCTTTGCCCGCGCCTTTAGGTGGTGGCAAAATTGCATCCCAGTTTGTATTGATGATACGTTCGACTGAACCAACCAAGAAACCTTGCACTGAACGATTATATTCAGCAATGATAATAAATGCTTGGTCTAACTTCTCAATTGGCATGCCACCAGTTGCCATCGATAAATCGATAACAGATATGGTTTGGCCCCTAATATGCGCTACACCACGAACAAGTGCATTTAATTTAGGAATAGAAGTAAGTGGTGGGCACTGCAAGACTTCTCGTACTTTAAACACATTGATCCCGAAGCGTTGCTTTGAATTCAATTGGAATAATAAAAGTTCTAACCGATTCTGACCCACTAGCTGCGTGCGCTGATTGACCGAATCCATAATACTCGACATGCAAACCCCCGTTTTAGGCATGATTGTTGCGTTAGCAAGCATAATGGATCTATTTACTTTATTAGCGCCAAACATATGACACCGTTATGCTTTTATTTCAGCATATAAAAGCAAACAAAACTCACCAAGTGAACATTTGCGGTCATAGCCACAAAGCAATCAACAAGGTAATAAATTATGCTTATTAATATATCTTCCAGAGTATCGGCTGTAACTAGCATAGTCTTTACGTGTTTTTTGATATCTTTTTTTTACACTTCAAGCTCTGCGCAAGTTAAGGCGCGAGAGTACAGCAAGCATTCACAGTTAACTCAAGACGTTAGCGAGTTTTTACATGAACAATTAGCCAATACAGGCATACTAATAGATGATGAGAATTCTGAAGAGAATATTAATGTGCTTGTACGTGAAGTAGACCAGAGAATAAAAATACCTTCTTGTCCAAGTGGGTTTCAATTTAATTCCAGTCAAGATATACGCACCCAAACAAACCTATCAGTGAAAGTAACCTGCCATAATTTAGACTGGTACTTATTTGTGCATGCAAAAATTGCTGTGACACAACAAGTTGTAGTTAGTCGAGATAATTTAAGTCCGGGTAGTTTATTGTCATCTCGTGATCTAACCGTTATTGAAGTAGATAAAAGTAGGCTTAGAGGTAGCAGTTTTAACAGTATTGAGGATGTGGCGGGAGCACGTTTGAAACGTAGAATACGGGCAGGACACATTATTGATGACAGAATGCTATGTTATATATGTAAAGGCGATAGAGTGACGATAGCAGCTGTGAGCGGAAACTTACAGGTAAAAGTTTATGGTGTAGCCGAGCAAGATGGTGTGTTGGGCGATACAATTCAAGTACGCAATATCTCTACGAACAAACTTGTATTTGCAAGGGTTGCGAGCACGTCACAAGTAGAAATAAGTATATAAAAATAAGCAATAACAGAATCAATTACATTAGAGCCTTATGATCAATATGTACTTATTTTGTAATACACCCAATATAAGCAGACTCTAAAGATTAATAATTTTTAGCAGATATAATGATTACTGATTAAATGACGTTCTCACTTTTTTACAAAGTAACGGAAATTCGTTTATCAGCTAATAATAAAAAGGAGTGACTGATTACCTGCTAGTTTGGTATGAAGGTTGCAATCCTAACTAAGAGAGATGCGAAATACAGCAAAAATGGTTTTCTATAAATTGCTTAGAAACAAAATTAGTAGAAAAATCATACAATAGTTACCAAGTTGGTAGAATCTGTATTAGTATTTTATAAAAGCGACATTTTTTTGTCAGTTCGCGCTAAAGAATACAAATTAATGGCCGATATCCTAAATAGTAGAAATATTGGTGGTAGGAAATTATGTCAATAAATAACAATGTAAACAACGCAAATAACAAAGCTCAGGTTGATGCTTCTAAACTCGCTCAGGCGCAGTTTCAAAGTAAACCTGGCAACCCGTCAGATTTAGGCGAGCCAGTTAGAAGTAATAATCCGGCACGTCAAGACTCAGTATCTTTAACCCAATCTGCTCAGCAACTTGCTAATGTGCAGAAAAAAGGAACTGAAGCGCCGGTTAATCAAGAGAAGGTAGATAGACTTAAAAAAGCAATCGCCAATGGTGATTACCAAGTCAACCCGGAATCACTGGCTAAAAAAATAGCCGTGCTTGAAACGCAAATTTTTGGTGCTAAGGCGTAAATAAATGAAATCAAGTCTTGAAAATGCTATTGCGACTCAGCTTACTCATCTTCGAGATTTAAAGTCTTTGCTTGAGCAGGAGCTGCATTTAATTAGCTCTCGCGAACCTGAAACCTTGATGCAACT
>DDIL01000002.1:0-7021 GCA_002338515.1 Glaciecola sp. UBA1851 | reverse complement strand
ACTTTATATAAGCGCATGCAATCTAAAGGTGATATTCCTGAAACCTGCGATGAACTTTTAGAGGCTTGCAAGCAAGTATTATTTGAGTGTAAATATTTAACTCAAATAAACGCGAAGTCTGTTGAGCAAGGCCAGTTACGTTTAGTACATCTTCGAAATTTGATGATGGAATTACGTGCAAAAGAGTCCATGACTTATGATAGGTCGGGTCGCACATCTGGCGATAGTAGCGGAAAAGGCATTAGTGCCTAATACTGCATAAATCAAATTTCCTTCAATACCGAAAAGGGAGTGCTTAGCACTCCTTTTTTATGTGTATTTCTTTATATGTGAATGTGCGTATGGAAATTAGCATCTGTGTAGAGCATAATTTTTGAAAGACGCTGTAAACCCATCCATGGGCGCTCCACGAAATCATCCATGATTTCGAGGCTTTCAAAAATTATGCTCTACACAGATGCTAAGTTATAGTCCAATTAAAAAATCAGTAATAGCTTACTTTGCGAATGCGCTTAGGCTGAGCAGTGGAAAGGTAAATATCATAAACAACTTGCATATCTAGCTCTAGTTCAGTTGCATAAGTATCGTCACCAACAGGATAGGTTTTGACGACTCTTGCACCACGAATCACCCCTTCTACTGAAGATTTTAACGAATTATCAGTTAAAACGAGGTTAGAAAGCTGTTGATTGCCGTCAACTTTTTGGCCATAAACTTGCTCGGCAAGCTCTCGATATGCATCTAATTTTGATGCTTTTACTGCCATTAAACGTTTGGTTGAAACATCTAACCCCATTTGAGCATTAATAGGGGCGTAACCAACCGCATTTAAAACAGGATATTGCTCTGGTTCAACGGTTTCCCATTCAACATGTTTTGTAATTAGGCTATTGCAGCCAGTTAATGACAAGGTGGTACAAACAATTACCGCTTTAACACAATTGCTTAATGTAGCTTTTATACTTAATTTATACATTCTACTATTGACCTGTTTCATAACTTAATCCAATAACCTTTGAATTTGTGGCAAAAATATGCCAACTTTTAACTGCCAGCACGGCATAACTTGTATGAACAATATTTCATATCATTCAGATACTTTTGTGCTCACCCCATTGTAAATACAAGGCTACTAATGGCTTTCATAATCAATCTACAAATAAAGCAATAATTAAACCTGTATTAATATTGATCATTACTAACCTGTTCAGCAAAGCTTGTGCCAGTATGTTTATTGAAAGCGATAGGTATAATTAGGAAAGCAATTTACTAGTTTCATTACATATGAAATAACGTCAAATTAATGCGTGTTTTGTGGCATAAGAATTGAATACAAACGGATATAGAATTTATCAATATTTTACTGACCTGCTTATACAGGTATCCAGAAGATTGCTTTAAAGAAGGTTCAATTAAGTAATGGCAAATACAGACTCTAGAAGTAGCGTTGCAAAGCATGATAACTCATCATTACCTATGCCATTGTGTATAGCAATGAGCACTATTTTGATGATTGCGTATTTCTGCTTTGCATCACCAGCAAACGCTGCATGGTTTACTGCAACGGGCCAAGCAGTAATTGTAAATGGTGACAAAAATGCGGCTAGAGAAGAAGCGACCGAAGAAGCAATTAAACAAGCTTTGCTATTTGCAGGCGCTTCAGTAAGAAGCGTTCAACAAATGACAAACGGGTTGCTGATGGACGACAGTTTAGAAATACGCGCTAGTGGTGAGGTGAATAGTATTCAACTTATTGATGAAGTATACAGTGATGGTATTGTCACAGTTTCGATTCGTGCTGATATTTTTGCACAAGAGGCCAGTTGCAGTGCAGCCGATTACACAAAACGTATGGCAACCACCTATTTCCCTATCAGATTTATGGCACAAGCGTCTGATGGTCAAGTGCATCAACTAGGTGAAACGCTTTCACTAAAGTTTGACGAAATCATGCAACGCATTACTTCAAGTATGCGAATTTCTCATACTGAGCCTTATGTATTTGAATGGCAAAAGCCAAATGTATCGAATGATGCCATATCGCTTGCCAATAGGACTAACACGCAATTTGTGGTTAATATTGTAGTTGATGACATTTCAGTAGAGCGACCAAAATCTTCCTCATTCAATCCTTTTAGCGATAATCAAAGTGTTCGAAACTTTAACTTTACTGTGTCTTTAATTGATGGTGCATCTGGAGCGCTTAGCTACAGCAAAACATATAGCAGTACCACCCCTTGGGACTATGCATATAACGAAAAAGTAGATGTGACATCTAATGCATTTTGGCGAAGTCAATATGGTAAAAATGCGATTAAATTAATACAAAAAAGTATTACCGATTTAGAGAGTTTTGTAGTTTGTCAGCCTACTATGGGCAGAGTATTAGCCGTGGCAAATAATCAATTACAAATTAATTTAGGCAAAATTCACCAAGTACAGGCAGGTGACCAGCTAACTTTATTTACGTTACGCCAAGTAACTGACACATTTGGCCAAGCTTATAAACAGTTTGATTTACACCCCACTACACTAGTTGTGCGCCAAGTATTTAATGATACTGCTACAGTAGAGCCTTCAGATAGAAGTTTATTATCAGATGTTCAGCCTAACGATTATGTGGCTAGGCAGTAGTAAAGTCAAAACCGCAGCCACGATGTACATAGTAGACCTGCCTGTATTTTAAGCAATAAATCGCAGAGCGGTTGTTTTTATCTTACTCACTGATAGAATCTAGTTGGAGTATTGTCACCCCTTAGTTTAACTGGATAAAACGAGGACCTCCTAAGTCTTTGATAGTGGTTCAAGTCCACTAGGGGTGGCCAATTATTGTTCGGTTTTGACTGGAAGCTCTAGTGACATATTTGTTTGCGGTTTTTAGGTCATTACAGAAGACAATGTCTTTATAAACTTATAACGCATCCCACAAAGTCCATAACTCTTGCCATATACTTCGCGATGCAATGGCACTTCTTCTAATGTCAGTTAAATCTTGCTTCGAATACCAAACGCCATGCTTTATCACAGCATCGGGCTCTTCAAGCACACGCAAATCATCGATTGGACTAGTCAGGGAAAAAATGAAGTCGGCATCAAAACCCTCTGACACTTTACCTATTCTATTTTCTAACTCGAGTGCTTTAGCAGGGTTCACTGTAGCTGCAGCTAGAACTTCAAAAGTACTTAAACCCGCATCATGCATCAGTCGTATTTCATTGTGGGTTGCCAAACCGTGAGGTGAAAGCAAAACACCAGAGTCCGAACCGACTAACATTGTGATACCTGAATCGTTAAACACTCGTGTGACAAGCTGTAAAAATTTTAACGTTTTTTGATTATGTGTAGCCATGCTCTCTGTCGACGCAAGCCAACGCTTGACTTGGTTTCTTTTTTCCTCAAATGCAATGATGCTAGACGTATAATCAGTTGGGATAGACTCCAAAAATAACTCTTTTTCAACACTCAACATCGTCAGTTGATAAAAAGCATTCAGTGTTGGTGTTACTGGTACTTGAGTCTCACTTAGCTCATGCGCAATTGCCGGTAGACGTTCTGGCGCAAACTCGTAATTCAAAGGCCCCTGATAAATATCTTCAACATGCTCTAACGACTGAAGCCCTCTAAGCGCTGCATCAGCAGCCGTATGGTAAAAAACACATAAACAAGCCGCCAAAGAGTACCGATAGCAATAACGGTAGAAATATGGGAAGTAAAGATGCGATTCCTCTGATCTGTTTTTTTCGCCATAATATCAAGCCGCCTAACAATGAGACACCCATCGTGGCAGCTTGAATCAGGTTTACTAAATTTAGAGATTCCATAATAACCAGTTTATTGCGCTAACATATAATCATATATATCTATCCCGTGAGTGTATCACTTGTTCTCAGATGATACCTTAAGTACCCAACTACTAAGCATTTGCAAAACTGCTGGCGACATGGTTTCTTCAATCTGTGAATATTCGGACATCAAACCGCTATCTGCCCGCTGGAAAAGGTGATTAACACCACTTATTTTCTCGACTTTGCTGAGAGGGTGTGACTGCTGTTGCAGAGCGTGACGAATTTTACTCAGATTCAGGTTCATATCCATCTGAGTATCCTTATCTCCGTGAATTGCCAAAACCGGAATATCTAAGTTCTCTAAATAAGTCATAGGATTGTGTTTCAAAAAATATTTCGTCCAGTTGGTGCTCAATACTTCTATTCGGGCTTTTGGAAGATTCCCACCGCCAATTGCTTGGATTTCTACCTTGATTGCATCTGGTAGAGCTTGCCATTTCATATCGTAGGTGCTCAGCAGTTCTGACTCTAAAGTATCCTTATTAGCGTTGTTTATCACCGCACTATTTAATGCACGAGTTATTTCACTGCCGGCTGTCGCGGCTTCTAGGCTGAGGCCATTGGCATGTAATATTGTCTTTATTTGCCATATGGAAATGTCGTTACCTGTTTGACCAGGGCCTGCAAGTAAAGTAATAAAACTCACATTGGGATTTTCATTAGCCGTAATAGGGGCAATCAGTCCGCCCTCACTGTGGCCTATTAACCCGATATTATCCTTTGAGATATTATTATGAACAGCAAGGAAATCAACAGCGGCTGAAACATCCTGAGCAAAATCGGCACTAGTAGCGGTTGTAAAGTCACCACTAGAAAGGCCTACTCCACGATCATCAAAACGAAGTACCGCTATCCCGTGTCTGGTGAAGTGATCCGCAATAACCAAAAAGGTTTTGTGGCCCATAAATGTTTGATCTCTATCCTGTGGTCCGGAACCAGTAATAAGCACAACCGCCGGGAACTCTCCCGTTGATGAAGGTAAGGTCAAGGTGCCAGCTAGCTCAATGTTTTGTTCGTGATTCTGGAATTTCACTTCTTCCACCACGTATTGAAATGGAGGGGAAGGATGTTGAGGCCTATTTATTTCAGACCTAAGCTCTTTTTTTGCCTTTTTGAGTGATAATGGGAGCTTATTCGGCCCTTGATTCCAGTGACCTTCAATTGAATTGTTTTTGCTATCCAGCTTTCCAACAAAGGTAGCTTGCGCAACCTCAACAGTGATGATTACCTCTTGCCCTTCAATGGTTACCGATTTGATAGGGATATGATTTGCACCTTGCGCTGGGCTATCCATTGTTGCTGTTAAATCATGATTGATATGAAATATTAATGGCAAGCTTTGACCAGATATTGATAACGCACCTTGCCAACTGCCTGAAATATCATGTACCTCATTTGGCTTGGCCACCGCAATATTACTTATGCACAATAACATTAAAGCAAACGGCATTAACTTTTGAATAGATTCCATGTTACTTGCTCCCATCGTTTTGGGAAGTTAGTCCATTGGCACATGACTTTTTCTTGCAGCAACTAGCAGAATTTGGCTTAACAAAATGATGATAAGAAATATACCAACCGCTGACAGCAATAATTAAAGTAGTAGCGGTGTAGTCTTTACCTTGTGATAAATAAGCCCCAAGCAGGATAAACCCAGCCCAAAACAGACTTAATGTAATTGATTTCATGTTTTCGTTAATGCATTTCATTTTAAGTAATCCTCATTATTTGTTTAAATGTACTAGTGGAACATATAGTACAACATACCTCATATGTACTACACAGTCAACTAGTACGTTATGAGATTTGGTGTATAATGCTCACTGTTAGCGAAGGCGTGACGATTAAGGAGGTAAGCAACGCTATGAATATTGCAATAGATATAGAGAGTGACACGCCTATTTTCACTCAATTGGTTGAACAAATTAAGCAAGGAGTGGCAAGTAAAAAACTACAGCCAGGCATGTCTTTACCGTCTATTCGTCAATTGGCAAACGAGTTAGGTGTTAACCCAAATACAGTGTCAAAGGCATATAAATTATTAGAAAGAGACAGTGTTATTATCGGTAAAGGATATCGAGGGACTTTCATTCACGATGAGGCACTTGAACATTGCGAAATAGACCTTAATGCGACTGCGCTTTGTGTTATCACAGACAGTATCAAAAAATTACGTGAACTCGGGCTAACCGATTCCGAAATACGTAATGCGTTCACGTCAGCAATGAAATAGTAGGAGAAAGTACATTGAATCAATTTACTGAAGCGCATGCAATACTAGTTAGTTTTGCCTTTCTATTTCAGCTATTTTTTATCTCAATTTTTATGTCACGAGCGTGGCGCAAGAGTCGACAAGTATTACTTAATAAGTATCCACAAAAGGTATTTGCTAATTTATATGCACAAGATGAAGAAGTAGAGCAAAAACGATTGAGAGTTAGACAATTGTTTGACTACTTAGCTTTTACAATTGGATTGGTAACCTTTATGGCAGTGCAATTTGCAGGTACGAGCCCAAATAGCATCGCTGATTGGATGCTGCTGATTGCGTTGGTTCAACTTAGCCCGATGTTTATTTCGGCTTATTGGTGTAATCAGAATAGCCAGATATTATCAAAACGTTATCCTAAGACAATCCGAACCGCTCAATTGGAAAGCAATAAACTGTCAGACTTTATATCTAAAAGTAAAATTATGGCCAGTGTCGCAGCGTACATAATTTCATTAGGATTCGCAGCATACACTTTCTTAGTGGCAAGGCCTCATGAACTCAAAGCTGTGTACTTAATTGCACTTAGTACTACCGTTGTTATTTACGTATGCTTTTTAGTATGGAAATTAATGTATGGCCAGAAGAAAGACCATTTTATTGACCAGCAAGAAAGAGCAATCAAAATATCAGATACTCTCAATTACCTAATCGTTTCACTTACTGCCTATAGTGGATTTGTAACAGCAGTACTGACATTTAATTTGTTTCAACTAAGCGATATCTATATTGGTGTTCTTGCTAGCATTTTTGCTCAAGCAATTTTGTTTAAAACAAGAAATCAGTATTACCCCATTAATCCAAGTGTTTATAAAGACGCTCGGTAGGCTCAATAGATAGCAACGGTTGCAGCTGCTATTTTCAAATTGAGGTTTCGTTTTTAAGGGGCCCATAAAATATGGTAAGT
>DDIL01000041.1 GCA_002338515.1 Glaciecola sp. UBA1851 | reverse complement strand
CCAAATATTTTGAGAATTAACATATTCTAATATCTTTTTAAATTCATCTTAGTTTACTTCCGTCACAGTCTTATTTGAGCATATTAACGCCACAAGCGACCCTTTTATCGCATCCCAATTGACACTTATACATTGAACCGCGTTTACTAACATTCTCGTAACAAATTAGTGCTAAATATATTACTGAATTGCTGAGGCGACAAATGAAAAAACAAGGCGTATTACTAATCGTTTTTATGGCGTTGATTGGGCTAGGCGGTTGTTCTAATCAGGTTGACATGACAGAAGAGGCGAAAAGCGTGGAACAGGTATTTAATCCAACAATAGATGGCAAATGGATAGGTTTGGGCATTTCTTACGGCTCTTATAGAGATGGTGAAAGCCCAATGGAAGGCAGTGTTTCAAGCGAACAAGATATTCTTGAAGATATGAAAATATTGTCTGAAAGTGCATCACTGCCTTTCAACTTAATTAGAATGTACGCAGCAGATCCAGCCAGTGAACAAGTCCTCAAGGTAATACGCAAGCACAATTTACCCATTAAAGTAATGCAGGGCGCTTGGCTAGATTCAAACGATCCCATGGAAAAAAACAATAACCAAATAGATGAGCTTATCCGCTTAGCTAACGAATACGATGACATTATTGTGGCTGTGAATTTAGGAAATGAGATATTTGTAGATTGGTCTTATCATGGTTTTAAAGTTGAAGAGATTCCAATGTACTTAGAGTGGGTGGAAAAAGTACAAAACGCTACTAATGTGCCTGTTGCCCTTGCTGATGATTATAACTTTTATAACAAGCCCTGGAGTGCGCCTTTGGTTGAAAAGCTTGATTTCATAGTGCTTCATGCCTACGCCATGTGGAATTCGAAACAGCTTGATGAAGCCGTTAAATGGACTGAAGATATATACAATGATATTCAGGCCCGTTTCCCTGATAAGCAAATTGTACTAGGCGAATCAGGTTGGGCTACCAGTTCAATTAGCACAAATGGCGATGAGCGATTAATTGTTGCCGAAGCAAGTGAAGCGGCACAATCGACTTTCTTTAAAGAATACATGGCTTATTTACGTGAAAATAAAATAGCCTCTTTTTACTTTGAGGCCTTTGATGAAAAATGGAAAGGCGGGTTAGATAAGCCAGACGGTATTGCTGAGAAAAATTGGGGTATATACCGTTCTGACAGAAGCCCTAAACAAGTAGTGCTTGATCACCAAACGGATTAGTTTACTTAACTTTCAGCAGTTAGATTTGTTAGGCAAAATAGTTGTTATGGTGCGAGATCGGGTTTACGATAGGCATAAATTATTCAATAGGGATGTTATTATGTCTATTCTTACCCAATCATTTCGCAGATTTAGCATGACACTTGTTCTGCTATTGGCATGTATACTAAACTCGCAAGCTTTGATGTCTGACGATACTGCTGAACAAGAAGCTGAGTTTTTAGAAGAGTTTGTTGCCGATTTCAAGCTCTATAAAGGCATTCTGGATCTATATTTAGATACCGAAACTGGCGATATGTATATGGCTGTAGATGCTAGCCAACTTGATCAAGAGATTTTGTATTTTGCTGTTGTTCAAAATGGAGTATTAGAAGCAGACTTATACAGAGGTTCGCCACTGGCTCAAGATGTGATTGAAATACGTAAGCAATATAATCGCATAGAGTTTGTAAAGAAAAATACAAATTATGTTATTGACCCCAATAGTGAACTTGCCAATGGCGGTTATGCAAACATAACCGATTCAGTGTTAGCGACATCTGACATTACTGCTACATCAGAAGATGGAAAACGTTTTTTGATCAGTGCCGATACTTTGTTCAAAACCGAAGCGTTAGCAAGAATTACCTATAATCTAGATCCAGACACCCCACCTCATCAACAATTCAACATTGGCCAACTGTCTGACGACAAAAGTAAGTACACTCACATAGGTGTATATCCTGAAAACTTAAATGTGAGAACTGATTATATTTATGAAAACACTCGTCCCTATCAGTATGGAAGTGAACGCATAGCGGACCCTCGAGCCACTACTGTTACAGTACAGCATAGTTTTGTAACCATGCCCGACAATGACTTTGTTCCTCGCCTAGATGATCAACGAGTAGGCTATTTTCTTGCCCGTAGTGCCGATTTAAACAGCTACGAATTCTTAAATTATAGAGATTATATTAACCGATTCCATTTAGTAAAAAAGAATCCAGATGCAGCATTATCTGAGCCGGTGGAGCCAATAGTATGGTGGATTGAAAATACCACACCGGTGCAATATCGGGAAATTATGACTAAAGGAATTTTGGCTTGGAACAGTTCGTTTGAAAAAGCCGGCTTTAAAAATGCGATTGTTGTTAAACAACAACCAGATGATGCCACATGGAACGCAGAAGATATTCGATACAACGTTGTGCGTTGGTCAAATACACCTGGCGCTGGGTTTGCCTTCGGCCCAAACTTTGTTAATCCTCGTACAGGACAAGTGTTAGGTGGCGATGTGATGTTTGAACACACCTTTGTAGACATTGGATACACAATTGATGTGTTGGGTAATCCAGATGCATTTTTCGAAAAATATTCGGCGGCAAAAGCGAATAAAAGAGAGGGTAGCGCGCGTTCAAAAGATAGACTTTGCTCAAAAGGCCATGAAATGATTGAAATGGCTGGGTTTGCAAATGTTGCGCTAACAGCAATGAACGCTTCTGTGAGCGAAAAGCGACGAGTGATAGAAGAAATGTTATATGAGCTCATGTTACACGAAGTAGGGCATGTGTTGGGGCTAGCACATAACATGAAAGGCTCTAACTACCGGTCGCAATCAGAGCTATTTGATATAGATAAAACAAATGGTATTGCAACAAGTTCAATAATGGATTACACCGCGCTTTTAATTGCTAAACCAGGCGAGCAGCAAGGTAATTTTTATTCTACCAAACCCGGCCCCTACGATGATTGGGCGATTCAATTTGGATATGATCCTAACATTGAAGGTGATGCACGAGACGCATTACTAGCTAGGTCAACAGAGCGTGAGCTGATGTTTGGCAATGATGCTGATGATATGCGAAGCCCTGGCGGAGGAATAGATCCAAGAGTGAATATTTGGGATATGTCAGATGATTCTATTCAATACGGAAAATATCAATTTGAGCTAGTTGAGGAATTAGCCCCAATCTTGAAAGACAAATTGCAAGAAGAAGGCGAAAGTTGGGCAAAACTGCGATATGGAACACAAACACTGATTGGATATAAAGCCCGTCCTGCGCGAGTATTAGCCAGTTATATCGGTGGTGTAGAAGTGACGCGATTTGTACAAGGCCAACCAAGTGATTCGCCTCCTTACATGCCGGTTGATAAAGAAACACAACAACGTGCATTACAAGTCTTAT
Source organism: Glaciecola sp. UBA1851 (assembly GCA_002338515.1). Lineage (GTDB taxonomy): Bacteria > Pseudomonadota > Gammaproteobacteria > Enterobacterales > Alteromonadaceae > Glaciecola. The sequence goes on along the minus strand of DDIL01000041.1, from coordinate 6,223 downwards.
CCGAGCATGTTTTTGCTCCCGATGCATTTGAATTACCACAAGAGTTAATTCAGCATTCGGCAGTGCAAAGACGCGGTTTTGATTATTATGGTAAAACGGAAGATCCAAAACTCCATACGCTTGGGCTAGGGGTGCAGAAAACAGTGCTTGATCGCGTTTTGGACCCTACTGCAATGCTTCGGCTAACTGATACGCTTCTTTATGGTAATGCATACTCTGTTAATCAAATGATATCTGAATTAACGGATGCTATTTTTAAAGCTGATTTGAAATCGTCAGTGAATACTCACCGACAATTGCTTCAAAATGAATATGTTGCAAGGCTAATAGATATTATGAAGCACGACGAGCACGATTCAATTTCAAAAGCAGCTGCTTTTAACCAACTAGAAAGAGTAAAAAATTGGATGAGTAAATCTAGAACAAAAGATGCATCCACTAAAGCTCATCGACAATATCTTGAATATGTGATTACTGATGCTTTTAAAGAAAGTTAATGTAAGCAAACTCTATAGATACAAAGCCTAATAATGAGCCTTCAAGAATTCATTGCTGGTTTTATAGGGGCAAGCCCAATTGAAATTATTGCCTCTATAAGCGGGTTTATTTGTATATTTCTAATTATTAAACGCTCAATTTGGTGTTGGTTTTTCGGTCTTATCCAAGTTAGTTTATTCTCTTATATATTTTTTGATGCAAAACTATATTCAGATGCTGGGCTACACGTTATTTATATTGGCTTACAGTTTTATGGTTGGTGGAATTGGCAGTCTAATCGAAATCAAAATTTAGGCGAGCAAGCACTTATAATTGAACCTACTAGAGGGCGTGACTTTGGCCTCTGGCTAGGGGTTAGCCTGAGCACGGCAATGATTTTAGGTTATCTTATGAACACCTACACTGATGCAAGTTTTGCTTATGCCGATGCTTTTACAACATGCACAAGCTTAGTGGCGCAATGGCTGTTAACACGCAGGCATTTATACAATTGGTTGTTTTGGATAGCAGTGGATATTGTCGCAATTTTCGTATATTTCCAGAAAGGGTTATATCCTACCTCAGTGCTGTATTTTACATTATTGATTATGTGTTTCTTTGGTCAGTATTCGTGGATTAGAGAGTACAAAAAGCAGAAAGCGAGTAAACCCCTCAAATTATTACATGGATAGTTCTTTATATTATGCAAAAAAGGCTCTATTCGCGTTAATTGTTGCTTCATAATTTGAATCTTAAAAACTTTAAGTTACCTATACACGCCATTCGAAAGCTTCGAATTCATGGATGAATTCGCAGAGCGCCCATGGATGGGTTTACAGCGTCTTTCGAATGGCGTGTATAGGTGACTTAATGTGCGATTTATAAATAAACAACAATTAACGCGAATAGAGTAAAAAAAGGAGCCCAAAGGGCTCCAAACAACACACAACAAAAACGTTTTAGAATAAGATAAACAAGCCAATAGCCATAGATAAACCAATTAACGGCACTAGGACTGTTAACGCAGCCATAGGAGCATAAGCAGCTTGGTGAGTTTCATGGCAAATAGCCCGTATGGTCGTTACTACGTAACCGTTATGGGGTAGCGAATCTAGCGCTCCTGAACTGATAGATACAATTCTATGCAGTTCTTCAGGATCAACCCCTTGATCTAAGTAATAAGGACCAACTAGCGGTAGCGCAATAGCTTGTCCTCCGGATGCACTGCCTGTTAAACCCGCAATAACACTTACCGCAATAGCCGCCCCAATTAACTCGTTACCTGGTATTTGAGTCATTACTTCGACAGTTTGCTGAAATGCATCGGTTGTTTTAGCAATTGCGCCAAACCCAACCACCGCAGCTGTGTTACCAATTGCAACTAATGCGCCTGTAGTACCTAAATTGACCGCCGCTCCCAAATTTTGGAAGTATTTGAAATTGATTATCATCAGCGTTAACACGCCGCTGCCAAGCGCTACAATTAGAGCCATTTCTTTATATTTTTCATGGAAGAAAAAGGATATAAGCAGCACCACCAACAGGGGAATTAAGCCTGTGAATGGATTGGGGTATTCGCGCTCTTTTATTTCAGGATCTTGCGGCTTATTTTCAAAATGCTCACCGTTTGCCACTGCTTTGGTCACCATTTTTTTAAGCCACCAATAGCCAAATAGCGCCATAAACACGGCAACAACTAAGCTGACTTCCCAAGCGGCAAATGGTGAAGTGCCCAAGTATTTAATGGGGATCCAATTTTGAATTTCAGGCGAACCTGCTGATGTCATGGTAAAAGTAACTGAGCCGAAGGCTAATGTAGCTGGGATAAATCGACGCGGTAAGTTAGCATCTTTAAACAAGCTAAGCGCCATCGGATACACCGAAAATGCAACTACAAATACACTTACGCCACCATATGTTAACAAAGCGCATGCGGCAACGACTGCAAAAATAGCATGCTTGTACCCTAATTTATCTATTATCCAACGGGCAAGAGAATCTGCTGCTCCAGTATCTTCCATAAACTTACCGAACAACGCGCCAAGCAAGAACATAAAGAACCAAGCGGCAATAAATGAGGTAAAGCCGCTCATATAGGTTTGCACAAAATTGACATCGCCAATAAAGATGCTCATTCCATTAGTAAGAGCAACAATCACTGCACATAGCGGCGCTGCAATAAATAAATTCATTCCACGAATAGTGAGAATTATGAGTAGTACAAGACCACCAACTAATCCAATCAGACTTAACATTTGAAATATCCTGTTTCGTTGTTTGCATGACACAAACAAGGCTTTCTATTTGTAATTGTTTTAATTCAAGTACGAGTTGTGACCGCAGCTCGCCAGGATGGGGAGAAGTGTGCGGCAATCTAAAGTAATTTCCCATAGTACGATGGTACTGTTCTTTTTTTAACAGTTTTAACCTAAATTTAACACCGACCGCAGAGCCATGTAAAAATTTTGTGACTATGTCTTAGGGAATAATATGAAAAACACTACGTATAAAAATATAAACAAATTTAAATTGACGGCAACCGCTATTGCAGTTGCTTCTATGATGACAGGAATGAGCGCTGTTGCGCAACAAGCGAATACTGAGTCTGAAGCAAAAGAGGGCGAATTAGAAAAAATCATCGTAACGGCAAGAAGAAAAGTAGAGTCTCTACAAGAAGTGCCTGTAGCGGTGACGTCTATTGGCGCACAAGATTTACAAAATCGCGGTATTACAGTATTAACAGAAATTCAACAATTCTCGCCAAATACCACATTACAAACCAGTCGTGGTACTAACTCAACACTTACAGCGTTTATTCGTGGAGTAGGGCAGCAAGACCCATTGTGGGGTTATGAGCCGGGTGTTGGTATTTATATTGATGACGTGTATGTAGCGCGTCCACAAGGTGCGGTTTTAGACTTGTTAAATGTTGAACGAGTAGAAGTATTGCGTGGTCCTCAAGGTACGCTATATGGTAAAAATACAGTGGGCGGTGCAGTAAAGTATGTAACCAAAGAAATGTCAGGTATGGCAGAATTTAATGCACAAGCAACGGTCGGTACTTATGGTCAACGAGACCTTATGGTAACGGGTCAAATCCCTATTATTGAAGATACACTTTACGTTGGCGGTGGTATTGCAATGCTTAACCGTGACGGATTTGGTAATTACTTAGAATCAGCGCTACCAAATCAAGACCTTGAAAACTACAATAAAGACCTAACTGCCGCTAGAATAGCGGTTGAGTATAGCCCTACGGACGAATTATTTTTCCGTTTAGACTACGATAAAACAACCGACGACTCTAATTCAAAGGGTGGTTATAGATTATTACCGTCTATTTTAACCGAAGCGCCTGTGCCAGACAGCGTGTACGACTCTTATACAAGTTTACCGACAGAAAACTTGGTAGAACTTGAAGGGTTTAGCTTTTTGGCAAGATACGACGTATCTGAAAACCTTCAACTTAAATATGTGGCATCTAGCAGAGAAAGTTATTCACCAACAAATATCGACTTCGATAATACTGCCGTTGATGTATTTGATGTACCTGCTATTTATGAAGATGAAAACACGACACATGAATTACAGGCCAACTATACTGGCGAGTCATTCTCTCTAACTGGTGGTTTGTATTATTATGATGGCGAATCGTGTGGTAGCTTTGATGCCATTTTAGGTGCGTTAGGAAGAATTGCTTTTGGTACACCGGGCTTAACACGTGAAGTAAATGGCTGTAACAACAGCGAATCTACTGCAGTTTATGTTCAGTCAAGCATTGATTTAACCGATCAGCTTTCAATGACACTTGGTGCACGTTATACCGACGAAACCAAAGAAGCCACAGTTAATAATGGTTTGATATTCGATAATGTTTATCCAACTACGGGCTGGATTCCTGGTTATATTCGTCCAGTTGGTAACTTCCCTGGTAACAACTTGGTGCCACAAGTACTTGGTCAAGATACCGGTGGTGATACTTTTCCTGATGGGCCATCAAAAGAAAGTTGGTCACGCTTTACCCCGCGTATTGGGTTAGAGTATCAAGTGAATGATGACACAATGGTGTTCGCAAGTTACGCACAGGGTTTCAAGTCAGGTACGTTTAATCCAAGAGCGACTATTAATGAGCCAGCAGCTGATCCAGAAATTGTAGATTCATTTGAAATAGGCGTTAAAAGCGATGTAAGTAGTAACTTACGTGCAAATGTGACCTTATTCAACCTTGACCATAAAGATAGACAGTATATTTCTGTTTTACCTGTTACCTCACCTGAAGATTTGAATCAGATATTAGGTAATGTTGGTAAATCTACGTCTACTGGTTTAGAAGCAGAAATTACTTATGTAGCGTCTAACGCGCTAACATTTGATTTTGCGCTTGGTTACATTGATGCAGAATTTGAAGAAGTGTTAACGCTTGATCCTGACACAGGCAACTCAATTGATATTTCTGACCAATTTGCTATTTCGAATACGCCAGAATATACCGCTAACTTCAGCGCCAATTATACGCTTGAAACAGATGTGGGTTATTTCATGTTTGTGGCCAACTATTACTATCGAGACGATTACAACATTGATGAAACAGCGAACAGCTTACTAAGTCAAGATGGTTATGGCTTAGCCAATGTAAGTATTACGTGGGAAAGCGAATCTGGTCAGTACTACGCTGGGTTACATGCTAAAAACTTAACTGATGAAGAGTATTTAGTAGGCGGCTATCAGTTTGTTACACAGAACGATGATGGTTCATTCACCCCTGGTACGGGTGGCGACAACACGCTAATTGGTTATTATGGCGACCCAAGAACGGTTCAACTAACGGTTGGCTATCGTTTCTAATAAGTTTGCTAATTAAAATGACTGTTAAAGCCCTAAATTTTTAGGGCTTTATTGTTTTGAACAATTAGTAACAAAGTGATTAATGGAAACTTCCATTAATTCTTAGTATTTAAAAATACACTTACCCTTCTTTTTTACTTTCGTTTTCTGTATTAATTGCTTCTCGTGCCTCATCGCGTAATGATTTTGCTTTTTCGAACGCAGCGAATGCATCATCTCTTGAATCGAATTCAAAAATGCTTTTTACAGGGCAAGACTCATCAATAGTGACGATTTTATCTCGCAATGGGCAAAAATCGAAATAACTACCATTAAATCCTGCTTGAAACCCAGTATTTAATGTACTGCAGCGATATAATGTAGTGATTAAATAGTGTTTTTTTCCTCTTGCATCCACACTAATAATGTCATTTCCCAACACGCCATAGCCATTAATGTCATTTTGGCGTATACAGGTTTTACCATCTTGCTGTGTTTCTGATTTCAAAAGTTCATCAAAACTGGGCAGGTTCTTAGGATTGTTCGCGCAACCAGACAGCAAGCTAACGAATAAAGAGCTGATAATCAAAACAAGTGCGCGATTGCTATATTTTTTCATTATTTACACCTTAGTAGGGAAAGGGTAGAAACAGGGCTTAGTATAGAGCAAGCCGAATTTATTTCTATTTATATGAATTTACGACTGCATAAATGTATAAGTGGTTCAATCATCAATACACATCCCAGTTTAAGCCGTCAAGTTGTGCACCTTAATGTGCTCATTTGACTTACTTTTTGACTAGGTGCGATTTTACACTGATGATCTAAGTGTTTGTTAATTGTGTTTCAATACTTATATGCAAAGACTAATTGTATTTACAACTAATTTTGATATGGAATAATCTAAAAGTGACATACGGGA
>DDIL01000124.1:470-4289 GCA_002338515.1 Glaciecola sp. UBA1851 | reverse complement strand
CACAAGCTAAGAAAGCTACGCGAAATACCCAAGCAAAACTACATTTTGGTTGTTTAGTGGGAGAATCAGAGCCAATGAAGAAGCTTTACACTATGATTGAGCGTGTTGCCTCTAGTAATGCAAATGTGATGTTAATGGGTGAAAGTGGGGTGGGTAAAGAGTTAGTGGCTGAGGCAATTCACTATGCTAGTCAAGACAGCTCCGATTTAATTGCCACTAATTGTGGCGGTTTATCTAAAGAGCTTATTGGAAGTGAAATGTTTGGGCACGAAAAGGGCGCTTTTACTGGTGCTGTTGGCCAGAAAAAAGGCGTATTTGAACGCGCACAAAACGGTACTCTATTTTTAGATGAAGTAACAGAGATGCCATTGGATATGCAACCTACTCTGCTAAGAGTGTTAGAAACCAAGAAAGTTACTCGTGTAGGTGGAGCCACTGAAATTCCTGTAAATTGCCGAGTAATTAGTGCCACAAACAGAACGCTTGAGCAAATAGCGAATGAAAATATTTTGCGTGAGGACATTTATTTTCGACTGGCTGTATTTCCAATTGATATACCGCCGCTTAGAAAAAGAAAGGAGGATATTCCTTTATTGGCAAACACTTTCATTGAACAATTGAACAAAGAGCACGGTGAAAAATATATAATAACCAAAGCGCAAATTGAAAACCTTGTTGCTCACGATTGGCCTGGAAATGTACGAGAGTTAAGACATACATTACATCGTGCATTTATTATGTCAGAACCGAATTCTACCGCTATTGAAATACCCACTTCTTTCTCGTCACCCTTCTCAAACAAACAACAGACACCAAAAATTATGGCGGCAGGAAATACAATAGAAGAAGTAGAAAAAGCATTAATTTATGCAACCTTGGACGAAGTTGATGGTAATAAAACGAGCGCTGCTGAAATGCTGGGTATTTCCACCAAAACCCTTTACAACCGTTTACATGCGTATGGTGAAACTATATGAGTGATAAGCAAAAGATAATCCATGACCTTAGAAAGCCATTGAATACAATTAGTATGCAGGCAGAGCTTATAAAAATGTTAACTGAAACGCATCCAAACGGCGACAAAGTTGATATCGCTGCAAAAAAGATAATTGAAAACGCGAAGTTATGTAGCAACATGTTGCAAACCTTATTTGATGATGAGGCATCTTAGAATGAATGCTAACAAGCGATATCAATTAGAATTTAACCATAACAATAGCGCTGCCTCATGGTAAAACTTGCAAAATTTACTAACGGAACCTGGGTACTAATTTTTTTATTGTTTGTTGTGCTTATTGGTGCGAATACTTATTTGAGTAGAACGACCATCACAGACCTAAATGGTATTCAAAAAGATATCCGCTATTCTACAGAAGTAATAGACCTTCTGCAGCGTGCGCACACCAATTTGCTAACGGCAGAATCTGGTCAGAGGGGCTTTTTGATAACCGAAGACAATGAATATCTAAAGCACTACAAAGACGCTATTGTAGAGTTGCGTAAGTTATCTGAAATATCACCATCTTTGTTTTTAGATAAAGATGTTCAAGAGAAGGAGGTTAAACGTCTTTTTGAGTTATTAGAGCAAAAAACAGCTGAGATGGATGAAACTGTAAAAAATGCGCAAGCTGATAAGTTTCGACAAGCGATAAAAATTGTGGAGACTGACGCTGGACGCGTTATGTATACAAACATAAGAAACTTGATTAAGTCTATTTCTGCTAGAGAAAATGCCAACAGACAAGCTCAAATTTATTATTTAGAAAATGTTAGCAAAGAATCACAACGCAATATTATTATTTCGTTTTTTACAAGTTTGTTGTTAGTAATAGGCCTAGTGGTGCTCGCTCGCGCGAATATAATGTCTAATCGTGAGCGCCATCGTGAAATTGAAAACCAAAATACTCGATTAACTGAAGCCGTTGAGGAAAGAACAAAAGAGTTGTCAATGTTTTCTGATGAATTAGCGAGAAGTAACAGAGAGTTAGAGGATTTCGCGTTTGTTGCTTCGCATGATTTACAAGAGCCGTTACGAAAAATCATGGCTTTTGGTGACCGACTTGAAAGTTCTGATAATTTATCTGAACGACAACAAGATTATTTGCAAAGAATGCGTGGTGCCGCTAGTAGAATGAGCACTCTCATAAGCGATTTATTGGAATTTTCAAGAATAAACACGCGCGGTAAAGACTTTCAACTGGTTGATTTAAATATGATCGTAAACAACTGTGTAGATGATCTTAACGTCTTGATTGAAGAATCCCAAGTAGTGCTAGTGTTAGATGATTTACCATCAATAAATGCCGATGCTACGCAAATGCGGCAATTATTTTTTAATCTACTCGCCAATGGAATTAAGTTTTCTAGTGGCGTAGAAAATGCCAAAGTTGAATTACATGTAGAGCAAATTGCTAAGCCTAATACGATTGATATTGAAGGACTTGAAAATTGGTATAAGTTTATTATCAAAGATAATGGGATAGGGTTTGACCAAGAGTATGCAGAAAAAATATTTGCTCCATTCCAGCGTTTACATAGTAGGCAAGAATTCAAAGGTACGGGTATTGGTTTAGCTATATGTCGAAGAATTGTTGAACGTCATAATGGCTTAATATCGGCACTTGGAGAAGAGGGAGAAGGCGCGATCTTTGAAATATCCTTACCCTTAAACAATCATTTAATAAGCGTTAAACAATAGGCGGTATTAATGCATTGTTGAGAATGCAGTGTTGAGCGATAACAGAATAAAGGGCAATTTTATAAGTGGACTCAATTAAATCGGTACTTATTGTAGACGACGATGAAGACGATATTTTTCTTATTCAAGATAGATTAGATGAACTTGCCCGTTCCTCTGTCGAATATGTAACCTGTAGTGAAAAACAGATAGCTATTCGTTTTTTAAAAGAACGTACCTTCGATCTATGTATTCTTGATTATCGTTTAGCTGGATTTAAAGGCACAGAAATACTCGAGGCAGTAGCTGATGCAGAGCTCGCCACGCCAATTGTTATGCTCACCGGACAAAATGACGATGAAATTGCAAAACAAGTAATAAAGTTAGGCGCACAAGACTTCGTGATGAAGTCATTAATTGATGAAAATGTTTTTGATAAATCAATTCAATATGCTATTGCTAGAAAAGAGTTAGCTTTTGCGAAAAATTTGTCGCAAAGAAAAGAAGCTGAGAACGTGGCAAAAGATAAATTTATTGCTCATTTAAGCCATGAGCTTAGAACGCCGCTTACCTCCATTCTTGGCTATACATCGTTGTTACTAGAAGATCAAAAAGCCGCCGCATTTACCAAAGAATTAAGTATTATCTCAAAAAACGGTAAACACCTACTTAGTCTACTAAATGATGTTCTCGATTTATCAAAAATTGCTGCTGGTAAATTTGAGTTACGCGAGCAAGAAACGGATTTGCAGCAACTTCTCTCAGAAATCAATTCATTAGTAGTGGTCAACGCGTTAGACAAAGGACTCTTTCTAGAGTTTTACAGCCTTGGAAAATTACCAAAAACACTGCTTATAGATTCAGTTCGATTTAAACAAGTGTTATTGAATATTGTCGGCAATGCTATTAAGTTTACCGACTCAGGTGGTGTGAAAGTATCTTTCGAATTCAAAATACAAACTTCTGATTTAATCATCAAAATTAAAGATACCGGTATTGGTATGAAGCAAAGCGAGAAACACATTATATTCTCTCCATTCAAACAGATTGAAGACGTTGCAGATCGAAAAGCCGGTGGCGCTGGGCTAGGCTTATCTATATGCAATGAAATAGTGAAACAAATGCGAGGCGAATTAAATGTT
>DDIL01000124.1:0-242 GCA_002338515.1 Glaciecola sp. UBA1851 | reverse complement strand
TGTCAACCTTAGGGGAAGGTTCAGAGTTTACATTGGCCATGCCTTGCAAACTTTTGTCTGACGAACTTATCAATATTAATTTTGATACTAATAATGAGGTTGTTTCTGCTATACCAATACCAAAATTAGAGGGTAATCTATTGGTAGTGGATGATTTATTTGAAATTCGTCAGCTAGTGGGGTTTTATAGCCAGCAAACTGGTTTACAAGTCCAATATGCGAAAAATGGTCAGCACGCTTTA
>DDIL01000019.1:15873-16228 GCA_002338515.1 Glaciecola sp. UBA1851 | reverse complement strand
TTCGCGGGAACGACGTGGCGCATTCGCGGGAAAGACGTGGCGCATTCGCGGGAACGGCGTGGAGCATTAACTCGACACCAATGCGCCTTTTCCTACTCCTTCAAACGCGCGCACTTCTATTGTGCCGGTCGCTATTTTCTGAGTTTCATGCAAAACATGCTGGGCTAAACATTCCACTGTCGTATCTTGGTGTATAATTTCACAAATACTTTTCTCAATCGCCATTTCAAATTCACCCTGCGAGGCTTCATATTTGAAAAAATACATATCACCATTAAAAGCAATATTAAAACTCAATTGAGTTGCTTCAACTAAATCTTCTTGCGTACCAATATAGATATCAGCCCAACGATTT
>DDIL01000019.1:0-15586 GCA_002338515.1 Glaciecola sp. UBA1851 | reverse complement strand
CGATGACCATGGGCAATGCGCTGACAGTTGCCATCGTGCTTTTTCAAACCATGCGTATAATGATAGAAAGGCCCACTTATTTGCTCTTCCCTTAACGTAATTTCAATATCTTGTACGTTCTCTGGTAGGTGAGTTGCTATAACATCTTTCAAATAAGCGTTAACTAACTCTTTACTAATTTCGGCTTGTGTCACGTCGTCTTTTACGGAATCGTTGTTAAGCGCATAAACAAACGCATATGCCTCTGGCGGGCAAAATAATTGGATCCCTTTATTATCAGCAAATTCAAAGTTCACTTGAATACGCCCATCACTGGCGGGCTTTTTAATAGTTGCATTTGGGTGATCAGCGGGCACAACAAGTTTATGATCAACATAATCGTCAATTAAGCGTTTAAGTTGCTTTTTAACAATACCGAAATCTTGCACCATACTTTCATCATTCAACGCGCCATCAAGTAATACGTCTACAATCCAACTTTCTCCTACCATACCGCGCTGTGGACATAAATAAGAGAAGTCCATTACTGTTAAATCATTCACAAACAGTTTCATGAATTACTTTCACCCTGATTATTTTTAGTAAGTTGGTCTTTCAAATTCGGAGGTATACCTTGTATTGTTAAGGTATCAGTGTTCACATTGTAATGAATGCGTGCACCTAGCAATTTCTTGTCAAAACTAATACTGACACCACCACCTGAACCGTTAAATTTATTCATAGCATTTAGCATTGATTTGTCGGCCTGAAATTTAGGCTCTAGGGGTTGCTCTAAAGTTGAATTATAGCTGGCGAAACTATCATTATGCTCAGGTTGCTTAGGCAATATTTCGTCTATATCTTGAATAGAAATATCTTCACCCATATTAGCCTTATCTTTGTAATAGCCAGAAACAGAATCTCTATATTCGTGCTTTTCGCTAGCATCTAAGGGCTGCTGTGCTAAATATGAATCTAGGTGTTGCACCAACTGTTTATTTTGCTGCTTCACATCTACCTTTTCCTCACAGCCAATAAAATTCATAAAAAAGTCAGATATTTTTCTGCCCATTCGTCCTTTTATAAAGCTAATGTATCGAAATTCGTGTTCATTATGCTGAAGATCAGTTAAATCAAACCTGACTGCAATTTGCATTTTACTTAGCTCTAAAAATTGGTTTTGGGATAATTCTAATGCTTGATTTACCGTTACTGATTCTTTTGTATCTAACATAGCAATCATTAAAAAATCAGTCGCCAAATACTCGTATAAACTAAATACTACGTAACCTGTTTCAACCATTGCTTCATCTAAAATAGACTGAAGTAACCGTTCGCTGGCTTGCACACTGAAGTCATAAAAATCGACTCTATCAGCCAGCATGTCTGTTGTTAAATTTTTTACTGCTGGATCAAGCGCTTCGCCAAACCCACCAACCCCTTTACCGGGTTTTGAATTAAAGCCGTTATGAATTTGTGTCGCTAAGTTGGTGATTGCAGGGCCAATTTCAAAGCAAGAAGGCCTTGGCGTAAATACTAGCTTGCCTTCTTCTGTTAAACTAATTTGGTGAACTACAAATTGTTTTACGTTTGCACTCATATGTTTTGACTATACCCTTTATAAACGTTTTATTTTGACAGCTATCAAATAACCTCATCACTTACATAGTTAATTACCCATGCACTGCAATAGCTATAATCATCTCAGCTCAAAATTTTGGCCTGTTAATCAAAAAAGCTATTAACGCCAACTTCGAGCAAACCTTAAATATAAAACAAAATGTTGGTTAAAATATTACAAGCCTTTATACTTCGTAGATTGCTTATAAAGTGCAAAAATTAAAGCTTAATTGACTACTGTAATTTGGAAATTTGTATTAGTGTTAATTGTAGCGACTTTTGGTACAAAAATCACAGGACTTATTCATGCCAGCTAAATCTCGATATACAAACGATGAATTTGAATTAATTATGCAAGACGTGCTAAAAGTACTTGAAGAGCACAAAGTCAGTCATGATTTATCTATTATGGTACTGGGAAATTTGGTATCAAGTATTATCCAAAACAAAATACCTAAAGATGCACGCCCAATTATGATTGATAAATTTTGTACTGCATTAAAAACGAGCGCACTAAGTTAGTCATACACAAAAAATAATTAAAAAGTATGTCAGTAATATTATTATGTGACGGCCAAAAGTTACGATGAAAGGTAACTAATCTATATAGGGCTCAACAAAGGAATACTATGATTTATAATGAGTCACCAAGACGTAAACAAATTACGCATCAAGTAGCTTGGGGGCACTGGTTTGCATTTGCTAATATAATAATTGCCACCGTAATTTCGTCTGTTTATCTATTTTCTACCCCTATAGCAGATACACCTTTAAGTTTTGTTTATTTAATCTCCACTTGGTTAGGACATACCAGTTTCATTACCTTTCTTGGTTTTGTTATTCTAATTTTGCCTTTATGTTATCAATTAACCAATACAAAAGTACTTAAAGCGGTTGCGTCAGTTATATCCGCTCTTTGTTTGGCCTTACTTGCATTTGATGCTTTGCTTTATAACAAAACTGGTTTTCATATCAGCTTTAGCTCTGCCGACTTACTTCGTAGTGAAGCAAGTGGCGAAATTGGCGCGTTTGGCTGGTTACAATGGTTTTATTTGGTGCTGCTTTTCATAATTTGGTTAATGTTTCAGTTAGTCATAGCGAACGCTATTTTTAAACGTATACATCGATTTCAAAGACTAAAATTTGGACCCTATATTGTTGTTACCTTAGTAGTTTGTTTTGTTTCAAGCCATGCAATACATGTTTGGGCTGATGCCAAGCTATATACTCCCGTTTTGAAGCAAGACAACATGTTTCCATTGTCATACCCGGCTACAGCTAAAACACTAATGGCTCGCTACGGATTATTAGATTTAGCCGAGCGAGAGCAGCAAGAGCAGTTACAATATGATAGCGAAACTTATCGGTTTATTTACCCGCCACAACAAGTCTATTGCAGTGTTGATAACACAAAAAAGGTAATAGTTTTAGCAACGTTAGATGAAATAGATAACGATTTAACAAGTAGTTTAATCACAAATAAATATCATTTAAATATTACGGAAAACAATGCTGAATTCGCTAAACAAATTCTGTATGGCATCCCTACTAATTTGCTCTCACGAGTGTCTGGTCCGGCGGTAGTAGAAGAGTTATTAAAGGCCTTTGAAGTTGACACAAATTTTTATATCGCGGGAGAAAACGATAACTTCAAATCATTTAATCAGTTAATCCAAGATAGTATTTCGGGCTTTCATTTTGGTGTTTTATCAAAACAAGAATTAGCGCAACTAAACATTGAACAGCTAAAAGAGTCTGCGTTAGTGATTGTCATAAATAAAACCGACACACAACAGTTTAGGCTTAGCACTAGTTATTCTGACATACCAACTACATCAGCAAACGAAGATATAACGCCTACAGTTTTACAAGAGTTTGGCTGTATGGCTGAGCCTATTCGCTATACAACCGGCCAAGCGTTACAATCACCCACAAGAGAATGGATGGTCACGACTCAAGATAGCAACATTCTCGTTCTGCGATACCCGCTTCTTACTAAAGTAGCAATGGATGGCAGTTATGAAGTAATGAATATAGAAACACAGGAGAAAGTGCTAGTAGATTTAGATACAAACTTATTAAGCCGCTCTATAAAGCACTTAAAAGATTTCAGTGATCGTTAGTTTTTAATTAGGGTCTGTTGAAGTTGGCTTGTAAACCTTTTCGTTTCTTATGTTTGGTGAATTACTATTTATTCACCAAGTTTTATTCTTAGTACTTTATTCTTAAAGCTTCATTAGCAAAGTTCTAGTTGGCGTTCCTTAATCTTTTACTATTAATGTTGTAGCATCTTTTTTACACCTTTACAGCTTGCTTATACTCAACATTGAAAGAAATTTAATACTACACTAGTACTGTTAAATTAGTAAAATGAGATTCACAAAACATGCTCTTAAACTCTACTTTAGTATCATCTTAATAATATTTATAAATCAGGTACTTACATTATCCAAATTTCAAAATTTTCGAAAAACACATATTTGTCATTAATTTTGTGACTTAATTGTAAACTTCTAAATCAATTAAGCCAAATTATCAATTTATTAAAAATTAACCTGAATCCTTATACTTTATAATGTTTAAACATTTACTTAATCATTTAAGAAAAAGCTTGCAATTTACTTTAAATTTAATATTATTAACAACATTGCAACAAAAGACATAAATTAACGCACACAGAAAGGCTAAAATCATATGAAAAAAAATCAGCTATTCAAACCAGCATTGCTTTCGTTAGCAGTCGCGTCTGCTTTTGGCGCACCGCAAGCTTTTGCTCAAACACCTAATTCAGATGCAGCAGAAGAAAACGTAGAGGTAATTGCGGTTTCTGGTATCCGCGGATCACTTATTCGATCTCAAGCAATTAAACAAGATTCAAGTAGCATAGTTGAAGCAATTTCTGCAGAAGATATTGGTAAACTACCAGACTCTTCAATAGCAGAGTCTTTATCTCGTCTTCCTGGCTTAGCCGGTGAACGTGTAGGCGGTAGAACGTCTGGTATATCTGTTCGTGGTTTTAAAGAAGATTTTACTGGTACGTCTTTAAACGGTCGTGAACTAATTGGTATTGGTGACAACCGCGGCGTGGAATACGATTTATATCCATCAGAAATAATGACTGGTGCAACAATTTATAAAACGTCTGAAGCCGGCTTAATGGTTCAAGGCATTGGTGGTACAGTTGATTTACAAACAGTACGTCCATTAAATGCGCAAGAAACGTTAACGTTTAACGGTAGTTATGAAATTACTGGTAACGATTCTGACAACCCTGAGTTTGACAACAAAGGTAAGCGCTTCGCACTTTCATTTGTTGAAAAGTTTGCTGACGATACCGTAGGTTTAGCGGTTGCCTTAGCGACAACAGAGTCACCAAACAACCAACGTAAATATGGCGTTTGGGGATATAGTCCAAACAATGGCGCACTTCTTCCTACTGGTCTTGATTCACAAGCTATCAGTACTAAGTTAGAGCGTGATACTGTTTCTGTAATTTTGCAATATCAACCAAACGACAGAATAGACATCGTGCTTGATGCATTAAGTATCGATTATTCTGACTCAGGCGTATTAAGAGGATTCATTGAACCGTTTAATGCTGAAAATGTTACTGGTACAGGCGCTAACAGTACAGGTACTCAGGTTGGTGTAAACCCAGTGCTTAGAACTGATCCACTTCAAAAGGACGGTGATTTACAAGTATTTGGCTTAAATGTTGAATACGCATTAACAGACGATTGGACACTTACTTTTGATGCAGCAAGAAGCGAATCAACTAAGCGTGACTTACGTGGTGAATCTTATGCAGGTTTAGGTCGTTCAGGTTCATTAACAGCTGATGATCTTGGCACGCGTACCTTCGAAATGAGTCCAAACGGTGTTTTCTTTACTGGTAGCACTGGCCTAGGAGCTTTTGCTGACCCTAGTCAATTACAACTTACAGGCCCTCAAACTTGGGGTGGTGGTATGGCTAACATAGCTGATCAATTTGTATCTGGCGTGTTAACTGTTTCTGGTAATCCTTACGACTTCAATAATGCTCAAGATGGTTTCTTGAACTTTGCAGATTTCTCTGAGGAACTAACAACTGTTCGCTTTGAAGCAGAAGGCTTATTAGACGGTGACTTCTTTACTGGTGTAACCGTTGGTTTGAATTACTCAGATCGTTATAAAGACAAAGACAACAAAGGTTTCTTCGCGACAGCTGCTTCTTACCCATTTTCAGATTCGATCACAGATGCTGTGCCTGCCAGCCAAATATATGGCTTAGCTGACTTATCATGGGCTGGTTTAGGTCAAGTAGTCGCGTATAACGGATTTGCACCTTATAACGATGGCACCTACACATTAAATGATGCTGGTTTACTAGAGCCAGACCGTTTAGGTGATACCTATGAAGTAGAAGAAGAAGTCATCACACTGTATGTAAAAGGTGATTTTGAATACGAATTAGGCGATATGTTCCTAACAGGTAATGTTGGTTTACAGTATGTTCAAACTGACCAAACATCTAATGGTTTCATTGGTATTGTTGGTCCAAATTTCGCCGTTTGTGATGACAATGGTGATGAGCAAGTTGATAATGATTGCAGAATTACCGATGGTGCGGACTATAGCCATACGCTACCTAGCTTAAACTTAAGTTTGGAAGTGCAAGAAAATATGTTCGTGCGTTTTGCCGCTAATAAAACCATATCAAGAGCGCGCGTTGATCAAATGCAAGCATCGGGTTTTGTTAAGTTTGACCAAAACATTAACCTAATAGCTGCTAGTGATGAATTTGTTCTAGATACATCCAATGGCTTTAATGGTCCGTGGCAAAAAGTTGAAGGTAATCCTCAACTTCGTCCATTAGAATCTAATAACTTCGATCTTTCATTTGAGAAATATTTTGATACTGAAGGTTATGTTTCGGTTGCTGCATTCTATAAAGATATCACTAACTGGACTGATGACAGCAGTAGCTTTATTGACTTTACCAATGATGAAACTGCAGATGGCGCAAACTACTTTATCCCTGGATTCCACGACAGAATCATTGACATAGCTGGCCAATACGGTCCAGAAGGTACTACATATGCAGTGGGCGATTACGTTGCACCACCGTCGTTTGGTACTTACTCTACATTTACAGATGGAAACGGTGGAACGGTTCAAGGTCTTGAGCTTACTGCTAACATTCCTTTCGGTATGTTTGCTGACGGTTTGGAAGGGTTTGGTATTGCAGCATCGGCTACCTTTATTGATGCAGAGCTTGATAACGGCGCACCAATTCCAGGTCAATCAGATGAAGTGATGTCACTCACAGCTTATTATGAAATGAATGGGTTTGAGTTTAGAGTAGCAGCGACTGATCGGTCTGAGTTTGCAACATACGAGCGTGGCGGTTCTAATAAAATTTCTACAGCAACGCGTGAAGGTGTAACGCTTGTAGATGCGCAACTTAGCTATGATTTTGCTGATTCTAGCAACGACTACTTGAAAGGCTTAAGAGTATCACTTCAAGGTACTAACCTAACAGACGTTGATGAAGAAACTACCGATGGTAACGGCATTATTCAAGCCCGTCGTCAATTCGGCCCAGCTTATATCCTTAACTTCAACTACTCGTTTTACTAAAAACAGGTAGCTGTTACTTAAGTTAAACACAAAGCCCTGATTAGTTAACTAATTAGGGCTTTTTTTACAGCTTTTTCTTATCCGTTTTATATAATATGGCGTATAAGAAAAGGTTGTTAGCAACATAAAACTGCTTAAAAAAGCCTAATAGATAAAATAATATTGCGCCTAATTAGTAGTTGAATTAAACCGCCTAACAATTATTAAATTTATAGTGTTATTTTATATTACTCAATAGAGGACGAATATATGTCGACTAACCCATCTGTACTATCCACTCAACCTGTCAAAAAAGTTGTCATAGCAGGCGGTGGTACAGCTGGATGGATGACCGCAGCCTTACTTAAAAAGGTATTGGGCAAACAAGTTGACGTTGAATTAGTTGAGTCGGAAGATATCGGTATTGTTGGAGTGGGTGAAGCAACCATTCCGCCTATTCAAGTATTCAACCAATATTTGGGGATAGATGAAAAGGTATTTTTAAAGGAGACTAATGGCACAATTAAATTAGCCATTAAGTTCGAGAATTGGCGAGTAAAAGGCGACAGTTATTTTCATACGTTTGGCGCACCCGGCACTAACATGGGATTTTGCAGCTTCCAACACTATTTTCTTCGCGCACAACAAGCAGGCTTAACTGAATCATTATGGGATTTTGATTTAAATTATTTAGCGTGTAAAGAAGGTAAAGTGGGCAAAATAAATAATCCAAATCCTATATTTGAAATGCAGTATGCCTATCATTTTGATTCTGCGTTATATGGACAGTTCTTGCGCAGGTTTTCAGAAAAGCTGGGCGTAAAACGAACTGAAGGAATGATAGATAAAATAGATACCGACACTACAACTGGTTTTATTAAAGAACTCACATTAAAAAATGGAACAAAAGTTAAAGGTGATTTATTTGTAGACTGCACTGGCTTTAGAGGATTATTGACTAAACAAACGCTAGGAACAGAATTTGAAGATTGGTCTCATTTATTACCCGCCAATAGTGCATTAGCTGTCCCTACTAAACGTTTTGAAACCACCCTTCCCTATACACGTAGCATTGCTCATCATGTAGGCTGGCAGTGGCGCATACCGTTAACGCACAGAAACGGGAATGGTATTGTGTATAGCAATGACTTCATGTCTGATGACGAAGCAGAGGCCACTTTAATGGGCAACCTAGACTCTGAAGCACTCGATACACCAAGAAAAATTTCATTTACAACCGGCAGAACCGACAAACAATGGAATAAAAATGTGATTTCTATTGGTTTAGCCAGTGGGTTTTTAGAGCCACTTGAATCGACGAGTATTCACTTAATTCAATCAGGCATTGTCAGGCTACTCAAAATGTTTCCGAATGAAGGAATATTTCAATCGACAATTGATACTTATAACGCAGAATCTAAACAAGAATTTGAAACCATTCGAGACTTTATTGTATTGCATTATCATTTAACCGAGCGCACTGATTCAGACTTTTGGAATTACATGCGTAATATGGACATACCTGACAGACTAAAAAACAAAATGGCAATATTTGCTGATTCAGCCGCTATTTTTAATGATAATAATGATATTTTCAGAGATGCGTCATGGTTGCAGGTAATGATGGGACAAGGCAGTAAACCTACTGATTTTCACCCTGCTGCTAAGGTTCCAAGCAATGAAGATTTGCTTAAAACTATGCATAATTTATTACGAACTAAACAGCAACCACTAGGTCACTTAACTGCTCACGACCAATATTTAGCACAATAAATTTGTGCTAAATTGTGCCGCCTTTTTGTAATTTGTGGCTTAACATACAGCTTTCTTCGCTACCATTAAGTAAGAGCTTGGCGGCCTTTCTGCCTTTTTCAACACTAGATTGATAAACGGTTGTAATATGCGGCTGAACACGTGTAGATTCACTTATACCGTCAAATCCTGTGATTTTAACCTCGTTAGGCACATCTATTTTTAGCTCTCGTGCACAATGCAATACTTCAATCGCAATTAGGTCACTCATACATAGAATTACATTAGGGCGAGGCCTAGAATTAAGCACTTCTAACGCGGCTTGTCGCGCATATTTATGGTTATTCTCAGGGGTATGCCAAATACTGCCTGTTTCAACAACCAAACCGACTTCATCTACCGCTTTTAAGTAACCTTCTAAGCGCCGATGCGTCACACAATGCTCTACATCTATCAAAGGCGCATCGTATATACGGCAAGTGTGATTAGCTTCAATTAATCGTAAACCAATGATAGCTACTCTATCATTAGGCTTTAATGCTAATTTAGCAACTTCGTATGAAGCTGTATCGTTGTCAATGTTAACAGATACATTGCTTCCCAAGTTAAAATCAACAGTAACAACAGGTTTGTATTGCCCATTGATTTGTTCAATCAATTTATTATTTCTAGGGGCTCCATAACAAATGAAGCCATCTACAAAGTCAATAACATCTCTTATTGATTCAGAATCGCCCGCGTATAACAACAAATGCTTTTGATGCTCTTTCAGCATTTGCGTAACGCCCTTAATAAAACTACTAGCTACAGGATCGGTCACCATATACTCAATACTATCGGCCAGCACAACCGCGATAATATTGGACTTTCCTTTCCTTAAAATTTGCGCGGCTTTGTTAGGTCCTGCATAGCCCAACTCTTTGCACGCTAGAAGTATTTTTTCACGCTTAGCTACCGAGAGTTGATCGGGACGATTAAAAGCATTAGATATAGTTGCAGTAGATGTCTTTAGTGCGCTAGCAACATCTTTTAATGTAAGGTTCCGTCTTCTTTGTGTTGGCATTATGTTTATCAAACTCTCTGTCGCTAATACTGGTATTATTAAAAATATCTAATTAAAGGGATAGTTTTATAAATGAAAAAGTACAATCCCTTTTAAGCATTGTACTTTATTTTTCTTCGTTAAAAAGTATCTTGAGTTCTTTTATTGACCCACTTCAATAATAACGGCTTGGTAAGGTTTTAAAGATATACTGTTTTCGTTGACAGAAAACGCATCGCAGTTGTTAATTAACACCTTACCTAAATGCATACTTGCAGGTGCTTCACATTCAGCAACCTGATTTGAGAAATTCAGTAAAACTAATAATTTTTTATCATCAAGTTCACGCGTGTAAGCATATAACTGAGTATGCTCAGAATAAAGCAGATTATAGCTACCATAAATAAGCGTTAACTCGCTTTTACGGAATTTCATAAGTTTTCTAAAATAGTTTAATTCAGAATCAGATCTATTTTGTTGTTCAGCAACGTTCACTTCGGCATAATTAGGGTTAATAGTTAACCAAGGCTTACCTGTTGTGAATCCTGCATTACTGGTATTGTCCCATTGAATTGGCGTACGTGCATTGTCTCTTCCAGTGATTTTATGCGAGTCTAGTAACGCCTGCGTATCACCACCTTCTTGTTGAGTGAGGCTGTACCAATTTCTCGTCATAATATCATCGTATTCATCTATTGATTCAAACTTAATATTAGACATGCCGATCTCGTCACCCATGTAGTAATAAGGTGTACCGCGCATAGTTAATAAATAGGTGGTCAGCATTTTAGAAGCAGTAGCACGATACTCAGGCGCGTCACTTGCCCAGCGACTCACCATTCTTGGAAAATCATGATTGCCAAAATAAACAGTATTCCAGCCATCTTGACTTAATGCTTTATCCCAATCAGACATAACTTGCTTAAACTGAACTAAGTCTTGGAATGCTTCATTCACCATACCGCGATCACCGACACCAATGGATTGGTGATCAAAATGATAGTTCATATTCAGCTCTTTCCTATCATCACCTACCAATTTAAGCACGTTATCGGTATGCGTTCCTGGACCTTCAGCAACGGTCATAATGTCATAATGACTTAACACCTTTTCATTCATTTCATGCAAATACTCATGCAAACGCGGTCCTTGAGCATACATATCTATCATGTTTTGCCCTTGGTACTCTTCAGGAAACTCTGGATAACCGTCATGTTTAGAAATAAAAGTAATGACATCCATTCTAAAACCGTCAATGCCCTTCTTAAACCAAAAATGCATCATGTCATAAATTTCTTCACGAACCTTTGGGTTTTCCCAGTTTAAATCAGGCTGCTTTTCAGCAAAGTAATGCAGGTAATAAGCATCGGTTGGCTCGTCATACTTCCAAGCTGTACCATCTTTATCGAAATAGCTCCAACGCCTAGGAGGTGTGCCCTTTTCAGCAGGCCACCAATGATAGTAATCTCTGTATGGGTTATCACGAGAAGAGCGCGATTGTTTAAACCACTCATGCTCATCACTAGAATGATTCACCACTAAGTCCATTACTAGCTTCATACCTCTTTCATGCACACCTGCTAAAAGTGTTTCGAAATCGTCCATGGTGCCGAATTCCGGCATGATTTTGCGGTAATCCGAAATGTCGTAACCATTGTCGTCATTAGGTGATTCAAAACACGGGTTTAACCAAATAACATCTACGCCTAAACTTTTGATGTAATCTAATCTTTGAATAACACCAGGCAAATCACCCACACCATCGCCGTTGGTGTCTTGAAAACTGCGTGGATAAATTTGGTAAACAACAGCTTCTTTCCACCATTTTCTGTCAATTTGACTTAACTTCATAAACACTCTCAATTAAATTTTCTTGAACCTATAAACGGCATTACGCTAATTTAAAATTGAAGACTCTATCTTAAAGTAACAAGCACTGATTTTTATAGGTTTCGCAATTAATGTAAATTCTATGTTAAGTAGTATCCAACATTTAACTTAATCGTTCAATAAGAAATTAAGATAAATTGTTTAACTTAAAGATTATCGATCATATTGAAATTTAAAAACAATCATAAAATATTTTATATCATTGTATTTTCTGTGTTTTTTATTATAAAATAAAAGTAGACTCACTTTAACCAAAAACTTAATTGTTTAAGTTTATATTGACTTTTAACGCTTAAATTATTTTGTTTTAAATTCTTTAAGAGTTTTAACTTTCTAATTTTTAACTTTAGACAATTGTAATATCGAGAGCCTGTTTAAATAAGTTTTAGATTGGTTAAATGGTAAAATTGGTTATATCTAAAAATTACTACTATTGCTTTCACTCTGATTTAACTCAATACTAATTATCTTTAAATCTTTAAATCTTTGATTTTTGATTCGCGATAAAAAGCAATGCAAAATGTTCGGTAATAAGGTGATATTCCATGATCAAGTTTCATAGCCTACAAAGTCGTTTGTTAGTTGCCTTTGTTAGTCTATCTATGGTGATTTGTTTCTTTTTTATTCGCCTTTCAACGTTGCTAATTGATACTGCAGAACAAAATGCGTTTGAAACTATTTTAATGGCTGAACAAACCAGATTAACCACAGCGTTAGCCGAACAGTCTAATTTTCATCCTTTGTATGAAAGTATTTCAGTTTTCAATTCTTCAAATTCTCTTTCGTCTGAATATAAAAATTTAATTGATCTTCGCCAACAAGGCTCTTTTACTAACAAACAGCACGAAGCTTATGTGTTTAGTCAATTTAGCTATAATCAAGAAGAAGTTTATTTACTTTTGAATTTAACAGAGCTATCGGCTAATCAACATCTATCTCAAGTAAAAGCCTTATTTCTATATAGCGCATCTATAGGTGCAGTAATTTTATGTTTGCTAAGTTCTTGGTATTTGTCGAAGCTGTTATCAAAGCCAATTGAACAACTAAGAACAGATGTTGAAGAGAAAACAAAAACCGGCAAATACATTTCTTCTGAACATGACAAACAGAGTGAAACAGTTAAGTTTTCAGGAAGAGAACGAAAAGATGAAATTGGTGAATTATCAAAAGCACTAGAGTATTCATATTCTCAAGTTCAAATGTTGTTAAAACGAGAGCAAAATTTCACGCGTGATGTAAGTCATGAACTACGCACCCCTATTACTATTATCAAAAACGTGGTTGCGTTAAAACAAAAGGCTTTCAAAAATAATAATGAACAGAAAGAAACCTTTAGCGATACTGAAATATCAGTCGTTTCTAATGCTTCTAAAGAATTAGAAGATACAGTTGAAGTACTATTGGCGCTTGCTAGACAAGAAAATCTTCACTTTTCTTCATTAAGAGTACTTCCAATAATTGAGAGAACCGTGTTGAATATATATCAGTTGTATCCTGATATATCTTTCGATGCAAATCTTGATGTAGATGAGGATTTTCAAGTAACGGGAAATGCTCACCTTATTGCGTTGTTATTTCAAAACTTGGTTAACAACGCGCTTTATCATGGCAATATTAAAACCATGCTGATATATGTGCACGAACAACAATTATTTTTTGAAAATACTTTAGAAAGTACTAACCAACGCCCAGAGCATAAAGGCTTGGGACATGGGCAATATTTAGTGAGAAGAATTGCTGAAGAAATGGAGTGGAAAATTCACATCAGTAACGACGGATTAAAATACAGAGTAAAAATAGACTGTTTGAATTAACCATCTTTAAGTAGACATTACCAAATAAATACACTACCTTAAGGAATACCAACAGGGTTTCAGATAATCCGTCTCATAGCCTCTTATCCTATGAGTATACTTATTTTATCTTTAGTGTGCCCCATTCAGTTATTTTATAGCTAACGGAGCGATAGCACTTTATGATTAAACGCATTTTCTTTTTATTGATTTTTCTTTTTACTTCAACTGCCATTCATGCCGCTAACATCTCTGGGTTTGTGCGAAATTCAAATAATCAACCTGTATCAGGTGTTACCGTTCAATACAAATGTGGTAGCACTACTCATGAGGCAAAAACCAATAATTTTGGGCGCTATCGAGTTCGTGGATTGAAGGATGTAGTATGGTGCTCTGTTAACGTAAATGGTACCGAAGTGATTAAGCAAGTAAATTCAGGTTCTGGCAGTAAAGAAGTCGATATCAATATGAAATAAAAAAGGCAAGCGTAACGACCATTAAAAACCAAACGGGGAATTAAGTCGGTGTCAGCAAACCAACCTAAAGATAAATCTAGTCAATCTGACGTACCAGATGTTCCAACAGAAGAGCCTGTAATTATCAATAATACTTTGGCTAATCTACATAAAATAATGCAAATAATTTCCCCAATATTAATTCCATTGGTTATTGCCCTTATGGGTTATTGGGGTCAAAAAACGATAACCGAACTTTCTGTTCAAGAACAAAATTCAAGATTATATACAGAGCTTTTAAGTCGACGTGAAGAGTCTGAAAGTGCATTGAGAAAGGATATGTTTAAGGAGATTATGAACGGATTTTTTACTGATATTACTATTACAAATCAATCTAGTGATTTAGTTTCTGACATTGATAGTAAATATAGAGGCGAAGACATAAAAGATAAGCTATCAAAGAAAATTTTAAAATTAGAAATGTTAGCCCTTAATTTCGGTGATTCATTAAGTATTGGCCCATTGTTTAGTGAGCTATCAAATGATATTGAGCATATTTTGAAGGCTAATGCTAATGTAATTGACAATTGGATGGTTGTTGCAGCACCTTATCAAAAACGTTTACGAAGCTTGGCGAAACGTGTAGCAAGTAGACAATTGTCTACCATTTCTGCTGGCAGTGAAACGCCCGACAGGTTTGAATTTAAAATAAGTGCACATCTAAAGGAGATTGATGAAAAATGCGTCGAACAAAAAAAAATTACTAATGGCGCTGCCGAGTGCAAGATAGTTATAAATAATATTGAAAAAGGAGCGGGCACAAACCATGATGTCTTTTGGAATTCGCAAGAAGAAATTGATTCAAAAGATAATTTAAACCTTGATGGTGTTGCTCGCTCATTCGAAATTACAATCAGTAATGCAGATTTAATAAACCATACAATTGATGTAGAGCTGTTAATTCTTGAAACGTTTAAAACACAAAAAGAAAATGAAGACGGAAAAGAAAATGTAGATGAATGTGAAAAAGAAAGTGAAGACAAAAATGAAAATGAAGGTGAAGTCAAAAAAGAAAATGAAGATGAAGTCAAAAAAGAAAATGAAGGTGAATGTGAAGACAACAAAGTCAATAGCAAACAAATAGTTGTAGCTAAAGCAAATTTTTCGATGGATTTTTTTAACTTCCCTTTAATTGATAATACTCGGTTGTCTAACAATCATAGGTTCGCGTTAATAATGGAAGATTTTGATCATAAAACAGTTGAGTTAAAAGGAGTGTTGTTTCCAGGAAGCTTTGCTAGCCATCGAGATAAACCGTTCCTTAATGATGCAATTAACGAGCTAAAAATAAATAAAGACAACAAGTAAGTGACGCGCACGCGGTAATCTCAGAGTTTGTCATTGCCGTGAACGCGGTAAACTCAGTAGTTGTCATTACCGCGTAGGCGGTAATCTCC
>DDIL01000135.1:31561-37130 GCA_002338515.1 Glaciecola sp. UBA1851 | reverse complement strand
TTATAATCATTAACATAGTGGTAACAATATGTTTGTTATCTGTAAATTTAAAAATCGCCATTATGCTTTAATGACGCAATGAGTGCGTTTGTGTTCTTGAGACTATTACGCGAAATAATATTGATAAAACGGGAATGTGAATTAATGCTGCAGAAAAAAGAAATGCTTCTAAGGAAAAATGTGCGATTACTTCAAATCCTCTCAGTATGTAAAAATATTTTTAATAAAAAATCTTTAGCAGCCGCCTTTACATGTTTAGTTTTTAGTGCAAATGCACAAGTCAAATTAGAAACCGAAATTAAAATTACCGATAGAGGCTTACATTTTGATGGTAAAAAGTTAAACCATCGCACCCTCAACAAAGCAAATAACTCCGCTGACGCATACGACTACTTCTTTGGCAGAAACATATCCGCTCATGGAGATTCAGTAAAAGTTTATAAAGACTATGTGTTTATGACTTGGTACCGAGGCGGTAAAACTGACCGTCATGTTATGTTATCTCGCTATAACAAAAATACTGGAACAATCGCCACTATTGAGTTTCCGCATAGGCATACCGGGTTTAGGGGCGACCCTAATATAGGTGAATCGCACAATACTATTGGATTAGCAATTAGCCCAATGAACGGAACAATTCATATGGTTTACGATTTACACGCATACGATAACAATAATCATGGGGGAAAGTTTAAAGATGACTTTTTCCGTTATTCATTTAGTGTGGCAAATACCGCAGATGTGCCTGATAGCGACTTTACTATTGATAAGTTTGTTAAAGATACAAGTGACATATCTCAAGGGCCAAATGACTATAAGCACTTAACTATGACAGGTAATTTAAACGACGCAGATAATTTCGCACGTTTAACTTATCCGAAGTTTTTTACTAATACAGACGGCACTATTTTGTTATACATGAGATTAGGTGGTAACAATAATGGTGCCTATGTGTTTAATAGATATGATCATGAAAATGAAAAATGGACGACGTTTACAAAATTCAATCATAATAATCAACAGTCAATTGGTAACGATTACAACTGGGGACTGTATGGCAATATGAAGTACGTAAATGGAAAACTTCGAGTAGGCTTTCAACAGCGTTCCGGTGATAACTCTGATAAGTATCTCTACCAGAATGGTATTTACTACGCGTATTCAGATGATCCAAATGGGGTTGGTCTATGGAAGAATCACCTTGGCGAAAACATGACTTGGCCGCTTGTTGATTCAGATGAAATCAAGATAATGGAGCCGGGCGACTATATTACGCATAAAGAACCGAACTCCGTACATATTGTTGGAAATTTTGATTGGACAGTCACTGCAAAAGGGGACGTGCATTTTATTAGTAAGGTGCGTTCTAGAGATATGAAACGTTCAGATTTTCAAGAAGTATATTTGCACACTTATAAGCCATCTGATTCTAAAAAATTTATTACTACATCTGATTTTGCAGGAGCTAGTAAAATTTACACTTCTGGTAACAATATATACATTATCGGTTTAAAGAATGGGTTTCCTTATATAGAAAAAGCAGTTGGCGGTACTAACGAATTTGAGCGAGTTTACGAACAAACGAGTGGTACTCAGTTCGATCATGGCGTGGTGCACGTTTTAGATGGAAAGGTTTACTACTACTTAATGGAGAAAAAGTCAGGGTCATCTATGCCATTGCACTTGCAAATAATTGATTTGGGTATAAAAAAGTAAAATCATTACGAATGAGAAGTTTGTGTGTAGAAATGCCCCGGCAGTTTAGTGTGTTCTGTTGGGGCTTTTTTATTTTACTAATTGGTATTTATTAAAAGTACTATCTAGAACTTGCATTTTAATCTAAATGGAATACATTCTCTAGGTCATTTACGACTGGTGAATCATCTTCGTTTGTCAACATAATATCTGACATGTAATTCCACCATTTTTTTACGATGGGTTGTAATGGTAATTCGTCCATTTTGTGATCATCACTTCTTTTTAACACAGCAAATAGACTATTTGATTTCTCTTCATAAAATATAGAGTAATCTGAAACACCTGCACTTTTTAAAGCAGCGACCAGTTCCGGCCATATTTCATCGTGTCTTTTTTTATACTCTTGTTTTTGGCCTGGCAACAGGGTCATGACAAACGCAATTTTTTCCATATTAATTATTATCCACTAGTTATCGTTAATTGTTATCCCGATTGGGGGACGTTACTGTTTAAAACTTGTTTCTGATTCTCGTCTAGTAATTGGGCCATTTTCGCCCACCAAATATATATTTCGCCAGAACTTGTCTTGTTGTTTTTCTGCGACGATTATTTGTGCATCTGGATGGGCGTTCTTAATGCGAGCGGACGTAGCCCATGTTGCATTGTTTCGTCGTATAAGTTCCTTTTCTAAAGTAAATGATTTTCCTTTGTTACTACTGACAAAACTAGCAACAACACCGTCGCCATGGTCTTGATAAGCAAGTAAAAAGCGTACTTCTGAAGTATTACTATCTACTGTAAAATCTCCACGAGTATCGGTATTTTCAATAACTGATTGGGGATGCACTGCTTGACCATCTTGCCATTTTTTACCTGTCCAATAGTAATATTTAGTTTGTTTTGGACCGCCAGTATTTCTGCCTAAATTCTTTCCAATATTGATTGATAGATGAGGAAGGCCTTGAGAATCGACTAGCGCTGAACCATTAAATGTCCAATCTGCTCCAGTGCGGGCAACGAGTGTTTTTTGATCAGCAACTTCTTTAGTAATAGGAGCTGTCAGCGCTTCATTATAAACATTACGAAATGTATTAGTTTTAGTATCAAGCGCCATATAATATAAATCGTGTCGTTGGGTAACATGGCCTAAACCTTTGGGTCCTTCTCCTCGTAGCCAGCAAACATGATAATCGTAAGAAAAAATTATATCATTCCCTTTGCCTTTGCTTGCCCATACATACCAACTATCGGTAGCCTTTATATCTTCTCTTAGTTTATGTTTTAAAAATGGAACGGCCGGTTCAAACGTTCGACCGTGATCGCTTGATTTTTGATACACCCAATCACTTCGATGAGCGCCATGTCTGTAAACCAAGTAAATATCACCATTGTCCATTTTAATTGCTTGATTATATGACCCAAAAACGGAAATGTTATCTAAGTCTTCCCATTCAGAAATGTCATATGGTTTTTTTGAAACAGCGTGTTTATTGCGTCCTAATCCCCCCCCACCATGTGAATTCTTTCCGTATTTAGCGCCCGCTCCATGTCCACCATAAAAAATGTGTATAAATCCTAAATTATCTATCAACATCGTTGGTTTGCCATGGCTATCAATTCTATTTTTTGCAATAAATAGTTCAGCAAGATCACTTGTTCCAGCTTGAAAAGGTCCTTGCCAAGTGTTGGTGATATGATTATATGCGGCAACAAAAGGATGTGTATTCGTACCTTGATAACTTACATAAGTCACGCCGTTAACATGAATGCCTGCTGGGTGCTGAATTATTGCAAGCGAATTACCCGTGCCATTATTTGCAAAGTAATCGACACTTGAATGCGAGTGTAATTGACTAGTTGCATCTGAATGACTATTTATTATCGCGCTAGCATCAAGGGGATGACTGAAGATAATAAACGCTAACAAGCTAAATATGATATTTAAATTAAATTTCATCACCCTTTACTCTATTTTTTAAATTATTGTGCATAAATGTAAAGCATTTGACACAACCAGTCAAAACGAGTCATTATTAATCAGTTGTTGGGTTATTGCTCGAAATTAATCATTAGGTTTGATTTGAACGTGTAATTTAACTGCTGATAAAGGCAGTCTGAATATTTTTACACTTTTTGCCAACGCCATAAGTTTGAAGGTTTTGCTGAACAACACGCAAGTCATATTGTTTTTTCCAAGTATGGATATTAATAGCGTGGCTTTATATTTTAAATATTAAAGGTTAATTAAAGCCATGATAAGAACAATTTTTTTAAGCGCTATATTAGCGATTTGTTTTCAATTTAATGCTATTGCTGCATTGGATAGAATGGAGTTTTTAAGCAAACGTGACGCACTAATTATTAAGTATTCTCATACTGACCCTACTTTTGAAGCAATGCAGAATGAAAAAAGTTTTAGTAGAGAGTATTGGCGCTTAAGACTTGATCAATACATGTATGGTCAATACCCAGAGTTTCAGGAGATTTATGATACTTATACAATGGATAAATCATTTACTGAAATATATAATCTGCCTGAAGAGGATTTAGGACCAAAATTTGAAATACCAAGTAAATTACCATCACTTCCCAATGGTTTTTTTACAGAAAATATCCACGGAAACTCTCATACCGGACACCATGCGTTCTCCAACAATAAATTATACATAGCATACCAAGGGCACTTAACTGACCCATATGTGGTTGAATATGATTTAATTAATAACACATGGAAAGGCCCTTTCAAAGCAGGAACTAGTGACCTTTCTAAAGGGAATCGAAAACTTGATAGTCATGGACGTCCTATTATTGAAATAGATTCTATGGGACATATCCATATTATTTTTGGTGGCCACGGTGGGGAGAGGGAAGATGGACTTAACCCGCTATCAATCGATACCCCTCATGCTGGCGGAAGAATGAAACATGTTGTTTCCGTTAGGCCAAATGATGCTAGTGAATTTGTGGAAGTATTTGATATTACTCCGTTTGCTTCTTATACAAAAAGCTACAAAATGGCCAATGGCGATATTTATTTTTTTACAAGGGCAGGTACGCACAAATCACCTTGGATGTATTACACAATGAGAAAAGGTTCACAACGTTTTGATGAGCCTGTGATTATTTCGTGGCCAACAGTGCAATTAGATAATCCTATTTTAGTGGATACCTTCTATATAAACCCTGTAAAAGTCTCGGATACTGAAATAGCTATATCGTCACTTTGGCATGCTTGTAACTTTAAAGAAGAGCACGATAGGACGCATTATAATCGACTTAATGCTTACTATATGAAGTTAGATACAACTACCGATACCTTTTATAACGTTGAAGGTAAAAAACTGACCTTACCAATAACGTTATCTTCAGCAAACAAACATACACTTGCTTATGATTCACAGAAGAATAAAGAGACAAGCTTTGGTACACGACCATTAACACCTACAAATGATTATTTCGCTTTAGCTTATGAAGCACGAGGAGCTGATTATAGAGAGTGGCGAATGGCTAAACATGAAGACGGTAAATGGACTTATGGCCACCCAATGCCAGGGAGTGAAAATACTATACTACTTGATAAAAACGGTAACGAAGTACCACGTCTTCAAAAGTTGATTAAATTAGGAAAGATTAACAATGTAGACAAAGCAGCAATGCTCTATAAAACACCGAATAATAAAATTAATTTTGCCATTGCCAAACGTGTATCAAAACCTACCGGCGACATTAACTATTGGCAACTTGAAAAAGTCTACTTCTCAGAAAATAAGGCTAGTATGCAAATAAGGGAAATAAAAGATGCAAAAACTACGGCGGTTGTGCTCAATATAAGAAAAGGTGCGTCTCAGCGATTGTATTTGTGGCATGAAGG
>DDIL01000135.1:0-31235 GCA_002338515.1 Glaciecola sp. UBA1851 | reverse complement strand
AAAGCAAATTAATCATAACACTATGAACGCGTCATATACTTATTAATTTGCTTAAACCGCCGTTGGAGCGCATTTTAGAGACCTACAAATACTCGTCGAACTATTGCTTATTTTGACTATTTAAATAATCAAGCCATTGTTGAGTGGAAGTTATTTCACCTGCTCCTTCCCATGCAAAACCCGCTTTATAAGACAACTTACCTTGTTCATTAGATGAAGTGATTAACCATATATGACTTTCATCTTTTACATCACTTTCAATATGTTTGATTGATTCTACTCTACTAGGAGCGATCACTGCGCCTGTGCCAACACCTTTACCATTTATTACTTCCCACGCTGCTATTTTTCCGGTTTCCTTGTCTTCAAATACAGCGGCTTTCCCATCATGCGTTGCGATACCAATTGCAATAGGTAAAGACGCTAATTCTTCATCTAAAGTAAATATAGAATCTACTTGATATAGTTGACTGCCCATTTCAAGAGAAATAGTTTTTACTTCTTTGACAATTCCTAAAGGCGTAAACCATTCGTAAATGAGTTCAAACTCAACCCTATCACCACCACTTTCAATAATGTTATATCTTTTGAAACTATGAGCAGCGTGTGGTTTACCATCAATCCAGATTGCAGAACCTCCAACACCTCTACTTATTCCTGTATGGTAAACATCATACCCTTCGCCATGGTCAACATGATAAGATTTCCCTTTGTTCAAATGATTGTCATACCATTTGTCAATGATTGAGTAATCTACCTTTTTAAACCAAGCATCTACGCCATTTGAATGGCCCTTCAGCGGAGCAGCAGGTCCATATACTCTGAATGCAACTTTGTCATTTTCCCAAGCAAAATCGTCATTTCTTTCTGGTACAAATCGAGCATAAGCCATTACCTTATTTTGCTCAGTGATTGCTTTAGTTGTATCTTCTTCTAACTGAGTTGTTTGCATTGAGCAAGCGGTTATGGCTAGCACGCTAAACATTGAACACAGTAATAATTTTGTCTTGCTGACATTAGAGTGAATCATTATTATTTTCCTTTTAAACACCTAAATTCTATTATTTAAGTGTGCTGTTATTTTGTAAATCGAAAATCTCTGCTCCGGCCAACAAATAAGCACCAACCGCATAAATTTGTGAATCTTCATAGCTCACATTACCTGGCGCGGCGCCAATTTGTTGTACCCAACCGAGTTTTCCATTAGTGTGAACTGCATTGTTAAGTGCTTCCCATGCTAGGCTAACATGAGGCAAGTACTCGTTTTTATCAAGTAAACCTTGATTAATACCCCATGCAAAACCGTAGGTAAAAAAAGCGGTACCACTTGTTTCTGGTTGAGGCATGCTTTCTTTTGCCAAAAGTGACATGGCCCATGTTCCATCTTGTTTTTGTAGTGATTTAAGTTTGGCAGCCATTTTTAAAAATAAGGTTTCGTAGTAGATACGCTTGGGATCTGATTTAGGAATATATTCCATTATTCTTGCTAAACCGGCAAACACCCAACCACTGCCACGAGACCAAAACACTTGATTCCCAAATTCGTCCTTTTGATTGATAAAACGGCTATCTCTGTATAAAAGTTGATATTGAGGATCGAACAGGTAGTTGACGGTCGCTTGTACTTCTTTATGAGCATAATCTGAGTACTTTTGATCGCCTGTTGCTTGACTCATGCCAAACCAAGTTGCAGGAGCCATGAAAAGTGCATCAGCCCAACACCATCGTTTTTGACACGGATTAAGTCCTTCTTTATTTTTTTCTTTTGTAAATTCGAGTGAAACGTCAGAGTTTGCTTGTATGATTTTATCAAACGCATCAATTGTGGGCTGTAAAAACTGTTCATTTTTTTGTTGCTTAAAATAGTACCAAAGATAGGTTTGAGCAATTAGTTGGTCATCACCAAAATAATGTATTTTACCCAACTGCCAATTCAATTGGTTGACTTTAAAGTTAATCCAATTCTTATAAAAAGGGTTGTTTGAACGTTCAGCTAACTCTGTTAAACCTATATAAAAAGCGCCTTGAACCCACCTTCCTTGTTCGAGTGATTCGCCACGTTTATAGTCTAAATAGGATAAATCATCTATGCGAGGTACTTGCCAATTGGCAACTTGTTCCATTTGTTCTAACACTTTTACACTATTTGGTAAGTCTGCTTGGCTAATGACCGGCAAGCTTAAAATCGTCATTAAAAAAAGACTTTTGGCGATATTTATCATGCCATTCGGTGCATTGTTATTAAGCATATATACTCTTGTAGGTAAAATAGTTTCAATAATGATTGAAAATGAATTAACATGATTATAAATGAAATTTAACAAATAACAATATGGATGAATTATGAAAAGACGTCATTTTCTGCTTGGTGCGGCTGGCGCATTGGCAACTTCGGCTTGTCAGTTCACTTGGCTTGAAGAGATTAAAAAGACACATCCTAACGTTTTGATGTTAATAGTTGATGATTTAAATGATTGGATAGGTGCGATGAAAGGCCATCCGAACGCCAAAACTCCTAATATTGATAGGTTAGCGAAAGCGGGTACACTTTTTACTAATGCGCATGCTCCTGCCCCTATATGTGGACCATCAAGAGCAAGTGTAATGACGGGTTTAATGCCATCTTCAACCGGTATATATGGTCATATCAAAGATGAGGATATTAAACGGGCAAATGATAAAGCTGCTCAATCAATATTTTTAAGTGAATACTTTCGGGAACACGGCTATTACACCGCTGCGATAGGAAAAGTTTTTCATCAAAATATAGCGAAAAACAGCTTTGATGATAACGGTGGTCGCGTCAAAGGGTTTGGTCCACATGCTAAGAAAAATTTTAAATGGGATGATCCTAGAACAAATACAGATTGGGGAGCGTTTCCGGCACAAGATAAACAAATGCCTGACTATGACGCAGCTAAATGGACAGCAAAAAAACTGAACGAACACCATGATAAACCATTCTTTATTGCTTGCGGGTTTTTGCGGCCTCATGCACCTTGGTATGTGCCACAAAAATGGTTTGACATGCATCCTATAGACTCAGTTACATTACCTCCTTATTTACCAAATGATTTAAATGATGTTCCTGATATTGCAAAACAAATAACCAGTCATCCTATGATGCCGACTACCGAGTGGGCGATTAAAAATAACGAATACAAAAATATAGTACAAAGTTATTTAGCCAGCGTGTCTTTTGTCGATTCGTGTATTGGTATCGTCCTTGATGCGCTAGATAAAAGTGTTCATGCAAATAACACTGCAGTAGTGCTGTGGGGAGACCATGGCTATCATATTGGCGAGAAAGAAAAGTTTGCAAAAATGACACTTTGGGAACGCGCTACCCGGACTCCACTTATTATAAAACCGCCTCGTAATGATTCATCCTTTAAAACTAATCAGCAAACGTCAAAGCCCGTTAGTTTACTCGATTTATACCCCACGCTAGTTAAAATGTGTGGTTTACCAGAAAATAAATCAAATCAAGGGCGTAATTTAGTGCCGATATTAAAAGCGGATGATATTGAATGGCAACATGCAGCAGTTACGACCTATGGTCCCAACAACCATTCTGTAAAAACCGAACGATATAGATACATTAGATATGAGAATGGCGCCGAGGAATTATATGATCATAGCAAAGATCCGAATGAATGGGAAAATTTAGCTAAAAGCCCTGAATACAATCAAGTAAAAATAAAATTGATAACACACTTGCCTAAAGAAAATGCTGAGTGGTCTCCAAAGTCATATTATCGCGGAAATACCTACTTTAACAACAAGACTGAAAATGCAATGGTAAAAAAATGATACGTCGTTTTCTATTATATTGTTAATTTACACAACCTTGACAGACTAGCGGGTTAGTTTTGATTAATATTGACATTAGTTGCACACTTTTAAAGTAAGGTTTTTCCATGTTTATCCAAAATGTTCATGCCTATATCTTGGTATTTATTCTATCATTACTTAGCTTTACAGCTTTATCAAGTAGCGTTTTTTTGGCTGATAGGCTGTATAAAGAAGGAAATTTTGAGGAAGCAAAAAATGCGTATTTAACTATTGCTAAGCATGGCAACCCTCATGCCTATTATCAACTAGCTAATATGTACCATAAAGGACTGGGGGCTGAAAAAGATTCTTTAAATGCCATGCTGTACTTTTATTTGGCTGCTGAACAAGATTTTCATAATTCTAAAGAGGTTATACAGAATATATTGTCTCCACTGCCTGTTGAAACCCAAAACAATGTACTTAAAATTTTAGAGGATCATAGAAAGGAACACGGTATCGACGTGATAAATAAACGTCTATTTCCAGTAGTTGTTGAACAGAACCTTAATTCATTCGTTACCTTTGAAGGGGATGAAAAGCTAGAAACAGTCTATCACCCAGAAGATATTGATATGGATGATTTATATTCTGATTTTAACAGTGATAGTTTTTCTGACGAGGATGAAGATAGCTCTCTAGAGTTAATGATGACCCCACCCAAAACTCCTTTTTTAATTATTGATCATGAAGTGCATAAAGACGGAAGTGTAAGATATCCAAGAGATGTTCAGAAATTTGGCTTGCACAAGTCCCTTTTAGATGAATATGTATTGTTTCCAATAAAAGGCCCTGAGTTTGATAGTAAACCGGTTAATTTTGTTAGTAGAACTTATTTAGGTGCAGCGGCTTATAGTCGATTTACAATGGTTGAAGAAAATGAGCAGATGTACAGTAAAATCCTTAAGCAACTGAGGAAATACAAAAGTGGTGACACACTCAATGATAGGTTTAACCTTGCCATGTTAATGCTCAACTTTCCTTGGATAACTCAAGAGGAAAATGAAGCAGAACGAATTCTATTGTCACTATCTGAACTAGGCCATTCACCTGCTATGTATGAATATGGACTCAAGCTATATAGAGAACAAACCAATATTGAAGAAGCGATCAAATGGATTTCGCAAGCTAGTCGTTATGGGTTAGCAAGAGCAGAGTATCGGCTCGCAAAAATTTTGCAAGATAGCCCTTGGGTAGAATTTGATGAGCGAAAAGCTCTTTATTGGTATGAATCTGCATCTTCAAAAGGTGATGCGGCCGCAAAGATAAGAGCAACTGATATTTTAATTAATGCTCAAGATAAAGGGCTAGTTAATTTATCTAAGGCAAAAAAGTATCTTGAAAGTCTAGCCGCTTCTCAATCAAAAAATCCTGAATATTTTTATTTATTAGCGCTTAGTACTAAAACAGGTGAAAATAGAGATATTAAATCCACTATTGATAACCTGAGAAAAGCAATTAGTTTAGGACAGTTTGCTAATTGGGATACGTCAAATTGGCAAGGTATTCTTCAAGATATTACTGCTGGAACTATTCGTATAGTTGAAGAATAGAAACATTTAATTAACAAACTGTTGCATTTTAAGTATTACTGAGTACACTTTTGATTGCATATGATTAAATTTGATTGTTGACATCTTCGGTTTATGTGAATCTATATTCACTTGAAGTTATCAATACGCTTAACTCTATAAGAGTAGTATCTTAAAATGGTAGTTCATTTTTCACACAATGTTTTGTGATTACTAATAAAGTAACTAGCGAAAAATCAAATGTAGTTTAATGATAGCTTGATGGTTTAAGAAGTGAACTTCTTAAATCATCAAGCTTTTTTTATGTGTTCTTTTGCCATTTTTTAAAAATAGAATACGCCAAAGCTTGGCTTAACAACGGCGAGCATCAACCATTTAAATTAATAAGACTATAATGATGAAAAATAAATTATTACTTAACCTAGGTATACTGTTTAGTGTCGCTGTTTTTACTACTGCATGCGTTAATACCGTTGATAAATCAAATGCTAGGGAAACTACGGCTGAACGCGTCACTGCTGAAAATAACGAAATAAATAAGTCGCTAGCAATTGACACAGTATGGTCATCGCACAGAATAAAGCCCTATTTATTAACGCGTGGCAAACACCAATTTGTGGCCTATTTCGATGCGAATAGACAAATGGCGGTAGCCCATAGAGAATTAGGGAGACCTTGGCGATATTATAAAGTAGATAGCTTTTTAGGTTGGGATAGCCATAACTATGTCACTATGGAATTAGATAAAAAAGGGCATTTGCACGTAATGGGAAATTTGCATGCTGATCCAATAGAATATTTCAGAAGTGAAGAACCTTATCAAGTCAGATCGTTAAGAAGAGTGCCTGTTATGGTGGATAAAGCGGTAGAACAGCGTATGACTTACCCTAGATTTATGTTAGATAAAAATAATGAATTGATTGTGACTTATCGCGACGGTGGCAGCGGTAACGGGAATGAAATTTATAATATATATGATACTGATACCAAAACATGGGCAAGATTACATAGTAACCAATTTTTAGATGGTGAAGGTAAAATGAGTGGTTACTTTGAGGGGCCCGTAAAAGGCCCTGATGGAAACTTTCACTTAATATGGGTATGGAGAAATACGCCAAATGCTGCTACCAATCATAGTTTGTCTTATGCTAAAAGCCCTGATTTAGTTAATTGGACTGACTCTAATGGAAACGCCCTAAACCTGCCTATTAGATTAAATAAAACAGAAGTGATTGCGCCTGTTCCGCCATTTGGTGGAATGATAAACGGTAATGTGAAAATTGGCTTTGACCAAAATGAGCAGCCAATTGTCTCCTACCATAGGTATGACAGTGAAGGTAACACTCAGATGTATGTGGTGCGTAAGGAAAATGGCTCTTGGGTTAGCAAACAAATAAGTGAATGGAATGATTTTCGGTGGGATTTTTCAGGCCATGGATCCCTAGGGAGATTCCAAGTCAAGCCTTATGCTCCAATAGTGTTAGACGAAAATAGAATAGGTGTTACAGTTAGAAAGCAAGATACTATTATGCAGTTTGTGTTAGACAGAGATACCCTCAATACGTTGGAAATAGCTGATACAGATTTGTATCCACCTGCTATTAATAACATTAGTCAAAATTCTAATAAATTAATACAGCAATCCACACCTTTACCGCTTGAGCAACATGTGTTTAAAGGTAAGGGTGACCAAGGTCCAAATGGTGAATCTTATTATTTGTCATGGTTTAGTCAACCTGCTAATAGAGACAGAGCGCATGTTATTATTTCTTCACCTAGTGTTATGCTGTTGCATGAAGTCGAATAAAGGATTTTATCAATAATGTATCGTAACCTGCCGGTTTTGTTGTTTTGTATTTTAGGTATGTTGAGTAATTACGCTTGTGCTGAACCATACAATGATTGTATTTCTTGTCATACACAGGCAGTTAATAATTGGCAAACGTCTGATCATGCAAAGGCAATGGGGTTAGCAAACAAAAACAATGTGCTTGGAGATTTTAATGACGTTGTAGTGAATCATTATAGTCAAAAAGCACGCTTTTTCACGACAGATGATGGCCTATTTATTGAAATGAATGAAGACGGCGATGTTAGTGAATATAAAGTTGACTATACCTTTGGCCATTACCCATTACAGCAGTATTTGATAGAAACCAAACCCGGCGCTTATCAGGTATTTCCTTTCGCATGGGATTCCAGAGAAAAGACTGAAGGGGGTCAGCGTTGGTACCCCATTTATGAAAATGAAGATATTAAGCAAAACGATCGCTTACATTGGAAGCAACCCTTACAAAACTGGAATGGTATGTGTGCAGATTGCCATTCTAGCAACTTAGAAAGAAACTACAGCGTTGAACAAAATCGCTTTGAAACTACATATGATGAGATAAATGTAGGCTGTAAATCGTGTCATATAATTTCATCAAATCATGTTCAAGACAAAGCAAGTAACAAACTTCCAGGTATTAGTGAAGATAAAGTTCAAGAAATTGGTATGTGGATGCGGACAAAAGACCAGAAAGTCGCGTCTTGGAAAGGGCCTCCTCGAAATAATGAGTTCATGGAAAGTTGTTTTGCTTGCCATGCATTAAGAGCACCTATAACTGATGGCTTTCGCGCAAATGATGCTTTTCTTGATCAATTTACTCCTTCATTATTGTCTCAACCATTATATTACGCCGATGGACAAATCAAAGAAGAAGTGTACGTATATGGTTCATTCTTACAAAGCAAAATGTATGCGGCCGGTGTTAATTGTCTAGATTGTCATGATCCCCATACAGCAAAAGTAAAAACACAAACAAATGGTTTATGCTTACAATGTCACAGTCCTCAGGAATATCAAACTCCATCACACACTGGTCATGAACTAACAAGCCTAGGCAGTCAGTGTGTTAATTGCCATATGCCAGAAACAACCTACATGGGCGTGGATGATCGACGAGATCACAGCTTTAAAATCCCGCGCCCGCATTTATCCATTAAATACGACACACCTCACGCTTGTCAGCAATGTCATGATGATAAATCAGATAAATGGGCTGCTGATTCATTGAAAAAGCTACATGGCGAAGCCAAAAATTTGTCTAAAGGCGAACAATTATTTATGCAATTGCTGGCTGACTATTATTTGCCATTAGCAAAACATATAGAGCTAATTAACGATAAAAGTTTAAATGAAATAAAACGCGCAAGTGCCATCATGCTATTACCTAACTCTACACGAGAGTTACCTTTACAATATGCTAAAACACTTGCTATCAGCGAAGAAAATCTGATTAGACTTGCCTTTGCGCAAATTGCTTATATTTTACCTGTAAACCAACTCTCTGATGTTCTATCGCCTTTGCTTAAAGATAAATATAGAGCCATACGCGTAGCTGCTGCCAATCAACTAGTTGGTCAAAATATACATACGCCATCATTTAAAGCCGCCTTTAACGAATTATTAGAAGCAAATGATATTAATCGTTGGAGAGGAGAGGGAAACTTAAATCAGAGTTTGGTACATGCACGTACGCAAAAATATGATGATGCTGTAAATGCATTGTTAGCTGGCATCGAAGTCGATCCTTATTTTGCTCCCAATTACATAAATTTATCAGACTATTATAAGAATACTGGGCAAACTAAAAAAGAAGCAAATGTTCTTCAATCGGGTATTGAGGCTAATCCAACTGCCGGTATACTGCGATATAGCTTTGCCATGTTTCAAGTGCGCAATCAGGAAAAACAAGAGGCATTAAAATCAATAAGTAAGGCCGTTAATTTAGAGCCTACTAACCCACAATATGCTTACATATATATTTTGTTAGTAGATGATGTTCAAAGTACCCAAAAAGCAATACGTGAGCTAAGAAAGCTAGTTAATCGATATAGTAATCGTCAACAACTAGTACAACTTGGCATGCAGTTATCACAAAAAGCCTCAGACTATGAAAGTGCCAGGTATTTTCAAAACTTGATGTAGCGACTCTTAGTTCCTCTTCTATGCTAAAAAACTGGATTAAGGTCAAGTAGTTTAGTTTTATGGAAACATGATATGGTTTATAAACAACCTACAGATTGTTGTATGTGTTGATTGCTAAGTTATTTTAGAAAGCTATCGTCAACTGTTCCCTTGAAGCACCCTATAATATATGGGAATCCATCCGTTATGTAATATGCATAACTATTATTAACGACTAGACCATTGCATTCATCTAAATCTCCTAATCCCTCTATATATTCATAATCATCTCTAAAAGAGCCATCATAAGTTCCACCAGGTTGCCCATTATCACTTGGGCGCAGTCCTTGTTTTAGTCGATAACTCGATGTTGCTTTACGAATAACACCATTAATTTCAATGTAAGACCCGTATATTGGAAATCCATCTGCAGCAAAACCAACTACAGGTGACACTTTTGATGGGTCTTGTGCAAACAAAGCCAATGGAGAACCATGATAATGATATGTGCCGTCAGCTTGTGAGTGCGCATTATGACTATCAACGTTGAAGCCATTCGGCAAGTGCATCGGATCATAGCGCCAAGGAGTGTTGATATCGTTACATCCCGTTTTTCCATTAGCGATGCCAAAACATCCGGCAGCTAGCAAATCGACTTTTACGCCATTAAGCATAATCGCATTATCTATCCTTAGTGTTAAAGGCGTGGTATCAGTTGCAAACTGAGGAGTTACGGTAATTTCATACCTATCACTTTGCTCACTTACATTATTAGGAAAACGATTTCCACCATCATTAAAGTCGTGATTTGGAATGGCATTTGTACTAAATATACACTTATCGTTTTCAACACTTATTTGTAAATCTCCAACAAATAACAAGTCTCTAGCTATGTCATTCGCATTGCTCATGTACTGAGCCATATAGGCTTCGCAGTTAGCGTTAGTATTGTCTAAAATGACGTTGGTGATATTAATAATGTTACTTTCAGATAATCCTTCTTGTACAGAAAAGTCTATTAGTTCATTAATTGTTGCTGAGAATTCATCCTCATTTGATAAGTCTATTGTCTCTGAAAAATTTCCGCTAATATCATAAGCTTCAACAGTATTATCAATAAACTTAATAACTTTAAAGTCATCACTTCTAATTGCCACACCTGTCGTGCTCGCAGATTCAAATGATGTGGCTATTATTTCGTTTGATTGAAAATTCTCAGAAGTAAAGGTCTCTATGAAGCTTGTACTATCATAGATGTCTGTTGTGTCACTGCCTGCAATTTGAGCAATAGTTGCAAAAATATCGGTTGCTGCAATTAATGCGTTTTCTCGCTCACCTATTCTTTCAACCCCTTTGCCTGAAACAAAAAATGGTACGCTAATACCGCCTTGATAAAGAGTACCTTTAGCGTGATTTCTTTCAAATACGCTGGTGTCTATTATGCGACGGGGAGTACCATTGTCGCCCATGTATATGATAATCGTATTGTTAAGTACTTCTGAATCGATACTGGATAATAACCTTCCAATCTCTGCATCCATGGCTTCTATTGCACTTAAGTAATATTGTCGTGTATTTTGGTTAATGTCTTCATCCGTACCAGATAATGTTCTTGAATGTAGATTTTGAGGTGGAACATGAAAAGGAGAATGAGGTGCTGAATAAGCGAGCCAGGTAAACCAAGGGGTAGTTTGTTGATTGATCCAATCAATCGCTATGTTGGTTAATTTAGTTGTGTGATATTCGCTACTTTGCTCATTTTCACCATTTACTGTTAATTCCCAATTATAGTAATCGCTTATATTGCTTAAATTACCGGCATAATACGACAATCCTAACTGGTTAGGATGATCAGGTGAGGGGTTTCCTCCTCCTAAATGCCACTTACCTATAACTGCGGTTTGATAATTTTCATTTAAATCTTGTATGTGTGTTTGTATTAATTCATGCTCGTCAGTTAGCACAGCTGGCGTATAAGTGACGCCACTGTTAATACCATATTTGCCGGTAATAATCGCGGCTCTAGTTGTCGTGCATGATGGGCTTGCCCAAACATTATCAAACACCAAACCTGCGTTGGCTAAATCGTCTAAATTGGGGGTTATGGGTAAATCATTTGAATAGTCATATTGAGCTGACGAGTCTAAACCTTGATCATCAGAAATAATAAACAAAATATTTGGTTTGTCGTTTGTTTCATTTATAGGCGGTGTTGTTGGAGGAGTAGGGGTAACAGGTGGCGTAATTGGTGGTGGGGCGGTATCGGTTGTCGTTTCATCACTAGAACCCCCTCCACATCCAACCAGTGATAGTGTAAGCATGATTAATAAGAAAATATTGGAGAGCGTTGACTTCATATAACAGGACTCTATGTTTGCACTTGTTAGCGCATCATAAAGCGTATCGACGAAGAGTTTTCCAACTTTACATATTCTTTACTATTTGCATTCAAAACTATACAAACATGCTTTAATTAGTCCTGTGCTAGTAGTTGATAGTCACCAGCATACAACTGAAACTTTAAATACTTTTTATCTTCTGAATGCCAGCGAATGTTATCATTTATATCTTTAAAGTCGCCTTTACGCCAAACGCGCTTTCCATTAATTTTTACCGTACTAACGTTAAAATATTGTTTTGGTACACCAACAATTGCACTGACGCCTTCTGGGACGTTCAATTGCATTTTTATATCATTTTTAGCGCGAGTAATCTTAAATTCAATATCGCCTTGTATAGATGGCACTAACTGTTTTATATGTTTCATATGCGCCATATTTGGTAGTACTTCAAAACTTTTCCATGCTACATCAGTAGGGGATATACCGGCGATATATTTACTCAAAACCGTACTTGGAGCATTCCATGCGTGATTTTCTGTTCCACCAGTAGGTAAATACTCCGCAAGCGTTGAAAGATTAAGGTTGTCAACTTGTTTGCTATACCTTTTTTTCATTCTGTCTAGCAGTGCTTCATAGCCTTCACCCATTGCCATGGCGTTATATACCATCCATTCGAAATGTGGGCTGGCAAAATGGTTTGGAATAAGCACATTGTTGATAATATCTCGATACTGAGTTTGATGTGCTAGCCCAAAAATGATGGCCAATGCATTACCTCGATCGTCTTTGAATTTAGCTGCGTTACTGCTAAAAAAGCCATCTTGCCAATACTCATTTTGAAAAGACGCCTTAATAGACGCAATTCGGCTATTATAAAAACTCATATTAGTACTATCATTTAGTTCAAGTGCCATTTTTCGCGCCGCTACAAGTGCACTGTAATATAGGGCGTTTTGTATCACGTCATAGTCGATTGTCTCTTGCGGCCCCCAATCTGTCCATTTCCAGTCTCCCCCTCTAAAAGTCGCTAAACCATTATTTTTCATATGCCATAATTCTAAATAACGGTGAACATATGGATAAGCATAAGCGAGCGTATCAGTATCTCCTGTATTGTAGTAATAGTGCCAAATTCCTT
This sequence comes from Glaciecola sp. UBA1851, assembly GCA_002338515.1. GTDB lineage: Bacteria > Pseudomonadota > Gammaproteobacteria > Enterobacterales > Alteromonadaceae > Glaciecola. The sequence continues at coordinate 18,437 of DDIL01000135.1, read as the reverse complement.
GTTCAATAAACTGTAAGCTCTGAGCAGGTAGCTCTCTGAATCGGCCTGGCCCTAATCCAGCAAATATACCAGACTCTTTGTCACTAAATGCTAAGGTAACATTTATTGATTTTTTCAATAAGTCTCGACCTGCTTGATCCATGGAGTAAAAAAGATAGCTAGCTTGGTCTGCTACATCTCCTATCCACAACCCTCTCTCTCTATCAGGTGTATCCATGAAGTTGTCGCGGGCACAAATATAAAGCGTATTTTCAGCCATTTGCCATATGCGTGTATACCAAGAGTCATCTGATTCAAAGTGACCAGGAGTACTACCCACGCCTGTCCAACGATATTTAAGTGCATGTATTTTTACGCCTTTAGGAATATCAAAGACGATGTAACGCGCGTTAAACCAAGAGTAGGATTCAAATTGTTGTCTACCCGCTTTGGTGATGTAGTTCGTTTCAATCGTATTTAAGCGCATGTTTGAATCTATATGCACATTTAAGCCTTGCTCCGCTTCAATATCAAAATAAGGTGTGACGTTTTTATTGAAATCCAACACACATTTAATTGGCTTGCCATCACTCTCAAATGGGAAACTATCTTTGGGATAATTAATGCAATTACTTAGGCCATAATTAGTAAGAATAGGGATTTCGCTTGGATACAGGTCAAAAAACGGCGCACGAGGTGGTCGATGCATGCTAGTGGCATTGTCCCACTCTTTGTCATTAAAACCAGGCAGATACCACGCTTCATTGCTCCAGTCTTGCATATCCTGTCTTGCGTCATATTTGATGCTCCACGCGGCAATTCGATATGGTGGCGCTTTCTTAATGTCTTGTTGATAGGCTTTGTGTTGTTTTACTTTCCAAGTTTTGTCAGTTTTTATGTTAACTTTCTGGGTCTTTGCTTGAAAAATAAACCCTGCTTTCTTTGCTGAAATATGTGCGCCTTTTTCACCATTGTGCCCGTAATACCATACCAAGGCAGCTATTGTATTTTCACCTTTTTTCAAATAGGGAGCAATATCAACTGAATCATAATATTTGTTCGACGCCACAGGATAATTATCTACCCTCGCAGATGCTTTTACGGGGCTTGGTCCGCCAGTATAACCCCCCTCAAAAACAACAAGTTCACCGTTAATCCAAAGCCAATATTTTGTATCAGCACTAATATGTGCCGTCACTTTCTGGTCAACCGATTGTAAGTCAACGGTTTTTCTAGTCGCTAACCATGTGTTAGGTTCACCGACTCGCTGTTTTGCCCATATCCATTCGGCATTCCATTGAACGGAATGTGACAAATTAGAGGCACTCATCATGAGTAACAATATAAAGACTTTGAATTTCATTCTATTTATTTCCTCTGTCAAACAAGCTTGTTAGTTGTTATTTAATCTGTGCTGAATATCGATACAACTAGCATGTATCTCAGTTGTCTATTCTGTGAACTCTTAATGTTGAAGGTAGTGGGATGCTTTCTCTTGCTTGATCCCTATTCGGATGCATCGCTTCCCAACTAATATAATACCGGGTAGAAGGGGTGGTTTGTTCATCTCTAAGCGATATCACTCGAAGTGGAATACCGTTATCTAAATCATATTTTGTGATGCTTGATGGTAAGTTACTTTTGAATGTTCGACTTGATAATACTTCAAGCGATTTGTGGTCGAGTACCCATTCCCAATCATCTCCATTAAATTGTGCAGGCACTACAATGTTATTATCATTATTAAAAAAGGCGGGTTTATTGGTAACAATGGGTAATTTAAGTGCCCCGCTTTTATCTAAATCTACACGTGAATCTGCCCAGTTTGATATTTTAGCTTCAACCCAACCATTACTTTCATATCGTTTTAAATATACTTGTGTATTGCCGTTTTTATCGTATTTTTGGTAAGTTACTAATACGCGTTTTTCAGAATCAAACCCTATGGGCGTTCTGCCGTTTAAGAGGCCTCCATGCATAGGAATAGGGTCAATAATTTCACCATTATCTAACTTGATAGGTAAATCTATGGGTTCACCGTTTGCCGATTTCCAATTTATTAAATCTTGGCTTTTTGCATAGGACAAATCGTGATTACTAGATGCTATGGGTGTTTCTCTCCATACATACGTTATGTGCGCATAACCGTCAGGGCCAAATACTGGGCCAAAAGGATAGACGCTTCTCACATCTTCGCCGTCTAGTACACTATTTTTATGAACATTTTCCCACTTTGATAGGACATTGTTCCAACTAATGTAATACCACTTTCCTTTATTACTGGTGCCTAACCGATATTTAAAAAATAACTGGTTATTGAAGCCCTGAAAGAATTTAGGGTAAGTCATTTGCTGTTCGGTCGATTTTGATATCATTACATCCACTTGCTTTAGTGTTCTTGGATCATAAGGCGAGGAAGACCTGAAATAAATCAGCGGGTTAGCATGCAAATTACCCACAATATGAATGTGCCCTTTTTCATCAAAGGCGGCAGTAATACTGTTGTGCGCATCCCAGCCCAAAAAGCTTGGAAGCTTGTGATATATCCAAGGCCCACCATTTATATCGCCTATTTGTCTTACCGCTACGCTCATTTGCCTAGACGCGTCAAAGTAAGCAACGAGCTGATAATTGCCTTGACTGATAAAATCAAACCACACTCTTTGCCCTGACCAAACCCAATCAATCGCCTGAGTTTGGGGTTCAATAATATTGGTAGTTGGCTTTGAGTAAACGGTAAAGCTTATCTTTGCTAAAACAATACAGATTATTAGTGATGTAAAGGTTTTTGGATGCTTCATATTTATCTCTTTGTTATCCGCTATTTAATATGTTGCTTACATAAAAATATTTTCGAATTTAGTTATCAACCCAGCAATAGCTAACTGGTCCACTTATCATTTAAGCTAACGGAAAATGTTCTTGTCACTCACATTGTTCAATTAGTAAAAAGCCATTGGATCATGAAAAAGCATCATTCTAAGTAGTTTTTCTTACTATTTTTAACTAAATTACAACATTAACATTTCATTATCAATCAAAATGAGTCATTATATTGCAGGTTGTGTAAACGTTTGAGCTTGATTTGATCTCTGTTAACTTCAAGTAAAGTTAATCAATGATGCTTAACTGCTATGGTTGGCGTTAATTGCCAATTGTTTAAACTCATGACTTCGGCTTTTAAAAATTATGTTGGTTTGAGCTAATATCAAATGAGTAGTAGCTTAAGTTCGGAAGATGTTGTTGTTTTGTTATATTTTTTAACATGAAAAGGTAAATAAATGAAAGTTGCATTATTAATGGAAAACAGTCAGGCGGGTAAAAATCCAACTGTATTAAATGAGTTAAATACAGTTGCAGAACCACTGGGTCATCAGGTGTTTAATGTGGGTATGGATGGGGAGAATGACCATCATTTAACCTATATACATTTAGGCATCATGGCTAGCCTTCTATTAAATTCAAAATCAGTTGATTTTGTTATTGCAGGGTGCGGTACAGGGCAAGGTGCATTGATGTCACTTAATTTACATCCTGGGGTTTATTGCGGATATTGTTTTGACCCGTCAGATGCGTTTTTATTCAACCAAATTAATAACGGAAATGCACTCGCTTTGGCGTTTGCTAAAGGCTTTGGTTGGGGCGCTGAACTGAACGTACGCTATATGTTTGAAAAAGCGTTAACAGGCACAAGAGGGGAAGGTTACCCGATAGAGAGAAAAGCCCCTCAAGTGGCAAATGCTGCTATTTTGTCAGAAGTAAAAGCGGCTATGTTGAAACAAGATTATTTGGAAACGCTTAAAAGCATTGACCAAAGTCTTGTGAAAACTGCTGTTACTGGTGAACGTTTTCAGGCTTGTTTATTTGAGAATAGTCAAAATGAACAAATCACAAGCTATGTTAAATCACTATTAGATTAATCGGGTCTTAAATCATTTGCTGAATTGGAGGCAATAGCAGTATGAAATTAACAATAAAACGTGTTTTCAGTCATTTTTTCTTAGCTATTGCCATTGGTTCAACCTTTGGGTGTAATAACGCTGAACAAAAAACGACCGAGACGCTAGATTATTTTGCAGATAATGGCTATGGAGAAGGCGTCGCAGTTGTGCAGCACCCTGCAGGTGAGCACCGAGATGGAGTAACCTATGTTGCTTATCAAGGTCCCAAAGAAGACCCTTATGTTGCTGCCTATAACCATGCTGAAAAGACATGGTATGGTCCTTTTAAAGCAGGAACAAGCATATTAGGTAAAGATCCAACAAAGAAAATAGATAGTCATGGTAAACCTACGTTAATTATTGATGATGCAGGTTATATCCATATTTTCTATGGCGGTCATGGTGGATTAAAAGATTTGCATGGTATGAATGAGTTAGGTGACTATCACTCTGGTGAAAATAAACATGCAGTGTCTAAACGACCATTCGATATTTCTGAGTGGGAAGACTTAAACAACGTATCTCCATTTGGTACCTATAACCAAGCAATTAAAATGGATAATGGCGATATTTATTTATTTTTTCGCCACGGTGCACATAGAAGTGACTGGGTGTATCAAAAATCTACAGATAATGGGCGAAATTTTGAAGCCCCTGTCGCCTTTTTGAAACATAAGAAAAGAAGTGACTCTCCACATACAGATAGTTGGTATGCATATGTATCAAAAGGGTTAGATAGCAATATAGTAGTGGGGTACGACTATCACTATTGTTGGAACAGAGGCGCCCCTCGCAATGACAGAGGCGGTCATTCAACTGAACGTAAAAATTTATATTTTATGAAATTTGATACCGCTTCAAATACTTGGTCTAATGTCCAAGGTGAATCCTTATCAATACCTATCACTAAAGACGTGGCTGATCAAAAAACACTGGCCATTAACACAAAAGATATGTGGACATTTAACGGCTCAACTAAAGTTGATGACAAAGGCAACCCACATATGAGCGTTTATGTAGGCGAGGATATTGGTTGGCAAATTGGCGGACCAAAGCATGCGCGTTATTTTAGATGGACGGGTGAGCAATGGACGGGTTCGTTTGACAATGGCTTGCCCATTGGTAGAGGTGATTTCATTTCAGATGACAATGCTGTGCGTTATTTAATTAGCGGTGTTATGCCAGATTCAAAGCTTACTAGTGTAGCTTGGTGGGAAAGTAGCGACGGGGGGCAAACTTTTTCGAAGGGTGATGAATTACTGAGTTTTGGTGAATATTCAGTAGATAGTCATGTTAGTGAAAACTCTGACAGACCAAAATCATTGAGTAATTTAGATAGCCCCGGCTCGGCCGCCAGTTCATTTATAAGAAATGCTCACCCTGACGCAAGAATAATTATTGCTGAAAAACCTGACGGTACGGATTATCGACGAATGTATTTAGTAGGCGATAAGGGCCCTATTAAAAGAAATTATCTTGTTGATTAATTATAACAAGAATAGGGGATACTAGCCTTTTCTGAATGATTTGTGGCGTATAAATAGTGGTGATTAAAAACGATATGATGTTGATTAATGAAGAGGTTAAGATATGAATTTTAAAACAAACGGCGTAATGCGTACTACTATACATTCTTTTGTACCTGCTAAGTTAACCATTGGCACCTTCGCTTTACTCTTTTCATTCAGTGTATCTTCTAACTATCAAACTATTTTAGGATCTCAAGAACATTATTTGCCTGATTTCTCTTATGCAGGATATGATTTTGGTTCAGAAATACCTAATCGAACTAATGCAACGATAATAGATGTGACCGCTTATGGTGCGTTACCAAATGATGGTATAGATGATTCAAAATCAGTGTCTAAAGCGATGGAGGTTGCTCACAAAACAAAGGGACCGGTGGTGGTATCTTTTCCTGAAGGCAGGTTTGTACTTCGAGATGTGATTAGAATTGAACGAAGTCATTTAACATTGCGTGGAGCCGGAATGGGTGATGGAGGCACTGAACTATATTTCCCTATGCCTCTTCGACTAATAGATAAAAGTCCAGTTTTAAATGAGTTGAGAAAATATTTAACAGACAACAACAAGCGGCAAAGGACTAAAGCATTAAATATCGATTTACCCTTTTCTGAATACTCTTGGTCAGGCGGGGTTATTTGGATTCAAAAACCGGGTACTAGAGCCGTAAAATATCTTGAAGAATTTGATAAACCTATAACCAACCTTGCAGATATTAAACAAGGAAAGCGAGGCGATTTAAATTTAATCGTTAAACGTAACAAAAATTTACAAGTTGGCGATGTATTGCAAATTCACTGGCATAACCGACAGGGAGAAAACGGTAAATTAATTGACGCCATTTATGGTAAAACAGATTTGAAAATCGGCTCTAGACATTGGACATCACCAGCACGTCCTTTGGTAAAGCAAACAACCAAAATAATAAGTGTGGATGGGAATAGGGTTGAAATAGCCGATCCACTTTTGCACGATATTAACGAGCAACTACCCGCTAATTTTGCATCTTGGGAATATATTGAGGAAGTAGGCGTTGAAGGATTTCACATAAAGTTTCCACAGTCTGATAGTTATGGGCATCACCTAGAATTAGGTTTTAATGGAGTGTTTTTAACTAGCGCATTTAATTCATGGATAAGAGACTTAAAAACAACAGAAGCCGAAGCGGCAATTATTACAGAAAATAGTGCAAGCGTGACAATTGATAATGTTCATACTAAAGGGGAAAAAATTGCGCATTATTCTATTTATTTAGGCGGGGTGCATAACTTTTTGGTACGTGATTTACACGTATTTAATCGTCCTATACATTCTATCAGTGTTAATACCCGAGCAACAAAAGGTGTCTACCTAAGAGCTCAAGTATATCAACTTCCCAAGCTTGATCAGCATGCAGGTGCTAACCATCAAAATTTATTTGATAGCACTACTTTGCATATAAATGCGCAGCGTGATGAGCAAGGTCCTTTTTACCATTTGTGGGATGGCAGTGGGGCGAAATATTGGCAACCGGGGCACGGACAATTTAATACTACTTGGAATACAAAAGTAGTGGTGCAAAGCGGCGCCGACTATTCAGAGACGGTACGTTTAATTGGTGCCGCTGAAGGACCTAATGCGCGAATAGTAGGTGTACATGGTAATCGAAAATTCGAAGTTGAATATTTTCCTACTCCATATTATGAATCAATAAATGACATACCATCTGTACCGTCACTTTATGAGTATCAAAAATCTTTAAGAAAAAGTGATTAGGGCCTAACCTTGTTTACTTTTTGTATCTAATTGTTTTTGATTGCGTAAATAAGAAGGTTGAATAGCAAATAGCGATTTAAATTGTTTACTAAAATAGCTGTGTTCTGTAAAGCCACATGCTTCTGCAATATCTGCAATAGGCTTGTTGGTTTCTAAAATCATCTTTCTAGCATTTTCTAGACGAACTTGATTGATAAATTGCTTTGGTGTTTTTGATAATTGCTTTTTAAAACGGCGCTCAAGCGCACTAACTGACAAAAAGCTAACTTTTGCAAGTTCTGTAATTTTTATAGTTTTTGAAAAATTGTTATGAATGTATTGAGTGGCTTTATGAATATCGTTTACTGTAGACAACAGGTGCGAGGTTTCATTTAAGTGTTGAGTAAATCCAAAGGAGCCAATAATCTCATTGTGCTGATTTTGCAATGGTCTTTTAGATGTTGAAAACCAACCATAGCCACCATCTTTTAACATATTCAATTCTAAACGGTCGCTAATACTCTCGCCTTCTACAACTCGCTTGTCATCCGTTAGATACTGTCGCGCTAAAAAGTAAGGGCTAAAATCTATATCCGTTAGCCCAATAACTTGCTCTAAATGTTTGTAGTCAAAATGCGCTAAAAATGCTGAGTTAGCATAGATAATCTTACTGTCTTTATCCTTTACCCAAAAAAGAGTGTTGGGTAGGATATTTAACATTTCTATTATTTGTTGTAATCCAATTTCTTCTAAAAACTTCACCGAACAGCTGATATTATGCGCTTTCAATAGCTTTCCTATAAAAATATCAAATTCAATAACGCCGAATTTATCATAGTTATGTCCGATTTAATAATATCTCTATATGTTATTAAGTTGTTAACTTAACATTAATAAAAATATTGGTAAGTTTATTGGAGTGAATATGCAAAATAGAAAATTGCGTATGGGAATGGTAGGAGGCGGTGAAGGTGCCTTCATCGGGAATGTACATAGAATGGCAGCAAACCTAGATGGCCAAATAGAACTCGTTTGCGGCGCATTTAGTTCAGACCCAGAAAAATCAAAACGCTCAGGTAGAGCGCTCTTTCTTGAAACTGACAGATGCTATAGCACCTACCAAGAGATGTTTACAAAAGAACAAGCACTAGATGAAAATGAAAGAATGGATTTCGTCTCTATTGTCACACCCAATCACTTACATTTTGATATTGCGAAAATGGCGCTTGAGCACGGCTTTCATGTAATTTGTGATAAACCTGCGACCTTTACTCTAGCCGAAGCGCAAATACTCAAAACAATTATTGCGAATAACGAATGCTTATATGGCCTAACACATACCTATACTGGTTATCCGATGGTGAAACATGCGCGTCACTTAGTAGAGCAAGGTAAGTTAGGAAAAATCGTGAAGGTGGTTGCTCAATATAGCCAAGGTTGGTTAGCTGCAAGCGCCGATACAAATAACAAGCAAGCGTTATGGCGCTTGGACCCAACTCAAGCAGGTGTCAGTTGTTGTATGGGTGATATTGGTGTTCATGCTGCTAATTTAATGGAATATGTGTCAGGACAGTATATTACTGACATTTGTGCTGATTTAAACGCAATGGTTGAAGGCCGTGCACTAGATGATGATGGCACTGTGTTGACCAAGTTTAACGATGGCGCAAAAGGAATATTGACAGCGAGTCAAATAAGCGTTGGAAACGAAAACGGACTAGCAATCAGTGTATACGGTGAAAATGCAGGTTTGAGTTGGCGTCAAGAAGAGCCTAATACATTATGGGTAAAATATAATGATAAACCAGCAGAAATGGTTCGTACAGCGGTAGGAGATTTATCGGAAGAATGCATGCTTGCTACGCGAACGCCAGCTGGTCACCCAGAAGGATACCTTGAAGCATTCGCTAATTTATACTCGCGTTTTGCTCAGCAAATACGCACCTATCCTAATGAATTAGAAAACCTAGAATCTATTCCAGGAATTGACGAAGCAATTCGTGGCATGGCATTTATTGAAAATGCAGTAAACGCTAGTCAATCTGATGTTAAATGGCATCCCTTTAAAATAAATTAAAATAATAAACGGTTATAAAAGGTAATCTATTATGAAAGAAATACGTGGTCCAGGTATTTTTCTAGCACAGTTCGCTGGAAACGACGCACCCTTTAATGATTTAAATACTATATGCAAATGGGCGGCAGAGCAGGGTTTTAAAGGCATACAAATGCCATCTTGGGATGGCAGGTTATTTGATTTGCAAAAAGCCTCAGACAGTATGACCTATTGCCAAGAAGTACAAGGCACATTAGCGCAGCACGGCTTAGTCTTAACCGAGCTGTCTACTCATTTGCAGGGGCAATTAGTTGCAGTTCACCCTGCTTATGACGCCATGTTTGACGGGTTTGCGCCTGAGCAAGTGCATGGCAATCCTGACGCAAGAACAAGTTGGGCCATAGAGCAAATGCATATGGCTGCTAAAGCAAGTAAGAATTTAGGCTTGACGTCTCACGCTAGCTTTTCAGGTGCGTTGTTGTGGCAAACTATGTATCCATGGCCTCAGCGCCCCGCTGGTTTAGTAGAAATGGGATTTGAAGAATTAGCTAGACGTTGGACGCCTATTTTAAATTCATTTGATGAAGCCGGATGTGACGTGTGTTACGAGTTGCACCCCGGAGAAGATTTACATGACGGCGTTACCTTTGAACGATTCTTAGACGCAACCAATAACCACCCGCGTGCGAACATATTATACGATCCCAGTCATTTCGTATTGCAACAACTAGACTACCTAGCTTTTATCGATATTTATCATGAACGAATTCGCGCATTCCATGTGAAGGATGCTGAGTTTACGCCATCTGGTCGAAGTGGAGTGTATGGAGGATATCAAGCATGGATAGACCGTCCCGGTCGTTTTCGGTCTCTAGGTGATGGACAAATTGATTTTAAAAGTATTTTTAGTAAGTTAACGCAGTACAATTTTGATGGATGGGCAGTCATGGAATGGGAATGTTGTATGAAACATCCCGAAAACGGCGCAAAAGAAGGCGCGATATTTATTAATGATCATATTATTCGTCCAACTGATAAAGCGTTTGACGATTTCGCTGATAGTGGCGCAGATGAACAACTTAACAAAGCCATTTTAGGTTTGAAATAAGGAAAGTAACATGAGTAATATTGCTACTGGTCACAAACATGCAAATCGTATCTTTATACTAAGTTGTTTGGCTTTATTAGTCACAGCTATGACCTTCGCTATTCGAGCGGGTATTGTACCTGAGTTAGGCAAGCAGTTTGATTTAACTAATACACAAATTGGTTGGGTTATCGCGATGGCATTTTGGGGTTTCCCGGCTGCAACGGTGCTTGGTGGGTTCTTATACAATACTTTTGGGGCAAAGAAACTGCTTTGGGTCGCATTTATTTGTCATTCTGCAGGCTTAATATTGACTATTACTGCGTCAGGTTATTACGGTTTGCTATTTTCAACATTTTTAGTTGGGTTTGGAAATGGTGCAGTCGAAGCCGCTTGTAACCCCTTAATCTCTAATATGTATAAAGACAATAAAACGACTATGCTCAACAAATTCCATGTGTGGTTTCCAGGCGGAATTGTCGTTGGCGCTCTAGTATCGTATGCGCTATCTAGCATGGGATTTACGTGGGAGTATCAAATTGCAGTGATGCTTTTACCGGCGGCAGTTTATGCTGCAATGTTAGTTAATTGCGAATTTCCAAGTTTAGATAAAGAAATCGATACCACATCAGGTAACTTTAAAGCATTGCTTACGCCGCTTTTCTTCTTTTTCTTTTTTGTAATGACTATCACGGCTACCACTGAATTAGGTACACAAGGCTGGATCACCGAAATCCTTTCTGCTTCAGGCGCGACACCTATGCTAACGCTTGCGTTAATAACCGGGATAATGGCTATTGGTCGGTATTTTGCTGGGCCATTGGTACATAGCTTAAATCCAGCCGGTGTGTTGGTTGCCTCGGCCATACTCTCAACAATAGGTATATTCTTATTAACCCAGTTAAGTGGCTCATTGGTGTACGTTGCGGCGGTTTTCTTTGCGTTAGGTGTCACTTATTTTTGGCCTACCATGTTAGGTTGTGTCGCTGAATACTTGCCCAAAACTGGTGCGTTAGGGTTATCTTTAGTGGGTGGAGCAGGTATGGCCGGTGTGGCGATATTTAATCCAATTATTGGTGCTTGGGCGGACGAAGCTAAACAAGCTGCAATAACCAATGGTGCCACTGGTGTTGAGCTAACCATGGCATCTAGTCAAGCTATACTATCTAACTTACTCATGTTCCCAATATTACTAATCGCATTGTTTATTGGATTGTATGTGTATAGAAGCAAGGTGAGTAAGTCAGTTTGATAGCGTTCTCATGAAAATTAAATATTATATTCTGTTCGGTGTTTGTACTTTTTCTTGGCTTATTCTTAGCGGATGTGCCGGTGGTAGTGCATTCATTGAACAAGGTGAAGTCAATGCGGATAATGCTACCGTAATAGATGTTATAGATAACAGCCAAACACTAGATTTAGACAACACAGCGACCGTTGTTATTCGTGCAGATATGACCGATTCAGCAAGTATTAACGCGCCATTGCATAATATGTGGCAAACGGCAAATCGGATTGCGCCAAAACCGGGTGTAAGCACCTTGCCTGGAATGCGGATGAATACCATCCGCATGATTGGCGGTATTAATAAGAGGGTAGATGGTAAAAAGGTACCTGACTTAGACTATGATACAGCTATTTATAATGAGGCAACGAAGCAATACGAATATAATTTTGCTCCGCTAATTGGGCGCATAGATTCAATTGTTAAGCGCGGGTATAAGCTTTATCAAATCGTTGTTGATCAACCTCCTTGGGCATTTCAACGAGGTCATTCATTCATCCCAGACTCACAACCTTTTGATGGTGTAAGCTTTAAAGAAAAACAAAGGGTTTCTCATTATGGAAATTCGTTACCGCCTAAAGACAAAGTAGCTTATAACCACTTCTTACAAGCAATGATGAAGCACTTAATTCAAGAATATGGGCGAGAAACGGTCGCTAAATGGCGCTTTAGAATTGGTACTGAAATTGAAACGCCTGAGCATTGGTTTGGCACGGAACAAGACTTTATTGAGCATTTTGCGAACTCAGCCCGAGCTATTCGAACAGTATTACCAGAAGCAATAGTGGGTGTGCATACCCGTGGTCCAAATTTTGTGTATAAAAATGGTACAGTGACCAATTATAAAGGTGAAAAAATTAAAGCCTTTGCGAATGGCATCATTGAATATAGTTATGACAATAATATTAAGATAGATTTTTGGGGGGTAAGTGACTATCCATTTATAAACCTTGAAAGGACACGTGATCCAAAAACAAAATTCGAGCAGTTTTTTAAACCTATGGTGCAGCACCCTAAATGGCAAACTAACACTATACTTGATATTGAAGAATATAGTGTGATTACTCGCATGGGGAGAGTACCAGGGACAAATGTTGCATTTATTCGCTCTCATTCACCCCAAGCAGACACATTCTCATTGGCTCTAACGGATGAATTTTATCAGCATGGCATAACAGAAATTTTTCTCTGGGGTCATCGCGCGGGTAGTAAACGTGAACAATATATGACGATATTTGAGAGTATGTTTGGTTTACCGCGCATCAGTTCACAAATTAAAACAGATAAAGGCGAAATAGCTGAGAATATTGGCGCCATAGTTGTAGAAAATAAAGTTAATAATAGTATCCAAGCGGTCGCCTATCATTATGAGCCATCAGATTTAGAGGCTGATAATGAGCAAAGCATACAACTTGAATTTGTGACTCAAATACCTGTTGGGTCGACGTTTCTGTATCGAAGAAAACTTGTCGCTCCCGAACATCATGCATTTTATCGTTTTATGCAACATCCTTCAGCACCTAACTGGTTACGAACTGACCAAACTTATTTCAGTAAATATGGTTCACCAAGTGTTGATTTAAATGATGAAGGCAAAGCGCAGTGGTCAATCTACGAACATAATAATCACAGTGTTTGGACACAGTGGTATAAAGGCGAAACTGTGATTCGTGATGATGGTCGCTCAGGTTCAATCATAAAAGTGAGTTCAACCTTGCCTCCTTTCTCATACGAAAAAACCGAAATTAAATGGGTTAATTAGCTATTTTTTAAATTTTCATTCAATCCATAATAAGACTATAAAATCTATTTATTTGCATACACCCTCAAGCTTAATCAAATACATTCAATTTCAATCAAAAATATCTTCTAACAAGTTGGTTTAAGTGTTAGCATTTAAAATAATGTTATAAAAATGTGAGTGTAATGTTGTTTACCCACATGAATTATGGACCAACAAGGGTGGTTAATGTGAAAATTTTAACGTTAAAGACAATGCGCATATGGACTTTAACTAGTGTTGTTACAATACTAGTCTGCTTAGGACTAATGTCATGTTCGAGTGACACTGCTATTAAAACCGAAGTTGATGATATTCAGCCGAGCAATTTGTTAGTTGAAGGAATGCTTAGGCCTCTAAATGTGCATAACAGTTCGCCTAAATTTTCATGGCACGCTAATGTCGTTACTCAAAGTGCTTATCAAATTCAGGTTGCAAGTTCTAAAGAGGCGTTATTAGCGGGTAATGCTAATTTGTGGGACAGTGGTAAAGTAAATGCTCGTCATTCATTGAATATTCCCTATCAAGGAAAAACGTTAGAAAGCAGAAGCTCAGCATATTGGCGGGTGAAAGTGTGGTCAGCAGAAACTGAAATTGCGCATCAGTGGAGTGATATCTCGAATTGGGAAATGGGGTTGATACAACCACAAGATTGGCAAGGCAAATGGATTCAAGTTGAAAAACAAGACGTGGCTGATATTAGCGAGCCTGTAAAAACTTGGATGCTATATGCAGCCAATATTCACGAACAAGCTAACGATCCATTATCTGAAAGTAAACGTGCGACACAAGAGCGTGTATATCAACAACTTACCGCCCAGCCGACCGCAAGTTTGTTTCGACATGATTTCGCTATACCGTCAGGTAAATCAGTCGTTAAAGCACGCTTGCATAGCACAGCTGCGGGTTATTATGAAATTTTTGTAAATGGTACAAAGGTTGATGACCGCATTGCTGACCCCGGACAAACCGATTATGACGAACGTATTTTATATAATACTGACGACATTCTCTCTATGCTTGCCAGCGGTGACAATGTTATTGCAGTGCATTTAGGCAGTGGTTGGTACGATGAAAATATTGCCTTTAGTAGGTGGAATAATCCAGATGCAGCACCAGATAGCAAACCATCTCGTTCGCTGGCTTATGGTCAACCTAAATTTATTGCTCAGCTAGAGTTGCTCTTTGCAGATGGTTCAAAACAGATTGTGGCTACTGATCAAAATTGGCTAAGCCATGCTTCAGCCGTGTTAAAAGAAGGACTTTTCTCTGGTGAGTTGTATGATGCTAATCTAGCTATTAAAAACTGGAATAGCAAACAAAAGCCTCAAAATATTGATAATTGGAAACCAGTTCAGGTACTTACAGAGTGGCCAACAAAAACGCTTGAACCTCAGTTGTTACCGCCTATACGTGCTGTGCAAGAGGTGACGGTTCAAAAAATTTATCAACCCAAAGACAATGTGTGGGTGTTAGATTTTGGCCAAAATTTTACTGGTATTCCTACTTTATACCTAGACAAACTTAACTTGCGTCCAGGTCAGTCTATTAACTTACGTTATGCTGAATGGGCGGATATTGATGGTAACATCAGTCAAAAAACCGGTGGTGGAGCACCTTTACTAAAACAAGTTGATACATACGTAGCAAGCAATAACGGTAACCAAAACCAATCAAACACATGGACACCAGTATTTACCTGGCATGGATTTCGATATGTAGAAATCACTGGGTTAGATGTTGCGCCTAGTTTAGATGCAATATCAGCGCATTTAGTAAGAAGTGATGTTGATAGAGTAGGGACGTTTACAAGTGGTAATTCACTTGTTAATCGTATTCATGATATGGCCTTATGGAGTTATGAAAGTAACTTGATGGCCGTGCCTATGGACTGCCCAATACGTGAACGTGCAGGTTGGACGGGTGACGCTCATGCTGCGTTAATAACCGGCAATTACAATTATAATATGCAAAATTTTTGGGATAAGTACTTAGGTGATTTTAAAACCTCAAAGCATATAGCACCAGCGGTTGTACCCGGTAAGCGTAGTCATGGTGGTAAGTTCGATTGGGCAGCAGCAGAAGTGATGATTGCATGGGAACACTACCGACATTACGGTGATTTACAATTGTTAGCTTCGCAATATGACAGCATGATGGAGTATATGACGGCGGGTGAGGCCATTCTTGATAACGCGTTGGTTAGAAATGATCGCTATAGTTATGGCGATTGGTGTGATCCCGTCCGAGAGCCGGGAATGACACGAAAACGATGTAACTCGGAATATACGCCACCTGTAAAAACTACATCTGCTTTATTCGCTCATTCTGCAAATATCATGGCAAAAATTTCCGCCTTGCTGAACAAACCAAATAAGGTTGAGCATTTCAATCAGCTCTTTAATGCTATTAGTAAACAATATCACGAAGAATTTTACAATCTAGAAACTAGCAGTTATGGCAGTCAAACAGCTGATTCAATGGCATTGCAGTTTGATATAGCACCAAAAGAGCTGCGCCAAGCCATTGCCGACGCCATAAATAAAGACGTAACCAAATCATGGAACGGTCATGGTTCTGTAGGCGCAATAGGGCAAACTTATTTATACAAATCACTTAGTGATTATGGCTATGGTGATACCGCCTTTAATATTTTTACTGCCGAAGGTTACCCAGGATATCAATGGCAATTTGATAATTTAAATGCTACCACACTTTGGGAGCGAAAAGGCGTGCTTGATCCTAGTCTAGATCCTGAGCGTCGAAATGCTCCAGGTCGTTCGTTAAATCACCCTTTCCATGCTGGTTACGATGGCTGGTTTTATGAAGGGCTAGGCGGTATTCGCCTGCTAGAAGATAGTGTTGGCTATCAAGACTTTGAATTACGTCCAGTGTTTCCAAGCAGTTTAGATTCTGCTGTGGTGTCTTACACCACAGGGTATGGTCAAATTAGTAGCCAGTGGGAAAGGCAGGATAATCAAGTGACGTGGCAGTTTAGTATTCCACAAAATTCAACCGCTTTTGTTAGCTTGCCTGGAAAAGATAAAACGTTATATAAAAGCGGTAATTACACAATTATTGTGAATCAATAACTAAGATGAAAATAATCATTGACGTAACAAAAGAGATTGAATAAATGATAGTAAAGAAACTATTTATTGCAACATTAATCTTAGGCTGCTTGATAAATGCACTTGTGGCAAAAACTGAAGTAAGTACGATTAAAAGTAACGCTCGTAATTTTACAAATAAGGAAAGTGGCACTCAAGTTTTAATGAGCGAAGAAGCATTTCTTAAAAAACGGGCAGCGCTTATTATTAAGCACTCACATCATGACGTTACTTTTGCCGCATTGCACAAAGCAATGGAAAATGAAGATACTCTTAGTGCTGAGTTTTGGCATTGGAAAATAGATCAATATCTCTACGGTCAATATACTGAGTTTCAAGCTATTTATGACATGTATAAAAAAGGTAGAACATTCGAGGATATTTACAATATCTCTGACGACCCTTTTATTGGAAAAGCGGGCCCTGCTCCAACACTACATAAGCTACCTGATGGTCACTTTTCAGATTACCTACCCATGAGTAGGACGCCTGGCGATAGCCATTATAATGCTGGAAAAATCTATATTGCCTATGAAGGCGCGTTAACAGATCCATATATAGCCAGTTTTGACATACAAACACATCAATGGGACGGCCCTTACAAAGCAGGGCATAGTACGTTATCTAAAAATGGAAGAAAACTAGATAGTCATGGTTACCCAACCATGCAGCAAGACGTAAATGGATACTTTCATATTACTTTTGGCGGTCATGGTGGAGAAAAAGAAGATGGCCTAAACCCACTTTCAATTGACACGGCACATGCAGGGGGTAGGTTTACCCATGTTGTTTCAGATAAGCCAAACGATATCAGCAGCTTTTCCCAGCAACATGATGTGTCGCCATTTGCATCCTATGCGCAAAGTAGCAAAATGCCCAATGGTGATATTTATTTTTTCACACGTGCTGGTACACACAAATCTCCATGGATATACTATAAGCTGAAGAGTGGAAAGAAAACCTTTGAACCACCTGTAATCATTACGTGGCCAACCGTTCATAAAGACGACCCCATGAAAGTCGACATGTTTTATATCAAAACATTCAAGGCTTCCGATACTGATATTCTTGTTACCTCTATGCATCATCTTTGTAATTTTAAAGAGATTCACACCAAAAGGCATGATGATCGGTTCAACGCCTATTACATGAGATTAGATACAACAACAGATACTTTTTACAACGTAAAAGGAGAGGAGCTTACTCTTCCTATTACCAAGCCTATTGCCGATATACAAACACTTGTTTACGACTCAGTAAGTGCTGGGACAATTGTTAATGATACGCTTGGTCTGATGTTGCAAGACGGCAAACCTGCAATGAGCTACGAAATAAGACATCCAGAGCCGCGTCATTGGAAAATGGCGACGTATGAAGACGGTAAGTGGACATCAGAGCAACCCATGCCAGGGACGATGGTTTGGACGTTAGCTGACATTAATGGTCAGCCAATTAACACCATAATGAGTTTGCAGAAACTCGATTCAAATAGTGAGAGCGCTGCTGTAATCTACCGTAACGCTGAGCGTGAAACTGTATTTGCTATTGCAACTAATACCCAAAAGGAAGGTGCAGAGGGACAGAGCTGGACAGTTGAACGTGAGCACCTTGCGCTTACTAATGCTGGCATGAGAATGGAAGTTGTTCGAAACGATTCTGGCGGTGCAGTTGGTGTGGTAGTCAACGTCAGTAAAGGAAAAGCTCGACGCCTTTATTTATGGCATGACGGAGAAATTCGTCCTCGATAATAGATACATATCTTATTCAATGGCTATAGATTTATAGTCTTTTATGAAAGGTTGTAGGGAGTATGATTTTCACTTGCGGTATCTAATATGAAGCCCTTAATTAATAAGGGCTTCCTGCGTGGCATGGTTATGAATAAATAACTCTATTGACTTTATTTTCTAATAACTCTTGTTGACCAGAGACGTGTTTTGG
>DDIL01000146.1:13331-27342 GCA_002338515.1 Glaciecola sp. UBA1851 | reverse complement strand
TGGAACTCTGCCATGT
Organism: Glaciecola sp. UBA1851; assembly: GCA_002338515.1. Lineage (GTDB taxonomy): Bacteria > Pseudomonadota > Gammaproteobacteria > Enterobacterales > Alteromonadaceae > Glaciecola. The sequence continues at coordinate 27,326 of DDIL01000146.1, read as the reverse complement.
CTTTCTGCGCCACAGCCATTGATTCCATTGCCTTTTTCCCTTTTTCAAGCACTTCATAATATTTCTTGCTGCTATCCAAAGGTAGATTCATCATCTTTAACATGTTTTCAAATGGATTTTCCATTGCATTTCCTTGCTCAATATAGATAAGTTGGAAGTCTTATTTTACATAAAATGTACATTTATACTGCTTAAATATTCCCTTTTCTGGTAACAATTATTTTTCATCCAGAGTTGGGGTTAAATAAGTAGGGAAGTATGCTTAATAAGCGGCATTGACCTATTCACTTCGCCAAAGGTATATTTTTCTCAACCCATCATTCTTTCTATATACACTAAATACATTTCTCCTAGATTATATTGACGTTTCTAAACTTAATTTGATTGTATGTGGAGAATCAGTATATGGATACTGTCGTAAGGTTTTTTCAAGAAGGCGGCTCGTTCATGTTGCCTATTGGTATAGTGTTGGCCTTAGGCTTAGCCATTACCATTGAGCGCTATTTGTTCCTAATAACTGCCACTGCTACCAATAAGCGTGCGTTTAAACAAATAGAGCCGCTGTTAGCCAAACAAATGTTTAATCAAATAATTGAAGTGACAGAAAAAAGTAAAGCGCCGATTGCCAGAGTAATTGGTGCGGGTATTAGTCGCCTGTCGGTAAGCCCTCGCAGAGAAGACATTGAATATGCAATGGAAGAAGGCCTAATGGAGACGATGCCAAGACTTGAGAAGCGCACACCTTACTTAGGTACACTTGCCAACATAGCAACGTTACTTGGATTATTAGGAACCATTATTGGTTTAATTGCAGCGTTTAGTGCGGTGGCCACCGCCGAGCCATCTGAAAAAGCCAGTATGCTTTCGCAAAGTATCTCGGTTGCCATGAATACCACTGCGTTTGGTCTTATTTCAGCTATCCCTCTTTTACTGTTTCATTCTTTATTGCAAACCAAAACTACAGAAATTATTGATAGCATGGAAATGGCAGGGGTAAAAACCCTGAATACATTAATAGCTAAAGAAAATCTTGCGCCTCGTACTCGCGTATCTGACTAAGGTTTAATTATGTCTGCACTTACAGGCTCAAGAGGAAGAAAGCGCCTTAAAAAAGAGGATGCTGAACTCGATATTACATCATTTATGAATTTGATGATTGTACTGGTACCGGTTCTATTAATGATGATGGTGTTTTCTCGTATCACCGTTTTAGAACTAAATTTACCTAGTTTATCTGCCAATGCCGCGCAAAGTGACACGCCTCTTGATGAGCAAATTTTAGAAGTAGAAGTAAGCGACCGTGGGTTAGATATTTACTTCCCTCAAGGCTATTTAGTAAAAAATATTCCTCATGTTGAGTCTCAAGATGAGACTGACAGTTACGATATGGTTCATGATTACAAAGCATTGCAAGAAAACCTAATATCAATCAAGCAAACTTTATTAGCTAATGGCGCCGACAAGAAAGACATTGTTTTGCTTTTGCAAGAAGATACTGATTATCAAACTATTATCAATTTAATTGATTACACTCGCAGTTATGAAGATGTATTAATTACATCTGTAGTGCAAGCTGAACTGTTTCCGCAAGTTAGCTTGAGTGATGCGCCAAAACGCAAAGAGGCGAGTTTATGAAGCAATCTATGCGAGCAAAAAGAATGCAGAGGCATCATAAGAAAAACAGCGCAAAATCAAAGCTAAGTTTAGTATCCTTAATGGACATCTTTACTATTTTAGTATTTTTCTTGATGTTAAACGCATCTGATGTGCAGGTGCTACAAACCAATGACTCGGTAACCTTACCAGAATCAATAGCCAATACACCAGCCAAAGAAACCTTGCTTATATTAATTACTAAGAGCCAAGTATTGCTTCAAGGTAATCTGATAGCTGATACTAATGATCTTATAGCTCAACAAGCCAATACGATAGATACATTGATAGCTGAACTAGATTATCAAACCGGCAGAAAAGCAAGTGCAAATGAAGGTGGCCAAGCCATTACAATTATGGGCGACTCGAGCATTCCATATAAGTTATTAAAACGTATTATGCAGTCATGTGCACAAGCGGGTTACACCAATATAGCGTTAGCAGTAGAAAATACAACTGATAGCGGCACCGCCTTATCTTCTTCCAGTGCACCAGACACCCTTGCAAGTAGGGGGAATTAAGATGTCAGCGACTGCGAGCATTTATTTTCCATCTGAGCTACCTTGGTCAAGCAGCAAATCTGAAAATAAGACCTTTTTTAGTATTAGTGTATTGGTACTTGTTCTAACGGTTTTATTTAGCGCATATGTTGTAATAACCGAACTACCAGACATCCCAAGAGCTGAAAAGGAAAAACTGCCACCACAGTTAGCTCAAATTATTCAAGCTAAAACTCCTCCGCCACCTCCAGTGGTAGAAGTTGAGCCAGAAGTAAAAGAGCCTGAACCAGAAGAAATTGAACCGATTGAAGACATTCAGAAACCTATCGAAAAGCCACAGCCAGTCATTGAGCCTAAAAAGCCAGTAGAGCCAAAACAAGAAGAAGTGGCCAAAGCCAGAGAAACCGCTAAATCAAAAGGCGTACTTAAATTTGCAGACACACTTGCCAGTATGCGCCAACAAGCAAATCTATCTAATTTGGCTAATACCAATGTAACAACTGGCGGCGGTCAAGCTGAACAAACTGTTCGAAATGTAATTGCGGCGCCAACGTTGCAAGCAAGTGGCGGTATTCAAACTGGAAATTTAAGTAGTGACGTGGGAGCGTCAGGTGAGTTAGAAGGGCGCAGAAATACTGAGTTTGTTGCCCCAACGGAAGGCGAAGCCACAATTGCTACTCAACGCATTGAAGAAACACAACAAGTTATTGGCTCAAGAGATCTAGATCAAATACGGCAAATATTAGATGCGAATAAAGGAGCCGTTTATTCTTTATACAGGCGTGCATTACGACAAGATCCTAGCATTGAAGGGAAGTTAACGGTTAAGTTAATCATTGAGCCTAATGGCAGTTTGTCAGCTGTGACGTTAATAGACAGCGAGCTAGATGCCCCAGATTTAGTGAAGAAATTGATTGCAAGGATAGGTTTAATTAATTTTGGCGAGGCGAATGTGACAAGAACAGAGCTTGAATATGCCTATAATTTCTTACCGTTCTAAAAAATTTTTAAGCTAGAAGTTTGGACTATTAGCTTAAAATAAAAACTTAGAATTAGCTATGTTGCTGTACTTGCATCAACACTGAATCCAATTGTGAAAGCATTATGTTTACGGTGCTTTCATCTATTTTCTCTTTTCTTGCGGCTTGTTCAACCTGGTACGACTGCTGCATTAATGATTCACAAGCGAGCATTCCGGCCATTGTCTTGATAGTATGAGCCGCACTCAACATGTTTTTGCATTCCCCAGTTTCTAAAGCGGCGTTAACTTCTTGTATATATTTGGGTATATCGTTTATGTAAATATCAATAATACTACTTAATAACTCTTTATCGTTATCAAGCAAATTGAGTGCTTTGTCCCAATTAATTACGACATGATTCGCGGCGCCTTTTTTCACTTGTGATAAGTTTTCTTGCACTACAAGCAACTCTTTTTTTAATACTTCAACTTCTATGGGTTTAGGCACATAACCGTCCATGCCCGCCTCTAAACAAAGCTCTCTGTCACCTCGCATTGCATTGGCAGTCATAGCAATAATAGCTTGATGTGGAAGGCCTTGTTCCTTTTCAATACGTCTTATTTCTTTAGTCGCTTCAAGCCCATCCATCACAGGCATCATCACATCCATAAATACAATGCTGAAATGGTTGTCTTTATTGTCTAGTTTATTCAAACACTCTTGACCATTAAGTGCTACTTGCGCTTTATATCCAAGCTTGCCAAGAATTTTAATAATTATCTTTAGATTGACAGGATTGTCGTCAACGACTAAAACTTGGCGATTTTGCTCTTTAGTATCATTAAGATTAATTACAAATTCATTATTTTCTGGAATATCATCCTGCTTATTATTCACCCTAAGGTTACTTTGCAATTCCTGAATACTAATAGGTTTACTTATCCATTTATCTTCGGAGGAGGAGGTTTTATCTAAGTGACGCATTGATTCATTTGAGTGAACGTGCAGTAGGCTCACATTTGCTATATTAGCCGTACTAGATTTTAGTAATTCTGCAGGCAAATCTGATGGCAGGTGGTCATAATCACATAATATAATGAAGTCAGAATCCGGTTTAGCTTTTGCCGACTGAAGTAAATTTAACAAGTTAGCTGCTTGATCAAGCAGCACTGGTTCACATTCTAACCCTGATACTAACGAAGCTAAGGTATCAGTATGTGCACTAGCATCACTCAATATGTAAACTTCACCATAGGGTTTATCATTGTGGTTTATATTGGCGTTTTCATCTGTTTCAACAGAATGAAGTGTTACTGTAAAAGTACTTCCTTTACCAAGTTCACTAGACACTTCTATTGATCCGTCCATTACAGACAAAATCTCGGTCGTAATTGCTAGGCCTAAACCGGTTCCCTCATACTCCCTATTCGTTCCATCATCTATTTGTTCAAAGGGCTCAAAAACCTTATTTTGTTTAGATTTTTCTATCCCAATACCCGTGTCTTCTACTTCAAAAATAAGCTCATATGAAGAGTTAGCTCTAGCTATTGCATCTACTCTTAATATTATTTCGCCGCGGTTGGTGAACTTAATAGAATTTCCAAGTAGATTGGTCAATATTTGTCTTAGTCGAGAGCCATCTATGACAATAAATCGTGGCACAGAACGAGACAGTTCGTAATGAATGCTAAGCGCTTTTGTCCAAGCTCGGGGCGCTAAAGATTTCACGCATTGACCGACTAAATCGAACAAATCAACCTTTTCAGAATGAACGTCCATTTTGCCAGACTCTATTCTTGAAAGATCTAGAATATCATTAATAATATTTAAGAGATTATTAGCAGAAATTTGTGCCAAGTTAAGGTTTTCGCGCTGCTCTCTGTCAAGCTTTGTATCTAACACTAATCCTAATAAACCCAACACGCCATTCATTGGCGTTCTGATTTCATGGCTCATTCTTGCCAAAAACTGGCTTTTCGCAACGTTCGCGGCCTCAGCCTGTTGCATTTGCGATCGTAAGTTTTCTTCGTGTAAGCAGGCTAAGCAAGCGTGAGCGAGTTTCGGCATCATACGAGCAAACGAAGCATGTAAGTTAAAGCTCATATTTACGCCTGTTTTTTCTAATAGTAAAAAACCAAACCCAGGCAATGCGAATAGATAAATACTTGAATTATGCTCACTATTGATAATAGAAGGAAGGCTATCAATATACCCAGTTAAGTTATTGGTATTAATTGGTAAGGCTAAATTTGAAATAGCTTCAGATACTCTTTGTCTTTTAAGTGCATTACGTGGCAACGATAATTGATTAATCCATTCTATTTCTGAAGTAGATTTAATGTCATAGCTATACACAACTGCCGCGCTGCAATTTAAGCCGCGAAGCATTTTACTTAGTACCTGCTGCAACATCTTCTTCAGTTCTAAGCTAGCGCCGATTGAAAGCGCTATTTCATAGAGTACACTCGTTTCGTTGACTCTTGTTTCTGAATCTTTCAAGGGTTAGCCTTCACCTAAAATACATAGAACAGACGTTTTGTTATAAAATTCTAAATATTCTTTACCGTTATTTGCTATTTCACCTAAGGTTAACGCGCCAAACAATGGTAAGTCAGAAGCTACCTGGGCTATTTCATCGTTTATTTTTTCTTCAAGAAATAACACTCTAGAAATACAATCGATAAAAAGTGATGCTTTGGCTGGTGTTGAATAATGCTTGTTCCAGTCATCATTCGCTAATTGCCCAACTTGTTTTGCCGCTGCAATTAAATTGTTTGGTGTACCTTCTAATATTCTGACAAAACATTCCTCAGGGACTTCGCCAACGCATATAAGGCCCGTTTCGTCTTCAGTTGGCATAAGTGGGTCGCGAACAACCATTTCAGCATCAAGTTTTACAATACCAAACGGAAAGCTTTTGGCGATATCAAAAAAGTTATCTTTTGTGAGCGCTCTACCACATTTTACCTCTACCACTGATTTATAGACATCTAATGCATCTTTATATTCTATTTGCTGGATAATGTTTTTATCACTTTTTGTGACCTTTAGAGGTTCACTGATTGGCTCATACCCATGGGCAACGCCAATGCCACTATGAAGTGGTAAACAAAGTAGTATTGCCACATCTTGAAGTAATCCATCGGGACCAAGAATACATGGCTTTTGTTGAAAACTTAGGGAGCCGGCTCCTCCACCAATAAAGTTACGTTCTAGTCCAAAGCTAAAGAATAATGATTCTATTAACGCGGCGATTCTGGATGACATACCGTCTGCTAACACTAAAAGAGTTTGATTCGCATTTTCATCATCCCATTTATCGGCTACTGCTACTAAGCTATCCTCGTATATTGCGTCGTCTTCACTAAGCTGTTTAACTAACTGATACTCTACTGGTTTACGAATACTAACCAATATAAAACCTTCTTCGTGATTAGTTTTATCAAAAATGATTTGCGGAAAAATGCCGCCAAAAACAGGCGTTTGTTGCTCTTTTAACCATGTCGAAATGTCTGCCTCTTCCCATGCATTTGCATCACATGCCAGCACTAAATGCGCACTAAAGCGCTCCTCATTATTTCTGTCTGCAACCGCTGTTTTTAATGTATTTGCTTCAGTGGTTGGAAAATATTCTATCTTCATTTTTCTTCCTGGGTGTTAAGCATGCGCCTGCCTTGATTGAACTCTACGGCAAATTGATATAATTCGTCAGGCCACAATGGTTTGCTGATGAAAAAGCCTTGTAATTCTTGAATACCAAGTGCATCTAAGTAATCAAGTTGTCTATTATTTTCTACGCCTTCTGCAATGGTTTTGACATTCAACCCTTCACTTAAACTACTGATGGCCTTCACTAACGCTCTATCTTTTCTATTCTTTGTAATGTTGGTTATGAAGGCTCTATCAATTTTGATTTTGTCCAATTCAAAGTTAAGTAAATATTCAAAAGAAGAATAGCCGGTTCCAAAATCATCCAGCGCAATTTTAAAACCAGCCTCTCGTAATTTGTGCAGAATGTGCATGGTACGTTGAGGGTCGTCCATTGTTGCACTTTCAGTTACTTCAAGTTCAATTTTCCGATTATCAACACCTAAACTTTTGGTTATTGAGCATATTCGGTTCGATAAATCATTAATTTGAAATTGTATAGCAGAAAGATTGATACCAACGGTTAAATCTAAGCCGTCTAACTGCCAATCTAATTGTTGTTTACAGGCTTTGCTAATAATGGTGTCACTGATATTGTTTATTAAACCCGTTTCTTCTAAAACTGGAATGAATTCAGCGGGTGAGACAAAACCGCGATCATTTGAATGCCATCTTAATAAGGCCTCTGCCCCTACTATTTTTCCTGTTTGCAGACAAAGCTGAGGTTGATATTGTAATTTGAACTCTTTATTTTCTAGTGCTTTGTTTAGCTCCGCTTCTAAATTAAGCCTGTTTTTCATGGCCGTATTCACTTTTGCATCATACTTAGCAATATTAACATCCTTACCAGAATGAGCTTTTAATTGTGCACTTTTAGCCATGCGAAGTAAGGTGCTAGGAGGTGTGCTTCCATCCTCTTTATTTTCAGCTATGCCAGCGGCATATTTAACAAAAATTTCTTTACCATTAATAAACCAACTTTTTCTTATTTTCGATAACTCTTGATTAAGGGTCTGTACAATTTTTTCTAAGGTTTTCGTTCTGTCAAATCTAAGTTGAACGGCAAAAAAACCACCATCTAATTTAGCAAACAATGCGTTTTGGCTGATTAGATTTTTAATTTCTGCTGCAACTCTGCTTTGCAATGTCTCGGTAATGGTATTGCCATAAGCATTGGTGATTGCATTTAAGTTTTGTAGCTCAATAACTAACACGACTATTTTTAAATTTAGCTCTAGACTTTGCTGTATCGATTTTTCTAATGATGATAAAAATAGCTTTTGATTGGCTAGCCCGGTAACTTGGTCATAATAGTTAAGATAACTGGTTCTATCCTCGAGTTCTTTTTGGCCGGTAATATCTTGTAATGCGCCTGTAATAAAGTTGCCATCATCATCTTGCTGCCCTACTATCCTTACAAAATGAATTCCATCATTAGCTTTGCAGCTTACATTCAAATCAAAAGGGCGATTGTTATCAATCGCGCTTCTCATGTCCGATAAAAACCTATCGCGTTCTTGAGGCTGAATAAACTCGGTAAATTTTGCTAGAGAGGTAGGTGGTGGGGATAACCATGATAGCGTTTTAATATCGCTATTAGTCAGGCTGACTTGTTCTGTTCGTGAATTTATTTCCCAATAAACTAAGCCGAATAATTGTCTAGCGTTCTCTTTTTGTTGCTCCGTTCTATCTAGTATTTGTTCTCGTTCTATATCGCGTAACGCAAATTGCAGGCGAAGTAGTAATAATGGTAAGTTGATAGGTTTGGTGATGTAGTCAGTTGCGCCGGAATCAAAAGCATGCCTGATAGAGTCTACATCATCATCTGCGGTCAGCATTAGAATAGGCGTTGCTCTACCTTTTTCTTTTTTTCTAATTTTCTGTACGGTTTCAAATCCATTTATAACCGGCATCTGTACATCCATAAGCACAATGTCAGGCGAACGAGAAAAAAATAGCTCATAGCCTTGTTCGCCATCACTCGCTTCATACACTTCATAGCCAGCTTTTGATAACCCCTTTCGAAGCGTTAATCGTATGGGGGTATTGTCGTCAACGACTAAAATTTTAGGTGCTTTTTGTTGCATTCGCTCACTATTAAAATGTTGAATTTCATTATCTAAATATGTCGGCAAACTTGTTTAAATATTGACGTTAATTTGAATGATATAGAGAATAAATCAAAACAACAATTAGTTAACTTAAAGCTCTACTCAAAGTCACGCCAATTAACTGTGCCATCAATTTATTACGGAATAATTTGTTTTTGGTTTTTAATTAAAACTAACAGGAGTTGCTACATTGAATGAGGATGACAGCAACCAATCACCTTTCAAAATTCTGATGGAGTATTTTGGTACTAAGCATTGATTTGTTCTATCAAGGCTGGAAGCTTGCTGCCACTTACTGGTTTAGACCAATAAAATCCTTGTCCAAGCTCACAGTTTAGACTAGTTAACTTTTCAAGAGCCGCATCATTTTCAATTCCTTCTGCAACCGTCTGTAAGCCCAAGCTTCTTGCCATATTGATAATGGCTTCTATTAACGCCTCATTTTTAGATTCACCAAGCTCTAGTATAAATGAACGGTCTATTTTTAGTCGCGATGCTTCAAAATTTTGCAAGTATGCCAAGTTCGAATAACCCGTACCAAAATCATCGATAGCGATAGTGAGCCCCAATGCAATGAGCTTATTTATTTGCTTCCTAGTTGATTTAACGTCTTCCATTAATAAAGATTCCGTAAGTTCTAGTTCGACTGCTGAAGCGGGTAGATTTGCCATAGCTAGTGATTTTTCTATAAGCTGTTGCAGTTGGCCGTTTTTAAATTGCATAGCGGAAAGATTTATTGCAATACGTAAACCTTCAAACCCTTTTGAACGTTGATAAGCACAAAATTGACAAGCTTCTTGAATAACCCAAGCGCCAAGTTCATTAATTAACCCACTTTGCTCGCACAAGGGAATAAACTTATCAGGCGGAATAAAGGTGCCGTCTGCCTGGGGCCATCTTAGGAGTGCTTCTATGGTATCTACACGGTTGCTCTTCAGATTAACAAGTGGCTGATAATACAATTCAAATTTTCTTTCGTTTATTGCTGCTCTGAGTGACTGCAACAATTTAAAATTAGTATCGCTATCAATCTCCAATGTTTCATCATATATACAATAAGTGTTTCTGCCATTCTGTTTTGCCTTGTGCATGGCAATGTCAGCACAGCGAGATATTTTGTCAAAAGTTTCACCATGTTTTCGTGCAATAGCGACACCAATAGAGGCTGACACAGCAACGTTAGTCTCTAGTACATCGAATTCGTTTGAGCATTGCTCTATTAATAGTTCACATACTTCTTTGACTTTTTTCTTCACTTTTCTCATGGGGGCGATGATGAGAAATTCGTCGCCACCAAATCGTATGAGATGATATTTTTTTGGCAGTATGTGCTGCAGTCGTTGGCTTAAGCTATTGAGTAACTCATCTCCTGCATTGTGGCCCAACACATCATTAATTGGTTTAAAATTATCCAAGTTTATAAAGAGTACAGCTAAGCCTTGATTGGACTCTTCGCACTCTTTCAGACAATAACTAAATAAGTGTTCGCCATAAAATCGGTTAGGTAAATTAGTTAAGTTATCATGTCGCGCTAAATACCTGATACGTTTTCTACTTTCTTCGACTTTACTATTTTCTTTTTCTAACGAAATCATTAGGCGTTTCATATCAGTAATTAATATATAAATACTAAAACCGACAACAATAAAAATAACCAAAATGAATATTAAATGCACCCAACTTAGAACCGGCGTATTAGGCACGATAATTTGGTTTAAAGTTAAGTAAGTTAACAAAATACATAGGATAATGACAAAGGCAAGTGTCGAAAAAAATAGGCCAGTGCCGCCCATAATTGCTGCAAATATCAGCATTGCTGGGTAACCTAAAATAGCTAAATCAAATAAACCTGCACCGGTCATGGATAAGGAAAAGAGCATTAATGACATGGAAAATATCAATATAAATGCCGAGGGGAAAAGTTTACTTTTATTGGCTAGATACAAGGCGACTATCAGGCTGATAAGCCCAGCAGCTAAAATATAAACCGTTGTATGCCTGGCAACCAATAAAGAGATTGCCAACCCAATTGAAGTAGCTATGCAAATTTGCATCAGCCTTCTTTGCCGAATTTGGGTAAAAGAGCGTTCTTTACTAGCGTTCACAAAATGATTGACCGTTGTAGAGCAACTTGTGTCTTAGTATAGCTATTTACGCTAAAACATTGTATTAATTTAAGAAAAAATTTGTTATGACTTCATTAGTTAATGTATGTGTTTGATTTTGGCATAAAAAAACCAGCACAACATGTACTGGCTTTTAATACTTTTACTATACCGACAATAAAGTCGCTTACTATTCGTTTGTATTAGAAAACAAACGCAGCAGAGAATTGAACATAGTTAGAGCTTAAGTCACCAGGTAATGCACTATCATCAACAGTATATTTACCTGCTTCAACACCTACTTTCAATTTTGTAGTAAGGCTCTTAATTACGTTAACACCCCAATGTGAACGGTCTTGACCAGTTACATCAGCATCAGATGCGCCGTAATAGAATGTACTACGAGTTGAATCATTCCAGAAGTGACGATAAGAAACCTTATACGATACGCCTTCTTCAACAACTGTTACGCCATCTTCGATTGCTACATCTGGAACTGCTGTAGTACCCGCATAACGACCGTATTCACCTAGCGTAATTTGTGCGCGGAAGTCATTTTTGCCGCCTGCTTTAATTTTAGCCGCTAAGTTAATTGCAGCTGCAGTATCGTCAACACCAGATTGGTCAACTTTTCTTAACAAACCAGCTACAGATGCCTGACCCCAGTCACCTTTAAAGTCGTAACGACCAACGAAATCAACGTAAGATTCTTGGCTAGACCCAGAGTTACCAGCACCAAATGTTTCTGGATTCTCAATTGCGAATGTCCATCCACCGTTGCTATAACGAACCATACCTTGACGTATAAATACTTCACCTACGTGTGGTCCACCAAAATCTAAGGTTTCAGATAGTGCGTGAAGAGGCATGAAGCTTGACCAAGTTTGACCAACTGTCCATCCATCATACTTAATAAATGCGTGACGAAGACGTGTTCCATAAGAATTAGAGATAATCTCATTACCACCGCTTCCATAAAAATCCACTTCTATAACGCCAGTTACATCACCATGTCTTACTTTAAATTGTAAACGTGATTCGTTAGCGTATATTCTTGTTTCGTTGGTATCTACCGCACCTGGGTTGTTACCAATAAAGAAAGGTCTATAAGCCAAATCACCATCTTGGTGACGAGCGTCTACTTTCACATATCCGCCAATACTGACTGATGCTTCACCTTTGTTATACATCATGATCTCTGCATTTGCTTGAGATGTAAGGCCAAGTAGAACAGCTGAAGCTGCGGTTGTTAACAGTTTTTTCATGTGTGTGTTCCTGTTGATTGTGTTGATCAATATATATTAAATATTTTGACGTAGTTGTTTCCGATGAGCGCAGATTAGTGACAAAAATCAGCTAAATAAACCCATATATGGAAACAATTAATTTCCAAAAATGACATAATAAAATTGATAAACAATGATTTTTTTAGTCATTTTGAGCATATTTTGTAAAAGTAATTAATGAATCGTTAAATATGTTTTTTTATTTTTACAAACATAGTTGTTTATTTTTTGCGTATATATAACTTGTTGAATTTAATATTAAAAAGAGAATTTTTTGAGCTGTAAAAAAAATTTTACGAGAGTGAAATGTAGAATTCATGCACAGATAATTTGTTAAATTTAAGTGAATTTTGATACTTAATATTTGTGAGTTTTAAGCGGTTTATTATCATATAAGTCGAAAGTCTAATTAATACTAAAATCGCATGCTATATCTCAATGATTTCAAGAGTTGAGTTGAATTATTTTGCCCTGTTTTGTGGTTTAAATGATCTCACATTCGGAAAGTTTACTGGTATATTCTAGCCATTAAATTACTTTTGTTGCAGTATTGTTAATATTAAGAAGACTATTGCAAACGTAATATTTGAGTTAGCATTGTATCTGTTTAACGTGCGAATTTAGGAATTGATTTATGAAACAACTATTAACGCTATTTACTTTCGGACTCGTAATCACTGGATGTGCTTCTGCACCTTCTCCTAGTTCATTAGACCAAGATGATAATGTAATGTTTATGGGGATGGATCTTCTCTCCGGCAATTCTGACGATAAAAAGAAAGACAACTTAGAGTCAAATAAAAACACTATATCCTCAACTCAACAGTCGATTGAAAAGGAAATAAAAGTAGATATTCGACCAGCGAAAGATGAATTAGCTATTAATATGAAACAAGGCGAAAACATAAAACTATGGGTTTTAAATGGTGTCGCTGAACTCAGGGCTGGTAATTTCGATGCTATTTTAAAACAAGTACCTGAGTCGGAAAGAAGCCAATTATCCGATATTTTAGATAAAATTAATTTAGATGATATGCCTGAATACACCATTCAAGATAATTTAATTTTCATGGATGCGGAAGATGAGAAATTCACTGTTAAACAAACCATTGAAATGGATGAAACAAATATTGAGGAAGATTCAAAAATAGCGGTAAAAAAAGTAGTAGTGGTAGAGAAGTCAAACGATGTGCAATCAATGTCAGCGATTATTATTGACCTAATTAAAACTGCTAACTTAAGTGATGCTGACAAAGACCTGATAATACAAGCGCTTAAAGAATAGTAAGCAAGTATTTTGGAGATTATTAATCTAATCATATTAATAACACTTGGTAAGTTTTGTAATAAAACATAAAAAATATTAAATTTAACCTCTATAATAATAGAAACAAAAATAAGACAGTTAATGAATCATGCTTATAAAGGCCAACAGAACATTTCGTCCGATAGATCTTAAAAGTGGACTCACTCTTCAAAATAGAATAGTCAAAGCAGCAATGGAAGAGAACATGGCCGATTCAAATTTATTGCCAGATATCTCTTTATGCGAGCTCTATAAAAAATGGTCTGAAGGTGGTGCTGGCCTTATTATTACCGGAAACGTCATGGTAGACAAACTTGCTATGACTGGCCCAGGTGGACTCGTATTCGAAAACGAAGATGCTTTGGGTGCATTTTCTGCTCTTGCACGAAATGGAAAAACTGCTGGTAATGCATTTATTATGCAA
>DDIL01000146.1:0-13007 GCA_002338515.1 Glaciecola sp. UBA1851 | reverse complement strand
TTTGACTGCCCTATAGCGATGACTTCAGAACAAATTGAACAAGTAATAGAGAAATTTACACATACAGCATTGTTGGCTAAACAGGCAGGCTTTGATGGTGTGCAAGTGCATGCTGCTCATGGATATTTGCTTTCTCAATTCTTATCGCCTCTTACTAATCAACGAACCGATGAGTGGGGTGGGAGTCTTATTAATCGCGCTAGATTACTTATTAGTATTGTTAGTCGAATTAAAGAGGAGTGCGGCGATACCTTTAGTTTATCAGTTAAGTTAAATTCAGCCGATTTTCAAAGAGGTGGATTTGATCATAATGATGCGGTTAATGTTGTTGCTATGCTTGATGAATACCATTTAGATTTTATTGAGTTATCTGGCGGTAGTTATGAATCACCTGCCATGCAAGGCAACGCTGCTGACGGTTCTAGACTAAAGCGAGAAGCTTATTTCTTGGAGTTTGCCAACAAAATTGCAATGGCCTCAACCACTACTATTATGACTACAGGCGGGGTTCGTCGTTTAAAAGCAGTAGAAGAGGTACTAAGAAATCATGTTGAATTAGTGGGGATTGCTAGCGCGATTGCTTGCGTACCAGATTTACCAAATCAATGGCAATCCGATCCTGAAGTTTATGTAAAACTGCCAAAAGTCATGTGGAAGGATAAAACGTTGGCGGGTTTAGCCAATATGGCGATGGTTAGAAGGCAGTTGCAACGCCTAGGAAAAGGCAAAAAACCTTTGGTTAAACCTTCTCCTATATTTAGTCTACTTAAGGACCAAATTCGATTAGCCAAATTAACTAAACGATATCGGAAATTTGTTAACGTCTAGCAATTTATGCTCAGTCAGAGAATATTGTATTAATTAAATAAGTTCTTAAAAAAACTTCAATAAAACTATACCCCTACTGATATCACTTAAAATCAACATTGAATGTCTTTTTAATTAGTAATACTCTTTACAACCACACCTATTTTTGAGTAGTTTTAGGTTTTATTTTGGTCTTCACTGTGTACATGGATTTGTCTTTATAAGAAGTAAAATAAAGCTATTTATGCATTCAGTTTTTTTAAGGATAAAGAAAATGCATCAAACTCTATTCAAATCCCGTTTTTATTTGCTACTGCTTGCTAGCTTATTTTTGGCCGCCTGTGGTGGCGATTCAAATGAGGTCAACCCTCTACCAGCTCCAGCTCCTAATCTTTTACCTGCTGTAGATGCAGGTAACGATGTTAGTGCAGATGAGCAAACACTTGTGACGCTTTCGGCAACCGCATCTGATTCAGATGGCTCTATTTCAAGCTATGCTTGGTCACAAACGTCTGGTCCAAGTGTGACTTTAGACGCAACTAATACTGCTTCAGTGACTTTTACTTCTGTAGATATTACTCAAAATATTGAACTTGTGTTTGAGGTGGTGGTTACTGACAATGATGGCGCAACCGCAAGTGATACGGTCACAGTCAATATTAATAGAGTAAATCAGCTTCCTGTAGCCGTTGCAGGGGATGATCAAACTGTTACCACTGGCACGCTAGTTACCATAAATGGTGCGAGCAGTTCAGATCCAGATGCTGATGTATTAACTTATGTCTGGGCAATAGAATTACCTGATGGCTCTTCATCCACATTAGCTAATGCTGATATGCAAGAGGCCACTTTTACGCCTGATATTGCCGGTGAATATACGTTATCTTTGGTGGTAAATGATGGTGAAGCATCAAGTATGTCAAGTAGTTTAACTGTTACAGCAAGTGCTCCAGCACCACTGGTTACCGCAGATGTAAGAGGGACTGTCCTAACGTTTAACAGTAATAATACGCTTGTACAAGGCGAATCTGATGAAGTGACGGTACTAGTGTCGTTATTAGATGAAAACGATAATATTGTAGCAACAGATTCTCCAGAGGCAATTTTCAATCAAGCTCAAGCAACTGAGTTAAGATTTACGTCTGAGATATCAGGCCCTGGCGCTATGACGGTATCTGTGACGGTTTCGCGTGCTGGATATACAAGTTTTTCTAGAAGACTCGACCTAACTGAAGTCACGCGTGTTGAGGCGAAAATTTCTGAAGTGGTTATGGAAGAAGTTATGCCATCAACCATGAGTAGCGTATCAGGTGAAAGTACAATTGGTTTCAATGTTGATATGTTATCTGATGAAGACGCCGGCGGTATTTCAATTGGTATACCTTCTTCTTTGATGCCAGACGATGTTAACTCTCTCATGGTCGCAGTTGAAACCTTCGATCCTAACGACCCAGATGACGCAGAATTATTTCCGGGCGAGTACGAGGACTCTTCAGGTCAAGCACTTGTATCGGTTGCATTTAACTTTGCTGAAATAATGACAGATTCTGGTGAGTCGGTTGTGTCAGCAATGAACCGACAACGTGACTTAAAATATCGCTATTTAACCAGTGATGAGCGCAAGCTGGCAGAAGAAGACGAAGATCCCGTTATTATTAACAGAAATATCCCTGCTAGTAGCTGTTCTATATTAAATTCGTTAGGTGATAGCGACACAGATAAAGAAGGGTTTCAAATCCCAGTTTATACATACAATCCCAATACTGGTCTTTGGGATTTACTTGGGCAGGGCAGTGTTTACGATAATGCAGGCAACCTACAAAGCGCAGATAGAAGTGATTTTGACTGCACAAATGAAAGCTATGTATTAGAAATTCTGGTAACAAACGAAATTTTCTTAAGTGATTGGTGGAATCTAGACTATCCATTGGTATTTGATGAACCAACAGCACTTTGCGCAAACATTGAAGTTCAAAATGAGGAGCAACAAATACTTTCTAATACGTATGGCTTTGTTTCTGATAAAGATGATACGTTCGATTTCAGTTCTGGTTATTTTGTGACTGACGATATGGGTAGAGCTAACATCGAAGTAATTGCATTCAATGGTAGCCAAGACACCACCGCCGACTTATTCTTCTACTCTGCTACTGAGTTTGGATCCACTACAACAGAAATTAACCTTGCTAGTGATTGTGAGAACCCACCCTTACAAGTTGTTATGGTAAACAGGCCTAAACTTTGTACTGTATCTGGCAGAAGCGTTTACTTAGATGGTGAGCCTGCAGGCGGGAATCTAATATATGGTTTCGGTTTTGCAGACCAAGGGTTTACTTATGACTTTGTGAACGCTGACGAAAATGGTGAGTTCTCGCTTAACTTACAATGTGATATTGATGTGCAGGTAGTTGATTACATTACATTGATAGGGAATGCTCAAGATGATATTGATAGTGAAGACTATACGCGCAACGCTAATGTGAACGGTGATGTTGAATTAGACGAAGTGTCTGATGATGGTGACACGGTGGTAATAAGTGACTTTGAAGTTGATTATATACAACCACAAGTATTTGTGGCTCCTATCTTTCAAGGGCAGATATCAGTCAGTGTGCTTGCTGTTGAATCATCATTTCCTATTCAACTAGCGATATCATTTGAAAATGATGATGGCTCTCAAGTATTTGGCACTCTAAATGCTACCGCTGTACCAACAGAAGATGAAGAGTCGCAAATATGGTTTTATGCAATCTCTACTCAAACAATTGATTATGTTATTCCTGATAGCACCACTTCGTTTACGGTCACTATTACCGATGAAGCTGGGAATGTTTGGGAGCAAGCGCGTCAACCTATCTTTATTCAGCAATAAGCTTTGCTTGTAGGTTTAATGTAATTGCGACTATTCTATGTTGGAATAGTCGCAATCTTCACTTTAATGACTAGGGCACTAACGTATAAAACAAATTTGGTGGCACCACAACTTTCTCGTTGCTCACATTTAACGTATAGTGTGATAAAAAATATTGATATGACATTATGCCAAAATTTTTTAATTCCTCACTATTTAAAACCAGCACCGTGTTAACTCCAAAAGCGATTTGGTTTGTTGGTTTTGTATCTTTAATTGTTTTATCAGGGTGTAGCGCCATTAATGAAGCGGGCAAACCCATACTTAATTACGATAAAAGCAATTCAGAATATTATGAATTAGTGTCTAAAATACAAAACAGTACCGCTAATCCAAACGACTACGATGAAATAATTAAAGTTTTTCCATTTACCTCTTTATATGAGCCTAACAGCGATAAAGAGCAATCAGCAAAGCTCATTTCTCATGCGCAAATGTCTGGTCAGCAATGGCGTTCATGTTTAAAGACCAATCAAAAATTATTAACTCAAAACTATACGTCTTTAACTGGCCACTATGGAGCCGCAATATGTGCAACCGAATTAGGTAATTTAGCGCTCGGTAAATTTCATAATATGATTCTAGATAATTTTATTGAAGCCATATGGCGAACTGGGAATGGACAAACTCCGCAGACACCTTTTTATATTACCAGTGCAAATGATTTGTATGCGTTTATTCAATTGCATCAAATGGTTGCGGTTGGGCAGTCATTAACTTATGTAAACGATTTACCTGTGCAGGCAATAAAAGTTCAACAACCTGAAAGTAATCGAACCACTACCTGGTATTTTGATGTTACCCCCACATTTAGAAAGGGAATCATCAATAATGTTGAAAAGAAACGGTAGCCGTATATTAGAGTTGTGAAATCAAAACATTTTTAGTTTATGAACTTCATCGACGCCATAAAGTGTCGACCAGTAATTTTTCTTGGGTTTTCTATATAATTTAGCGACAGTAATTAGATTATTATCGAAGGTTTTAAGGAAGATTATTTAACTTATATTGGCCTGATAAAACCTACAACAAATCTAAGTTCTTTTTTGTCAGAAGTTTGCAATAGCTCTGGAAGACTAAATTCACATTTAATAGTTGACGCATCATTAAGTAATAAATCTGCACTAAATTTCAAAATGTCTTTTCTTTGATTTGTTACGATAGTTTCTATAGGCAATAATTCTAAAAGTTCTGTTTGGCAGATTTGTTCATTATTACTTTTTACTAATTCAATAAAAGATTTGGTTACGGTTATATGATCAGTGGAATGGTCAATAATGAAGCCTGCATATTTGCTTTTCACAAATGTTTCAGCCACGGTTTTATAAGATAACTCAGTTAAATAACTTTCATGAATATCTTTAAAAATACCCGCGACCTTTACAATTTCCCCAGTAGTTTCATGTAACGCTTTCTTCCCTCTTATATATATCCAACGAAAAGTGTTGTGAGTACTTGAGAACCTTCTAATTCGCGTTTCAATGAAAGGAGCTGAGCCCATGCTATGATTTTGCCATGCTTCTAAAAAATCGATTCTGTCGTCTTCATGAATGGCATCAATAAAGTGATTGAAGGTACCGTGATCTTTTACAGTAGACGATTTAGAGTTGATATCTTTGTATAGGTAATATTCATCATCTGCTACTGAATATTCCCAGATGGCTTCGCGTGATGCCCACACAACATATTGAAGGCGGTCAGTCATATTTGATAAATACTGATTTGCATGAAAAAGATCTAGTGTTCGCAAATGCAAAATTTCTTCTGCTTTTTTACGTTTCTTGCGTTCGTCATTCAATTGCTTTTCTAATAATGCAATTTGTCTTTGTTCTGTTGTAGGCATAGGAACACTTCTCATCCAATAATCAATTTACAGCCAGTTTATGTTAGTCATTTTAGGCTAGAGATTTGTACTGGAATTATCGGCTAAAACATCATTTTCTTTAGTTCTGAATAATATGTAATTTTGATTATAGGGGGTGAATTTTTTTTGATTGGAAATGCTACCATAAATTTGTGTTTGCGCCTCTTAAAGGTAAGAAACTAGCGATAACGGTGATAAAGTTTAATAATGTTTATCGTTTACGAACCGGCTTATATTGCGTTGAACAATATCCTCTTTCTACATCTTTACTTCGCAGTTTTAAGTGTTTGGTTTTTCTGCCGGTTACTCGCGCACGCCAGTTATTGAATGTTTTGCGTTTTATGCTTGAACGCATTATCTCAATCACCTCAGGTTCTGAAACGGCATACAATTTTTCGATAGCTTCAAATGGTGTTCTATCTTCCCACGCCATTTCTATAATGCGAGAATGATCTTGCGCGCTGAGATTGTGTTTTTTAATTACTTTATTAGGCATAACATATTAAAAGATGGGTTTGTGATCATTACGAAACGACGAGTAATAGGTTTAATAATTGCAAAATAAATGCAAATAGTATCCGATTAAAACTATCTGTTAGATTGCTTCTTGTACCTCTAGCCGTTTTTCATTTACTAAATTAAGTAATTCGGCAGCAGCAACGGCATCGGATAATGCTCTATGGTGCCGAGTCATTTCAATATTAAAATAACTCGTTAAATTAGCTAAAGAATAACTTTTTAGGCCTTTGTAATGTTTTCGCATTTGTTGAACGGTGCAAATTTTTGGCCGTTTAAATGGCCTGCCTAATCGAGCAAATTCTTCTCGTATAAAGCCATAATCAAAATTTACATTGTGCGCAACAAATATACAATCTGATGTAATTTCATCAAGCTCTTCTGCAATATCTGCAAATAGGGGGGCGTCTTGTACCATATCATTTGTAATACCAGTAAGTGACGTGATCATTCTTGGAATGCTTCGCTCTGGATTAATTAAAGTTTGCCATTGATCTACCACTTCGCCGTTAACCATTTTTACTAAGCCTATCTCAGTAATACGATGTAAGTTAGCTCTGCCGCCTGTCGTTTCAATGTCTATCACTGCATAAGGTTGCATAGGATCAACAATATAATCGACAGTGGTAATACAAACCTCAATTCCGACTTGTTTTAAGCTCTCTAACTGTAATAGTTGGTTGCGTCTTAAACTATCGCCTGGGGCTTTAATTTCTTCAAATCTCAACTTGTTATTTTCAAGTACCATAATGTCAGGATAGCCATCATGGTATAACTGCCAATTACTACACATCGCTAATAACTGATGTTTTAATGCGTTCAAATCAACATGTTCAATAAGCACTTTAATACTATCTAGAATATTTCGATGCCAGCTAACAATACCTTGGCTTTTACCAAAATGAGCAGCCGCATTTTTGGTTACTAATAATAGCAATTCATTAGAAGAGGTTAGGTTATCAAGCCGTGTATGTATTTCAGTATTCGCAATATCTAGAAAATTATGATGCTTTATACATGATGGTAAGTAGTCAAAAGGTGTGGCTAAGCCTAAACCTTCTAAGTTAAAAAGTTCATGCCAAAACACTAATCCAAACATATTTTGCCAGAGGTAATTTTCGGTTCTAAAAGCTTTTATCCCTCTTGCTTTATAATAGGCAATGACACCTTGCTCAACACTACCTTTAAATGTTTCATCAATACGCAAATGCTGAGTATTCGCTCTTAGCATGTCGGTAAGAATACTGGTTCGTTTTTGTTTATATTTTCTAGCTAAAAAGTCTTCCGCAAAATGCAATAATTTATCGGTTAACGGATTATCAATAATCATATTTAATCTAGCTTGAACTTCATCTTTCAAGCCTAATTTATATGCTTGCCTGCACCAATACTCTTGCGCACTAGCATTTTGTAGCGATGAACATAAGTTAGCTGCAAATGCTAAGTTAGTTGAGGCAATATGCTTCGCTAACATAAATACTAACCTTTCGTAAGAATCTATTGCCTGCTGACCATGAGGCGTAACAAGACTATCTATAAACTCTGTTATCTGATCTTCAGAATTGAGGTAGTCTTTTTGAATGCGTTCTTTAGCTTCATAATAAGCCGCATACAACATATATGAAGAATATGCGTTATCATAATTTTCAAATCTTGATTGCATTTGTGCTTGCGCATCACGTGTGCGCATTACGCCAAGATCCCTCATTGAAAAATGATTTAACTTTCCTTTTAAATGGCCAAAGTATAAGAACAAGAAATACTCTACCGTTTGATTGAATAAACACACTATATAGTTGCGGGTGATAGGATGCTGAGCAATAAGTTCATGATTTAGTTTGTTGCAGTGTGTCAAGAAAAGCGCTTTATTGGCACTTTTCACAATGGTTGCCGTGGTGCTATCGGTGCAGTCGTCAGCTAATTCAACTAACTCAGGTTTAGTTAACACACTCAATAATTGGGGTACATCATCAACGGTGACTTTACCTATAAGCTCTCTATTTTCTAACGCTTGCAGTACTCGAGGAATGTTTTGTATCTCGTCAAATATCAGGCTTGTTCGTTTAATGATGCTGTGCTTTCTATTAATTAACCGCACCAACAAACATTGTTGCTCGTGGGGCATTTTATCGAAAGATTCTAAAAACTTTTGATGTTGTATGTTTAATAAGTGCTTACATGGCTCTTTAATAAAGGTTAAAAACTCACAGAAATGGCTGTGGTAATAGAATGTTGGAAGAGTTTTTAGCGCCACAATATTGTTTCTTTTTAGTCTATTTTTGCAAGATTGATACTGTTTAAATATACAGTTTATTTAGACTGGGTCAACGACTTTTTCCCTCAATAAATTCCTCAATATTTTTTGCCAGTTCATTCGGTCTTGTAATTGGGATCATATGAGACGTACTGGCAAATACTAACGATTTAACATGTTCGTGATTGTTGGCGAACGTTTTAATGTTACTTGGGTTTGCAATTTTGTCTTCACTACCTACAAGACAATAAATAGGGAAGTTTACATCTGCTAGTTTATTTACTAAGTCGGTTCTAGGAGTAGTAGCCTTAATTTGATTAACCAAGGTTTGTATTCCTAAATCTTCTTCCATATCGACCACTAATGCACTTAAATCTTGCTGTTGAAGTTCGTCACTGGTGAAGTAATTGGCCAGTCGTTTCTGACCTAAGTTAAGGGTTGGATTATGCTTTAGCATTTTTACCACTAATTGCCTTGCTTGGGTTTCTAGTTTGCTTAATCCATAAGGGTCATAACTGATAAGGGTTAAACTGGCTACTTTATCTTTATGTTTCAAGGCATATAGGCTCGCAATATATCCACCCATTGAATAGCCAATTAAGTGCACTCTCTTGTTACATTGCTGAACCCTGTCACTGGTAAGGGCAAGCATCTGCTCTAAATTTTCGGCCCATTGAAGAGGAACATAATATCGCTCTTGTGTGTTGAGCTGTCGCCAAATATTTAGCCATATACGTTCATCGCATAAGGTGCCAGGTAGAAATATACAAGGTTCTTTAATCATAGTTCAACAGGCTCTAGTCCGTTTTTACTTTTTGTTTTGACACCCAAGCAAAGTGATTTGCTAATACATCATTTTGTTTCAATGTCTCTACTGTGTTGTAATGTTTAGCTAATTCCATTTCATTGTAAGTTTTGTGGATACCCGTATGGCATTTTCTACATATGTCGATGCCTAACGCTAATTCTTGCTTGGTATAATGTTTTTTAAAGTATGTACGCCTATGCATTTTCTTAGGAATAAGATGGTGAAATGTTAGATCGGTAAGCCGGCTGCACAGCAAACATACTCCGCGCCTACTTCGGCGCGGGTATTTACTTGTATAGCTTGCCTGAGTTTGCACTTAACTTATTGTGCAACTCTTGATGGTGCAAGTACAACGGCATTTGCCAGTAGTACATTTAATCCATCTAAATATGCCCGTGTGGTTGGGCTTTGAGTAAAAGCGATTACCATGCCGGCTCCATTTTCCTGCACCATAACAAAAGGCTTGTATGCTAATTGCTTTCTATTTTCTTCCCATAAATATCCGCTTTTTAGCATGTTGTCTGCATCAGCAAACTTAAACACATTCACTCCATCTGCTGCGTTTAATGGTTGATATATCTCTCTACCGGTGACTAAAGCGGTAGCATTATCATAGCCTGAAGACAGCCAATGATTTTTATTAACTATTGTATTTACCAATACACCGGGCACATCTTCGGGGCTCTTTCTATGGTTTTCTACATGATTCTCATATTCTTCCATTGATGCGAAGTTAATACCTTCAACACGACTAGCATCTTCACTAGTTAATGCTTTACCGTCAGTTGTGGCTAGCTCTAATTTGGTAGACAGTAACCCCATAGTGCTGCTGGTTAAGTTGCTAATACTTGATTCAATAGCTACTAGCGTTCCGCCATCATTAACAAAGGCTTTTACTGCTGGATTTGCTCCCATTCGTGCTAACGGGTTGCCATAGGTATCTGGAATAATAAGCACATCATAATTGCTTAAGTTCGCTCTGTTAAGCGTAGATGTATTAATAGGTGAAACAGCTAAACCTAGTTGACGCTCTAACACAAACCTAGTGTTTCCCGCTGATGTTGGGCTAGTGCCATCTCCCCATACTATTGCTATTTTAGGCATCGTTAATTTTGCGAAGGAACTGCTTCCAAAGTTAGGGCCATCATCCACCCAGCTAGATTGCATGGGAACCACTGTTGCGCCATATTTATTTGCTATAGCGGTTAATTGCTCAAATAGGTTTTCACTATTATCAGCCTGGCTGAAAACAACACTTCCCATAGGAAAGCTTTGCCCTTGGTAAACAAAGGCGGTATCAGTTGTTTTTCCTGAAAGCCCAGTTTTTAATGCATCAATTACTAGCCGCACTTGTCCACCATCTGTCCAAGCAATTGCATAACCAAATTTACCCTCGTTAAAGCTATTGGTCTCAATTGGATCGGTTGCAGAGACAACGGTGGCATCGTCAAGATTGACTCTGTTACACGCCTTACTAGATACGCCATGCATTAGCGGTAAAGACCATGCGGTTACATCGTATAGCTCGTGATTAAGCCCGTCAGTACGTCGTTTTTCTTGAGCCTTGATAAACTCATCAGCAAGCGGAGTGTCTTGGCTCATTAATGTATTAATTAACCTTCCCTGGGGCTGTGCTTTATCAATGACTATAGCGCCATTGGGATAGTCGTTTCTGCACTGCTTAGAACCCTTAGGTACACGCTGAACCGATATTCCTTGCGCTGCCAAGTTTCTTGCTAGTATTTCAGTTTCATATTTGCGTGTAGATAAATCTAGAACAAAATAGCGACTTTTTGATTTTTTAGACTCGCTTATAGCTGTGCTTCTGTATTCACCGTAACTTTCTAAAAATGAAGTTTTATTTTCTGCAACGGTTTGCAAGGTAGCTAAAGAAGTTAATACATTATTACGCACACCTTCCGCATAGGTTAGGATGCTTCCGTCTTTTCTTTCAAGCGTTAATGCTCTTGCCGAAGCTTGCTCAAACGTCATGGCTATAGCGCCATTAAGAGTGGGCCACATATCACCATAGCCTGGATAAAATGCATCAAAAACTTCTCGCGTAAAATAAGGCACACCATATTCATCAAACCAGCTAGCCATATTTCGCCCGAGTTGTTCCTGACGTTTATGTTGTTGCTGGGTAATATTAGGGTTATAAGGTTTTGCCGGTGGTGGGAAGTAATAAGTACTGTCGCCTCCCATTTCGTGGCTATCAACATATATGACGGGGTTCCATTCTAAAACAGCGGCTACTTTTCCCTTTGTTTCAGGTTGCGTCATAGCAAACCAATCTCTATTTAAATCAAACAAATAGTGGTTAAAACGCCCCCAAGGCCAAGGCTCATTATGTTCTGAAGTGTATCGGTCAGACAATGGCGTTAACCCAAGGTTAGATTTAAAGTGATGCACAAAACGGTCGCGACCATCAGGGTTTTGGCTCGGGTCAATAATAACAATTGTGTTGTTTAAGATGTTATCTACCAGTTCATTATTTTGCGCGGCCAGCAAATGATAGGCTAAGAAAAGTGAGCTATCTGGAGGTGAAATTTCATTCCCATGTACACCATAAGATAGCCATACTACTGCGGGTAAAGAAGCTAATTCGGCTTCAGAAAGCGTGTCACCATTCCCTAATGATTGTAACTGGCGTTTAACATCGTCCAGTTTTTGAATATTTTTTTCAGATGAGATAACGCCATACACTAAATCACGTCCTTGCCAACTTTCAGCATAGGTATTCACTTGCATTCGTTTTGGGTCGTGAGCGGCTAATGCGCGCATAAAACTCTTAATTTCACTAGCCGAGGATATAGACTCTCCATGATCATGCCCAACCACATCAACTAATTTGGGTACCGTAGGGTCGTAATTGGCTGGCGGATAAGTTTGACTATTGGCAGTGGTGACAAGGCCAAAGAAAAGTAAAAAAATGATGACGTATTTGTTTGTAAGCACGTTTATTCTTCCATTTTGTTGTGAAGTTATTATTTTTATAGATACCTATACTATATACAGTAATTGACCGAAATAGTATTAGGTTGGTTTGATAAACTTATATCATGGTTTAATGTTTAAAGCAGTTGGGCGCGGCTAATAATCAAAAGAGTCAATCCAGTAAGCTATTTTGTCAGTATTAATTTATTTTACGAAAAGAGTTTTTTCATTTATGAGCCTCTCTCGAGCTGAAAGCTTTGAATGTCCGTATTGTATGACTGTAAATGACATTGAAATAGATGAAGTTAACGATATAGGTCAACAACAAATAGTTGACTGTCAAATTTGCTGTTCTCCAATTGAAGTGACTTTGTTAGATAATGGTTTTGGACTAGAAATAATTGCAAAGCGAGATGATGAATAATGACCACTAAAGTCTTTAGCGAACAATCTATAATGCAGTTGCCGCAGCGTTACCGAGCAAATTTTATAAATTCATTATCTGGGTTTAAGAGTGCAAACTTAGTTGGCACAACGGGTGCAAACGGCGTGAATAACCTTGCTATTGTTAGCTCTGTATTTCATGTTGGTGCGAATCCTCCTCTAGTAGGCATGTTAATGCGGCCACATACGGTAGTAAGAGACACGCTTGAGAACATTAAACAGCAAGGTGTATACACAATTAATCATGTGCATGAAAGTATTGTAGAACAAGCCCATCAATGCTCTGCTCGTTATGAACCAGACGTAAGTGAATTTAAGGTGGTTGGTTTGACTGCCCAAATGGCAAGTGCGGTTAACGCTCCCTACGTGGCAGAATCTAAAATCAAGTTTGCCTTGCAAGTAGAGCAAATCACCAAAATTGATTTAAATGATACTGAATTAGTCATTGGTAGAATTATGGAAGTAT
>DDIL01000098.1:14431-15410 GCA_002338515.1 Glaciecola sp. UBA1851 | reverse complement strand
ATGAAGCCATGCTTGATTCAGAAGCAGCCATGGTGAAATTCTTAAACTTAATTGCGTCAGAGCCTGATATTTCTCGCGTACCTATTATGATTGATTCATCTAAATGGACGGTTATAGAGGCGGGTCTTAAATGTGTGCAAGGTAAGGCGATTGTAAACTCTATCAGTTTAAAAGAAGGGGAAGCTCCTTTTACTGAACAAGCAAAAAAAATCAAACGTTACGGCGCAGCCACGGTAGTTATGGCGTTTGATGAAAAAGGGCAGGCCGATACCTGTGAACGTAAGTTTGAAATTTGTAAACGCAGCTACGACATTTTGGTAAACAAAATTGGTTTTCCGCCAGAAGATATTATATTTGACCCTAACATTTTTGCTGTGGCAACAGGTATTGAAGAACACAATAACTATGCAGTAGATTTTATAGAAGCAACAAGCAAAATCCGCACTGAATTACCCTACTGCCATGTGTCTGGTGGTTTATCCAATATTTCGTTTTCATTTCGTGGTAATAATCCAGTGCGTGAGGCCATGCACTCTGTATTTCTTTATCACGCCATTCGTGCCGGTATGGATATGGGGATTGTCAATGCAGGTCAGCTTGAAGTCTATGATGAAATACCAGTAGAACTTAGAGATGCAGTTGAAGATGTTATTTTAAACCGCACTGAGCTTGGCACAGACAATTTATTAGAGCTTGCCCCTAAATATCAAGGCGATGGTAAAGCGCAAGCGAAGGAAGATTTAACTTGGCGAGAGCAACCAGTTAATAAACGCTTAGAGCATGCCCTGATAAAAGGTATAACCGAATATATTGAAGATGACACTGAAGTAGCTAGACAAGAAGCTACAAGGCCGTTAGATGTGATTGAAGGCCCGCTGATGGATGGCATGAACATAGTGGGCGACTTATTCGGTGAAGGAAAGATGTTCTTGCCACAAGTAGTAAA
Source organism: Glaciecola sp. UBA1851 (assembly GCA_002338515.1). Taxonomy (GTDB): domain Bacteria; phylum Pseudomonadota; class Gammaproteobacteria; order Enterobacterales; family Alteromonadaceae; genus Glaciecola. The sequence continues at coordinate 14,464 of DDIL01000098.1, read as the reverse complement.
ATCGGCAAGAGTAATGAAAAAAGCCGTGGCTTA
>DDIL01000098.1:13476-14147 GCA_002338515.1 Glaciecola sp. UBA1851 | reverse complement strand
AAAATTATCATGGCAACGGTAAAGGGCGATGTGCATGATATAGGTAAAAATATTGTTGGCGTGGTACTTCAATGCAACAACTTTGAAGTCATTGATTTAGGTGTAATGGTGCCAGCTGCAAAAATTATACAAACCGCGATAGATGAACAAGCTGATATGATTGGTCTGTCGGGGTTAATTACCCCATCACTTGACGAAATGGTGCATGTTGCAAAAGAAATGCAACGGCTAAACCTTGACATTCCCTTGCTAATTGGCGGCGCTACCACATCTAAAGCCCATACTGCCGTGAAAATTGAGCAAAACTACGCGCACCCTGTTGTTTATGTACCTAATGCTTCACGAGCGGTAGGCGTGTGTCAAAAACTCATTTCAGCTCACAGTAAAGACGAATATGCGCAAAGTGTAAAAGATGAATACGTGAAAGTTCGTGAGCAACATGCTAAGAAAAAACCACGCACTAAAGCAATCAGTATTGAAGACGCGAGGGCGAATGCCTTTACTTGTGATTGGGCAAACTATGCAATTCAAACGCCGAATTTCTTAGGTACAAAAACAATAGAAGTGAGTATTGAAGAACTTAAAGAATACATTGACTGGACACCATTTTTCTTAACATGGTCCTTGGCAGGAAAGTATCCTCGAATATTAAAAGATGAAGTGGTAGGTGT
>DDIL01000098.1:0-13166 GCA_002338515.1 Glaciecola sp. UBA1851 | reverse complement strand
TATTTCCGGCTAACAGCGTGGATGAAAGTATTGAAATATATGACACCTTTGAACAGACGCATGTGATAGGTAAGGGCGAGCATTTACGTCAACAAACGCTAAAACCTAAGGGGTTTAATTACTGTTTAAGTGATTTCGTTGCGCCAAAAACGGCTAATAAAACAGACTATATTGGCGCGTTTGCGGTGACAGCTGGTATTGGCGAAGAAGAGCTAGCGAAGGCGTTTGAAAAAGACGGTGATGATTATAATTCAATTATGGTGAAGGCAATTGCAGATAGGCTAGCCGAAGCTTTTGCTGAGTATCTGCATAAAATAGTCAGAAAAGAGTTATGGGGTTATGCGGCTGACGAAACACTAAACAATGAAGCATTGATTGCTGAAAAGTATCAAGGTATTCGACCTGCACCTGGTTATGCTGCTTGCCCTGAGCACACTGAAAAACAGTTAATTTGGGATTTACTCGATGTGGAAAAAGAAATTGGCATGCAATTAACTGAATCTTATGCCATGTGGCCAGGTGCTTCCGTTTCAGGTTGGTATTTCAGTCATCCTGATTGTCGTTATTTTGCGGTAGCAAAAATCCAACAAGATCAGCTATCTGAATATGCCCAGCGGAAAAGTTGGAATATAGAAAAAGCGGAAAAATGGCTTGCGCCGAATTTACAAGACTAGAGCCTATTTATAACTCACAAGCTTGCTGATAAAAGGTTTATGCTCAATATATTTGCAAAAAATACACTATAGGAGTAATGTTATTTGAGAATATACATATTTTTATTTCCGTAAATCGGCCATCACCAAACGATGTACTTAACAAGTTCTCTCTAAGTAGAATCGTCGCCTGTAATGAAGTTTTCAGTATTACCTTAAGTTGTTTTTATAATAGCCGATACATTCGCTTAACAGTATTGTAATTTTAATTTTTTTCTTTTGTGCGTAAATAATCGTATAAAAATTATGAGCACTGAGCAATTACATGCCATTTCTAAACTCATGTTTAGCTTGGTACTAATCTTTATCAAATAAGATGAGGTTATAGCTTGAAGCGTTTAACAAATAAGAAAATGACGCGTTCAGAGTTTCAGCATATCGCGCATTATGAAAATAATTCGTTATGCAAACATTTGCTTGATTTGAACGCTGAGATATCTGCTGACTACCTATTTATTGCATCTGTTGACAAAGACCTCATTCATGCCGTTTCAACGGCAGCTGTTTATCAAAACAGCATAATCGATAATTTTTCATATGAACTTAACGGCTCTCCTTGCGAGCAAGTTTTTGAGAGTGACGTTTGCTGCATTCCAGAAAATGTGGCTCAACAATACCCGCTAGATGCCGCATTAGTTGACATGGGCATTCAAGCGTATTTGGGGGTGCCAATATTTTGTGAAACTGATAGGCCAGTTGGTATATTAGTTGGTTTATATAAAAAGCCCTGTTTTGAGATTAGCAGATATAGTTCTAAATTTAATACATTTGGGCGTTTCCTAGGCGAATTTCTGCATAAAAGTCATTTACAATTGCGATCAAATAAACAACTTCTATTGTTATCTGAAGTTGAGGAAATGGCTAAAGTGGGTGCGTGGGAATATGATGTTTCAGAAGACCATCTTTATTGGTCAAATGAAGTTTATAGAATTTATGGCCTGCCTTTTAACGCGCACTTAAAGCCTCTGATTGGCGCTGCTTTGTATAATGAGTATGATAAAAAACGTATTTCAGAATTATTTAATAAGTCGATTGAGACTGGTGAAACTTATTGTGAAGAAATTGGGTTTAATAATGCGCAAGGCCTGAGTAAATGGATAAGAGTAAGTAGCAATGCGGAAAAAAATTCAGAGGGGAAAGTTATACGCTTGTATGGAGCTATTGCTGATATAACCGAAGAACGTAAAATGCTTGCTGCCACTCAGGCAGAGAGTCATAAGCTTGAAGTCATTCTTAACAATTTAAAAGATGCAGTTGTCACTATTGACCTTAAAGGAAATATTTTGCATGCCAACTCATCTAGCGAGCAAATGTTTGGATACTCAATGGCTGAGTTAGAGGCAATGTCTGTCAATCAGCTAATGCCTGAACCATATGCGTCAAGACATCAAACTTTTATTGATAATTATGAACGTACTCAACACGCCAATATTATTGGTGTAGGACGTGAACTTCCCGCTTTGCGTAAAAATGGCGAAGTATTTCAAATGGAATTGTCATTAACTAAAGCGAGTAATGTTGGTGAATCACGCTATGTAGGTGTCATTAGAGATATTAGCGAAAGAATTCAAGCTGAGGATACTATCTATAACTTGGCATATTCTGACACAACTACCGGATTAAAAAATAAACTTTGGTTTGAACGAGAATGCAAAAGTTTGTTACAGAGTGGTTTTGCATCTAGAGGCGGTGCATACATTTATGCTGCGTTAATTAACGTAGATAAAATGTCGCAAATTAATTTAAAATATGGTTTTGGAACGGGAAACGATTGCTTAAAATTCATAGCCGATAAGATTTCTACACTTGTTGGTAAACGTTGTAATGTTTATAAAAGCGGTGAAGATGCCTTTGTGTTATTAAGCGATGAAGTATCAAGCCACCCAAATGAATTGGAGGTCTTGCAAGCATTTGTTGACTCAAACTTATTGCGCAACGAGTTATTTTCATTTGTTAACGAAGACCAAGATATTCCCCTGTCGGTTTCTATTGGTAGTGCTATTTTAGATGCGCGTTCTAATAACTACGAGACTTTATTCGATACGTTAGAATACGCGCTTAGAAATGCTAAACGTCTTGCACCCTTTGGTCAGTATTATGCAAATAAAACCGAATTAGAGAAATATGAACGTCTCAAAAAAATGCGAAGTTTGCTTGCCAATGTAACGGAAACTGATGAATTGTCATTAGTCATCCAGCCTCAATTTAATCCTGATGGCAAGTTAGATTCGTCTGAAGCACTCATTCGATGGCATTCACAAGAACTAGGTTGGGTTGGCCCTGATGAATTCATACCTGTTGCTGAACAAAGTAATACAATCAATAAAATAGGTGAGTGGGTGATTGACCAAGTTTGTCAGTTACTTTATTCACTTGATAAAGAAGCAGTTAATACCAGTATTTCAATTAATATAAGCGCTAAACAAATTGTTGCCTCCAATTTTATTGAGCGTTTATTGTATTATGTTGAAAAGTGGCATGTTTCACCGCAACGTCTTGTTTTAGAGTTAACCGAAACGGCTTTAATAACTGATATAGAGTTGGTTATAAGCACAATGAACAAACTACATAAAAAAGGATTTAGGTTTTCGGTTGATGATTTTGGGACGGGCTATTCAAGTTTAAGCTATCTAAAAAAACTACCTATATCAGAACTGAAAATAGACCGATTTTTTGTAGATAGTATTTCTGATAACAATGATAACTCAGGCCGAACAATTGTTAATATGATAATTAATATGGCTAATGCATTGGGTGTAACTAGCGTTGCAGAGGGAGTAGAAACTCAGGAACAACTTGACTATTTAACCAAACAAGGTTGCTCGATGTTTCAGGGGTATTATTTATCAAAGCCACTTTCAATAGAAGATTGGTTGGCGATAATTGCAAAACATGCAAATAAAAGTATGCTATCGCTTTCTACATTAAAATAATTGTTCACGTATGATTGATGAAAAACCATACAGTCAGGCTTGCGAAAATAATAAGCCTTATATCCTAGATGTACTTATTAACGAATTTAAAGATGTAAAAAAGGTACTTGAGATTGGTTCAGGTACTGGACAACATGCGGTGCATTTTGCCGCTAATTTACCTCATATTACTTGGCAAACAGCGGATCAGCTTGAATATCACCAAGGTATTTACTTGTGGCTTCAAGAATATGAATTAAGTAATTTACTACCGCCTATACCGTTAAGCATTCCTAATGATCCTTGGCCTAAACAGTCATATGACGCAATATTTACCGCCAATACTGCGCATATTATGCAAAAGATACAAGTGCAATTTATGATGCAAAAAGTGAGCGAAGCGTTACCTACTAATGGTGTATTTTGCCAGTACGGACCTTTTACGATTGATGGTGAATTTTCTAGCGAAAGTAATGCAGAATTTCATGGTAAGTTGCTTGCCTCTGGTAGAGGCGGATACAGGGATATAGAGGAATTAAAAGCGTGGGTAGATAATATTCAGTTAGAAAAAATAATTGAGATGCCTGCTAATAACCTGATGCTTGTTTGGCGAAAATAAAAAAACCACTCATTATAGCTTTATAAAAATAGCTAAAATTGAGTGGTTTCAAATCAATTTAAATTAACGCTTACCAAATACTGACGCGTTCTTCAGGCGGTAAATATAAGTCATCGCCCGGTTGAACATTAAAGGCTTCATACCATGCATCATGGTTACGAGGTGCTTGCGCTCTGAACATGCCTGGCGCATGCGTACCACCTTTTAATCTATTCAGTAATGCTTCATCCGTCATCTTGATACGCCATACTTGCGCCCAGGCTAAGAAGAAACGTTGATCACCCGTTAAACCGTCAATTACCGGTGCTTCTTCTCCATTTAGGCTAAGTTTATAAGCATGGTAAGCCATAGCCAATCCACCCACGTCACCAATATTCTCGCCCAAACTATTTGCGCCATTTACAAACTGCCCCGGCAGTGCTTCATAAGCATTATATTGCTCTACAAGCTTTTGAGTTTTGGCTTCAAACGCTGCTCTATCGTTATCGGTCCACCAATTACGTTGCACGCCTTTTGCATCTGATTTTGAACCTTGGTCATCAAAACCATGACCCATTTCATGTCCAATTACCGCACCAATTGCACCGTAGTTAACTGCGTCATCAGCATTCGGGTCAAAAAACGGTGCTTGTAAAATAGCCGCTGGAAATACAATTTCATTAAATGAAGGATTGTAATAAGCATTCACCCTTTGGGGGGTCATAAACCAATCGTCTCTATCGGTAGGTTTGAGTTCATCAGCAATACTTTGTTCACGGAAAAACTGACGCATTGCTATTGTATTACCCATTAAATCATCGCTAGATAATTCTAGACCAGTGAAATCTTGCCATTCGTCTGGGTATCCAATTTTAGGATTAAATGCCATCAGCTTCTCTTTGGCATTCTTTTTCGTTTCTTCACCCATCCAATCAAGGTTAGTAATGCGCTCATCTAATGCTTTTCGCAAGTTTTCAACCAACTCTTTCATTTGTTCTTTAGAGCTTTGTGGGAAATATCGGTCTACATATACTTGGCCAATTGCAAAGCCTAAGCTTTGGGTGCTTCCCATTGCATTAACTGCGCGTTTCCAGCGAGGACGTGGCTCTTGTTGTCCATTTAAAACAGTGCCGTAAAAAGCAAAATTAGCATCATAAACTTCTTCTGATAGCAGTGATGAATTGCCTGAAACTAAGTGATAAGTTAAATAAGATTTCCAAACATCAAGAGGGGTTTCATTGATGATTTTAATCATATCATTTACCGGCTCTGGCTGAGACACATTCAAATTTGGCACTTGATAACCTTGAGCGGCTAAATAAGTGTCCCAATCAAAATCAGGATAAGTATTGCTTAGATTCACACGCTCAACTGGGTTAAGTGTCAAATCTCTATTTCTACGTTTTTCTCTCGGCCATTGAGCTTCTGCCATAGTCGTTTCTAACGCGATGATTTTTTGAGCGTCTAATTCTGGAGTTTCACTTCCGGCTAGGTTAAGTAAAGTCGCAATATTGTTTTCATATTCAGCTAAAATTTTAGTGAATCGCTCGTTATCTTCTAGGTAATAGGATCTGTCTGGTAAGCCTAAACCACCCACACTGACTGAAAATTGATAGCTGTTTGGGTCAAGTCTATTGAAGCTGAGTCCACCGGAAATTGGGCTGTTTGTGCCTGTTAGCCAAGTTTTGCCAAACACATTAACAAGGTCAGTGGTGTTTTCAATGGATGCGATTTCTTCAAGCATAGGCTGAATTGGCGCCATGCCTTTTTGGTTCAAGGTGTCTACGTCCATATAAGAGTTATAATATGCTGATACAAGTTGTTCTTCAGCATTTAAATCAGTTTTTGCCGCTACTTCCTCAATAATTGCTTTCACTCTATCTTCACTGCGCTCGGCAAGCTTAGTGAAAGCACCATAACGAGTTTTATCCGCCGGCATGACGTAATTGTCATACCAGGTTCCATTTGTATGCATGAAGAAATCGTCGCCTGCTTTCACTTCTATATTTTTAGCGTCCATATCAATACCAAAGGTACCAAGTTCAGGTTTCGCTGCGGCCACTGTTACTTCTGCATTTACATCATCTTGTGGTTGACTACACCCAACTAAGCCAATTGCTCCGACTATGGCTAACGCTATTATCGATTTTTTCATATCCTACCTTTCTGTCGTTTTATTTATATATTTGATTTTGGTTCAAGCGCAAAATACCTTGCACATACCTTATATTTAACTGATGAAGTTTAATAAAGATTGTAAACATCGCAATAGGTATACAAATCTTGTAACAATTTAGATTTATTGCGAATCGTCTTTAAAAGGTAATAAATCAGCTGATTGAATAGCGTATTCTTTAATATGTGGGGTTTCTCTTATTAGAAAGTCTTTAACGGCGTCATCAAATGCAGGTTCAGCCATGCTGTGATTGGAATAACATATAGTTGGTTCAAACCCGCGTAATATCTTATGCTCTCCCTGTGTACCGGGGTTAAATAAAGGAATGTTGTGTTCGATACAGAATTCTATACCTTGATAATAGCAACATTCAAAATGCAGTCCTGACACATCTTCAAGTGCACCCCAATATCGGCCATATAGTCCATTATGGTCGAAAAGAAATAGCGATGCGGCAACGGGAGTGCTCACTATATGGGTCGAGTCATTATCAATATTTGACTGTTTATTCGCCACAACTAACAAAAGATTATCTTGCATATTTTCCAGTAGCTCAAAAAAGAAAGCATTATTTAAATATCCCTCATGGCCACTGCGTTTCAAATAAGTCTGTTTGTAGCAAAGGCAGAAAAAGTCCATTGCTTCCTTAGTTAAATGTTTTCCATATAATTTTTCAACGGTTACACCTTGTTTTGCTATACTTTTTCGTTCTTTTTTTATCGAACGTCGGCGTCTTGCCGTCATTGATTCCAAAAAACTTTCAAAATCAGTATATTGTTTATTATGCCAGTTAAATTGCACTGAGTGTCGTGTATAAAAATGCATAGTATCAAATGTATTAGATAGTTCTTTATTCGGAAACAACAAGTGGATAGAGCTAACATTTAATTGTTTAAATATAGCTTCTTTCTGATCGGCAAGAAACGTAACAATTTGGTCATTACTTATGTTTGTTAATTTGAATATTCTTGGTCCTGATACTGGTGTAAAGGGGATAGCAAAAATAAGTTTGGGATAATAAGGTAAACCATGTTGCTGATAAGCATGCGCCCAGCTATGGTCAAATATATACTCTCCATATGAATGGGTTTTTATATAGGCGGGTATAAATGCAATTAACTCATCGTTTTCATTTTTTATAAGAATATGCGAGGGCAGCCAACCCGTTCTTCGATGAATACTTTCTCCAACGCAAAAAGACGCTTCAAGCGCCTTAAGAAATTCAAAACACAGAAAAGGACTAGTTAATTCATCATTTAAAGAAAGGTGTTTTATTGGGTCTATTCCTAAATTTGAGATGCTATCTGTACTTGCCCAATGCCATTTCATATGTAAACTTATTCCTTAATCAAAAAGCAGATAATTTTTCTTATTCAATAATATGTCGAGTCAAGACCCTAAGATCATAACTCATGCGATTACTCGGTTCCTAGCCAGAAGAGAGCATAGTAAAACCGAAATTATGCAAAAACTCTTATCGAAAGACTTGGATGAGCGTATGTGTTACGAGCAACTACAAAAGTTTATTGAGAAAGGCATTCAGTCAGACAGCCGTTACTTGGAAGCCTATGTACGAAGTGCATATCAAAAAGGAAAAGGACCAAATGTTATACGCCAAACACTCATTAGCCATAGCATTGAAGGTACCGAAGTATCTGAATCTATTAATCAAGAACAATATGATTGGTATGAGTTAGCCAAGCAAGTGCGAATAAAAAAATTTGGTCATAAACTTCCAACAGAGTTTAAACATATTCAAAAGCAAAAGCGTTTTCTTCAATATAGAGGGTTTGAACAGCCCCATATTCAATATGCGTTTGACAAAGATTAGGTTTGGTTCGCCAAAGCATCCATACTCAAATCTAAATATATGACAAAATTAGACGCCCAAGAATTTGTCAGTCGGCTGAAAATTGAATAATTTAATGCTCTGTCAGTCTCAAACAATGTACCTGTCACTCCGCCCGCATTACCCCTGTCTTCAAGCGTAAAAAAAGGCTTATTGTTGGTGTCTTGCACCTCTAGAATTATTGCGACCTTACCTACACTATAAATAAGCTTGTGTCGCAAATTAACAGTATCTGGGGCGGTGATATGTAAATCTTTAAACTGTGCATTAACAGTTAAAGCGTCAGTTTGCGAACGTTCAACAATAGTCCAACCAGCTTTCACTAAATTTTCTTTCAATTTCTTTTCTAACATTTTTGCGTATCTGTTTTGAATACCTTCACGATAACGTTTGTTGGTTGTCTTTTTGAATTGTTTAAGCCAATCATCGCTAAAATTAACGCTTGTTTCCTGAATAAATATCTTTCTAGCGAGAGGTAATGCTGCTGTATCGGCAACTTTAAATGAATCAAAATGCGCACTTTCTATTGGATTAAGCGCCATTTTGTTGTGGATATTTGCCGCTAAGATACTATTTGGTAGCATTATTAATGCTATTGCTAATATGACGAAAAACCTTTCTTTTTTATTCGCTAACGTTGTGGTGCTTTTATTTAAAAAGCATGTAAATCGGTTGATTTCCAATGTTAACCTCTACTTTGTTTGAATATAATTGCGCTAAGCATTATTAAATTGAATTGCTTCGCAACAGATTTCATAAATGACTTACCCGTCATATTAGTTTGCTCACTGTCTTCGTATTTTAAACAACTTATTATTATTCTATATATTTATATACATAAATCTAAGTTGTACAGCTCAGGTTTTAGAATGTTTCACCAATAATTATAAAAAAGTAGTACTAAAACAGAATGAAATTTATACAGTTTTGGCAAAAACTAAGTTAGCAAATAAAAAAAGAATGAAAAACATCGTCCTTAAGCCTGACTAACCGCTTAATTGGGCTTAAATTCTATGCCGTTTAATGATATTGTTCAGCCAAATTATTTAAGAATAATGAATAATCTTCATAGTTTAATTACGCACAACACGTTTTAGTAATTGTTTTAAACGATGATTGTTAATACTGCTAATGGCACGTGTACTTTTCGCATCGTCATTAACGCTAGCTAGCATAGGAATATAAATGATACGCTCTACTGCTCAACTTCGTCGCGCTTTTCTAGATTTTTTTGTGACTAACGGTCACCAAGAAGTAGCAACTTCATCTTTAGTGCCTCATGACGATCCCACTTTGCTTTTCACAAATGCGGGTATGAATCAATTTAAAGACGTATTTTTAGGAACAGACAAGCGTAATTACAACAGAGCAACGTCTTCACAACGTTGTGTTAGAGCAGGTGGTAAACATAATGATTTAGAAAATGTGGGTTATACTGCGCGTCATCACACATTTTTTGAAATGTTAGGTAATTTTAGTTTTGGTGATTACTTCAAAAAAGAAGCGATTACATTCGCTTGGAAATTTTTAACAGAAGAATTGAAACTTCCTCCCGAAAAACTCCTTGTTACTGTTTATCACGAAGACGATGAAGCATTTGAAATTTGGCAAAATCTTATAGGTTTACCTGTTGAAAAAATTATAAAAATATCTACATCTGACAACTTTTGGTCGATGGGCGATACAGGACCATGCGGACCATGCTCTGAAATATTCTACGACCATGGTGAGCATATTTGGGGAGGCCCACCTGGTTCGCCTGAAGAAGATGGCGACCGATTTATAGAAATATGGAATTTGGTATTTATGCAATTTAATCGCCAAGCTAATGGTGATATGGAGCCGCTACCTAAACCCTCTATTGACACTGGAATGGGACTAGAGCGAATTGCCGCAATACTTCAAGATGTTCATAGCAACTATGAAATTGACCTATTCCAAGCGCTAATTAAACAAGCCGCAGAGATTGTAGGCGCTACTGATTTAGAGCATAAGTCTTTACGAGTCATAGCTGACCACATTCGCTCGTGCTCATTTTTAGTTTGTGATGGCGTGATGCCATCAAATGAAGGCCGAGGATATGTATTACGCCGAATAATTCGACGAGCAGTTCGCCATGGCTACAAACTTGGCGCGAAAGATATTTTCTTCTTTAAGTTAGTGAATGAGTTAGTTAATCAGATGGGCGAAGCGTTTCCCGAACTCAAGCAACAGCAAGCTGTGGTTGAAAAAGTACTGAAAGTTGAAGAAGAGCAATTCTCAAGCACGTTAGAACGAGGCATGGGAATATTAAATGATGCGTTGCAAAAATTGGAAGGCGATACCATTCCTGGTGAACTTGTCTTTAAACTTTATGATACTTATGGTTTCCCTGCCGATTTAACAAATGATGTGGCGAGAGAGCAAAATTTAACAATTGACGAAGCTGGTTTTGAGAAGGCAATGGCGGCTCAGAAAAGCTTGGCGCAATCAGCAAGTAAGTTTAGTGCAGACTACAATAATTTAATTAAAGTTGAACATAGTACCGAGTTTACCGGTTACGACGCATTAACAGCAAAATCAATCGTAAAACAAATAATTGTTGAGCAAAATTCTGTTGATATTGCCAGTAAAGGAGAAGCTTTAGTTGTGCTTGATAGCACGCCATTTTATGCTGAATCGGGTGGTCAAATTGGTGATACCGGGTACATTAATATCAGTGGTAAACATTCCAAGGTATTAGATACCCAAAAAGCAAGCGATGCATTTGTACATAAAGTTGATCTTAATGCGACTATTTCTGTTGGTATGGAAGTTGAAGTGGTGGTGGATAGTGCAAGGCGAGAAGCGATTAAGCTTAATCATAGTGCTACGCACTTGTTGCACGCTGCGCTTAGAAGGCTTTTAGGTGATCATGTCACGCAAAAAGGCTCGTTAGTTGACGCTGAAAAACTGCGCTTTGACTTTTCTCATTTTGAATCTATCCCTACCAATATAATCACTGAAATTGAAAACTTAGTGAATCAACAAGTACGAGAAAACAATCCATTAAGTACGAAAGTAATGGCACTTGATGATGCGAAAGCTGCAGGCGCAATGGCGCTGTTTGGCGAGAAATATGATGATGATGTTCGCGTTGTTCAAATGGGTGACTTTTCTACTGAACTATGCGGCGGAACGCACGTTAATAGTACGGGTGATATTGGCTTGTTTAAAATCATTTCTGAAGGCGGTATTTCTTCAGGTGTTCGCAGAATTGAAGCCATTACAGGACAAGCTGCGCTAGACTATATTAATCAGGAAGCGGATTTACTGCACAGTGTCGCATCTTTACTAAAATCTGATAAAGCGAATTTAGTCAAGAAAACCCAAGCGTTGCTGACTCAAGTAAAACAAGCTGATAAAGCACTAGAGCAATTAAAGCAACAAATAGCCGGTCAACAATCTAAAAATATGATGTCGTCTGTTAAACAAGTGAACGATATTAATTTATTGGTGACTAAATTAGTAGAAACTGAACCAAAAGCATTAAGAGGTTTAATGGATGATCTTAAAGTCCAAATTAAATCTGGTGTGGTAGTGTTAGGGTTAGAGTATAACGGTAAGGTAAATTTAATTGCCGGTGTAACAAAAGATTTAACTGATAAAGTGCACGCGGGTAAGTTAGTTAGTTTCCTTGCTCAGCAAGTAGGTGGTAAAGGCGGTGGCAGACCTGATATGGCGCAAGCCGGTGGTTCAGAGACGCACGCACTAGACAGCTGTTTGTCGTCTGTTGAAAATTGGATTGCTGAGCAATAAATTAGTTTTATTACACCAAATAATAATTATTTGCTAAAACGACTTGTTTATTATCGGTTCTAGTTTATTGTTAATAAATAGTTATAGAGTATTTAGCAAAAATATTGCGTTGTTTTAAATAAATATTTTAGCAATTATTAACTAAAATATAGATTAAAAATTTTAAATTGTTAACATGGTTTCAACGTTAATTTGAAATCCTTGGTTGTAGAGCGATACTGAGTAAAAGCCACTAATGAAAAAAATGGAGGCTTATTACTTATACACCTAGAAGTTAACCCACTAAATATACACTTGTTCTATGATTGATGTTTGCAAGCATTGGTATTAGATAACAAGTTATTTTTCGTAAAATAGGAGTTTTACATGTTAATACTTACTCGTCGCGTTGGCGAAACATTAATGGTTGGCGATAACGTAACGGTTACTGTGTTGGGCGTAAAAGGTAATCAGGTTCGCATTGGTGTTAATGCACCCAAAGATGTTTCCGTTCACCGTGAAGAAATTTATATGCGTATCCAAGCCGAAAAAGGTAATGGTAACGTAGCAGATAGCTAACGCTATCTATTATTCGCCACTTAATGGTAAATAGAGCTCGGTTTTTTCCGAGCTTTTTCCATTCTAAACTTAACATATTTAGGCTTTTGGTTAATTTTTTATCGATTAGCATGTTAGCCTCAAAAAAGCATTGACTTACTGGTATGATTCAGTAAACTTGCGCTCCACAATTTGGAGAGGTGGCCGAGTGGCTGAAGGCGCTCCCCTGCTAAGGGAGTATAGGGTTTGTAGCCCTATCGAGGGTTCGAATCCCTCTCTCTCCGCCATTATTGTTTTGTGTTTATAACACATATATTTGAAAGATTGCGCGTGCGTAGCTCAGCTGGATAGAGTACCTGGCTACGAACCAGGCGGTCGGAGGTTCGAATCCTTCCGCACGCGCCAACCTTCAAACAAAACCCGTTTATGCGCGTGCGTAGCTCAGCTGGATAGAGTACCTGGCTACGAACCAGGCGGTCGGAGGTTCGAATCCTTCCGCACGCGCCAATTATCAAGCCGCAGTGATGCGGTTTTTTAATATCTGAAATTTAGCAAATTTAGAACCGGTAAGAGGTTCGCCAAAAATGCAGGAGCATTTTTGCCC
>DDIL01000108.1:18189-54222 GCA_002338515.1 Glaciecola sp. UBA1851 | reverse complement strand
GTAAGATAATAGATAACTTGTTGGCATGGGGGATGCACATTTTTTTACAACCATCCTATTAAAATTAGCTTATAATCTACTTTTTAGAAATATAATTTAAAATTTGGAATTAATTCATGAATATAAAAAAATACCTAAGTGCAGGGCTACTAGGTTTTGCTAGCTTATTTTCTTATTATGCTAGTGCAACGGTAGTAGAAGTTAGAACCGTACAAGGTAATTTTCAAATAAATTTGTTCGATGAAACAACCCCACAAAGTGTGGCAAATTTTTTAAGCTATGTTAATTCAGGCGCTTATGCCAATAATGTGGTTCACAGAAGTGATAATGGTTTTATTATTCAAATGGGGGGATTTCAATACAATAACAGTTTTCCACCTGATACAGTGCCTTCAGGAATAGCTGTCAATAATGAACCTATTTTGTCCAATGTGCGTGGCACGGTAGCCTATGCCAAATTAAATGGTAATCCTAATAGTGCAACGTCTCAATTTTTTATAAATTTAGGTAATAATGCGAGCAACTTAGATACTCAAAATGGTGGTTTCACTGTTTTTGGACAAGTTATTGGAGATGGTATGCAAGTGGTAGATAATATTGCCTCTTTGCCAACGTTTGGATTTAATCAACCGTTTAATGAATTACCGCTTCGCGACTATACTACCACCGATTTCAATTCAACTACCTTACCAAATGATACCAACCTCGTTATTATTAGCGATGTAGTTGTGGTGGATGCAACGCCTGTTACTAACCCAGATTTAGATCCTGCTCCTAACACATTAATCAACAGTGGTGGAAGTGGACAACCATCAAATGGTGGTAATAGTTCAAGCAGTGGGGGAGCGGTAAACTTCATACTAGTGCTAATGCTTACCTTGGTTATTGCGGTTAGAAGAAAAGCGCGCTTGCTTAACTAATTTGGTTGTACAAGCGGTTGCAACATTTTTTCTAATCCATTCAGTTTTATTTCATACATCAAGGCAAGTTGTTCGCCTAGTTTGCCTTGAGGAAACCCTTTCTTATGAAACCAAACTAAATAAGGCTCGGGAAGGTGGATTAGCTTTAAGCCTTTGTACTTCCCAAAAGGCATTTCCATATTAATTGTTTTTACCAAATAGTCTTGATCGGCTTGCTCAAAACTCATGGTATTTACATTGTTTTTATTATCCATTATGCGCTTTTACTTTTCACTTGCGGGCTCATTACTTTTTTGTTGTTGAGCCTGCCAAAGCTTCGCGTAAAGACCTTTTTGTTGTAGTAATGATTCATGGTTACCTTGTTCACAAATTTCACCTTGGTCCATTACAATTATGTTGTCTGCATCCATAACAGTAGAGAGTCTGTGAGCAACTACAAAGCTAGTATGGCCTTGAGATATTTCTTTAAGTGCACTTAATATTGCGCGTTCAGACCGAGAGTCTAAAGAAGAGGTTGCTTCATCAAATACCATAATGGGCGGACGTTTTAAAATTGTTCTGGCTATCGCCACTCGTTGTTTTTCCCCGCCACTGAGTTTCAAGCCTCGTTCACCTACTTGTGTTTCGCCTTTATCTGGTAAGCGTTCAATAAAATCAGACAAATGGGCCAGCTTGATTGCTTGCTTTATATCTTCTTCACTTGCATCTGGGCGACCATATTTAATGTTTTCATATAATGTATCGTTAAATAAAACCGTATCTTGCGGCACTATCCCAATGTGTTTGCGTAGCGAAGTTTGCGTTACTTGGCTAATATCTTGGCCATCTATAAAAATTTTACCATTGGTTGGGTCGTAAAAACGAAAGAGAAGTTTAACTAGTGTAGATTTGCCTGCACCACTCTCACCAACAACTGCAACCTTATTACCGGGCTGGATAGTAAAGGATATATTGTTAATGATGTTGCGCTTTTCATGATAACTAAAACTCACGTTTTCAAAACTAATTTGGCCAGTGTCAACCACTAGTTCATTCGCATTATCTTTATCCACTACTTTGGGCGACTGTTCTAACAACTTAAATAAGTTTTCAATATTCGTTAGAGATCCTCTAATTTCTCGATAAACAAATCCAAGGAAGTTTAATGGCATAAATATTTGCATGGTGAATGCATTAACTAACACAAAGTCACCAATTGTCATATTACCTTTTGCCACTTCAATCGCAGCCAGCGCAAGCATTGAGGTCATAGCAATAGCAATAATTAGAGCTTGTCCGCCATTTAAAGCAAATAATGAGAGTCTATTCTTTCTTCTGGCCTGTTCCCAGTTTGCTAGGCCAACATCATAACGATTAGCTTCATATTCTTCATTATTGAAGTATTTGACTGTTTCAAAATTAAGTAAACTATCGACTGCGCGAGTGTTGCTTAAGTTATCGGCTTGGTTGAGTTCTTTTACATATTTTGTGCGCCAGTCAGTTGCTTTGACTGAAAATGTCACATAACTCACAACAGCAACGACAATAACCAATGCAAATGTCCACCCATAATTGAAAAGCAAAATCCCTACAACCAAACCTATTTCAAGTAGAGTTGGACCTATGTTAAATACTAAAAACCGCATTAAAAAACTAATGCCGCTAGTTCCGCGTTCTACATCTCGTGATAATCCGCCAGTTTGCCTAGATAAGTGAAAGTCTAAATCGAGCTGATGCAAATGTTTGAATACTTTCAAACCTATTCTGCGCATGGCGCGCTCAGTAACACGGCCGAACAATGTATCTCGTATTTCCCCAAACAGCACATTGGCAAACCTAAGGGCGCCATAGGCTATAATGAGGGAAAGTATAACAGCCATAAAGGTTGCCAAGGCATTGTCTAAATTTAAGTTATCTACAATATGCTTAAGCATAAAAGGCAAGGCTACACTTGCTATTTTAGCGCCCACTAAGCAACTAATTGCTAGCCATACACGTGTTTTAAATTCAGTTAAAAAAGGCCAAAGTTTAGTTAATACTCGCCAATTAAAAGAAGCTTCTTCATTTACGGGGAATCGATTAGAACGCAAAAAGGGTGTCCTTTAAAATGATATTGCATTGGAATAATAATACGGATGCTAGTAATTTTTAAGACTGCCGCTAGTCTTCGCTATTAATAGTAGCAAAGACTATTTGACTCAGCAGTATTTAAATGTTTTTGAATGGATGGTTACTTAAGAATCCTATTTACCAAGTTATCTATACTTGTCGCAGCTCCTAGAATATTGTTTGCTAGCATATAAGCTGGAGTGGAGAAAACCTTATATCTTTCATCTTCAACCACTTCTTCTACGCTTGTTACAATATGGCTTCCACCCATTGCCTCAATAGCCTTTGCAGTGTCAGCGTCATTGCCAATTGTAAGTTTTACTCCGTTTGGATAAACGGTAGGAATAATGGCTGGTGCAATACAGGCGTAACCGGCTACTTTATTGGCATCAGCAAATGCCTTACACACTGTCAACACATCTTGATTAACTTGACTGTTTTCACCTTCTATTGCAAATGTGCATAAATTTTTAGCCGCCCCAAAACCACCTGGAAGCATAAGGATATCAAACTCATTTACATTCAGCGACTTAACATCTTCAATTGCGCCTCGCGTAATTCTTGCGGCTTCAGTTAATACATTGCGTGTATCATTTTCATCTACTTCGCCTGTTAGGTGGTTGACTACATGCAATTGATTTATATTTGGCGCAAAGCACTTGTAGCTTGCTCCAGCTCGTTCTAACGCCAGTAACGTTAACACTGACTCATGAATTTCGGCGCCGTCGTATACGCCACAACCACTTAAAATCACAGCTACTTTTTTCATGTTTTTACTCCCTTAATTAGTGTTCACAATTTTAAATCAATATTTTTTCAAAGATACAACGGCTCTAGTAATATTTACTGCTAAACACTGCCGATAGTTTTATATTGGGGCTAAAAAAATCTTATAAGATTTGTAGTGGTAGAATTTAAGTTTAGATGCTAGAAACTGAGTCAGGTGGTTTTTATAACATCAGAGAATCATGGCGTGAGTGATACTAAAAAAGTTATAAACTGACCAAGAGCCTAGTTTATAACTTCCATAAAAATATTTTATTAATGATGACTTTAGCTGTTTAATTTTTTTAGTTGCTTAATAGCTGCAAAAACTAACACTGCGCCTAATGCTAAAATTGAACCATAAAATACATGTTGTAAAGTTGAAAAACAATACTTGACTAATTTACTTGGTTAAATACTTGACCATTTTAGTTGGTTATGTCACGATCACTATGGTTTTTTAATAAAGGAAGTCTATGAAACTTTCATCCAAAGGTCGTTACGCGGTAACTGCTATGCTTGACTTAGCCTTTCATTCAAAGAAAGGACCCGTGCCCTTAGCGGAAATTTCTGAACGACAAGATATATCGTTGTCTTATCTTGAGCAGTTATTTTCAAAATTGAGACGAACTAATCTTGTAGCAAGTGTAAGAGGTCCAGGTGGCGGTTATACGTTAAACAGAGAACCTGAAAACTTGTTTGTAGGAGAAATAATACAGGCAGTTAATGAAAATATTGATGCAACCAAATGCAGTGGTAAGTCAGATTGCAAAGGTGGTGAAAAGTGTTTAACACACAATTTGTGGGAGAACTTAAGCGACCGTATTAGTGATTTTCTTAACCAAATTTCATTACAAGAGTTAATGCAAAAGCGTGATGTGAAAGAAGTGGTGGGTCGTCAAAGTTGCTATCAATCATCAGTAATAGTAACCGACCTCGAAAAAACGACAATAGATACAAAATTAAATGTTCTATAACAATACCAAATAAGAAATTTGTAGCCGGTAAAGTTATCCTCTTTGACAATAGTGGTTTATAATACCGTGTTTTGCGTTAACGCTGATACTAGATAGGTGTAGATTGAATAGAATCTGAACGTAAAAACTGCAAAAGATTTAAAATTAAATAAAGCGAATAATGGGATCAATACATGAGTGAACAGATTGAACAGGCATTAGACAGAAAATACGAAGCGGGGTTCTATTCTGAAATAGAATCAGATACCTTCGAAAGCGGTTTAGATGAATCCATTATACGACGTATTTCTGAAATGAAAAAAGAGCCTCAGTGGATGCTCGATTGGCGTTTAAAAGCGTATGAAACATGGCTAAAAATGGATGAGCCGGAGTGGGCTCACGTGCATTATCCTAAAATAGACTTTCAAGCAATATCTTATTATTCAGCGCCTAAAAGTATGGCAGATAAACCGCAGTCACTCGACGAGGTTGATCCAGAGTTATTGCGTACTTATGAAAAATTAGGGATTCCATTACACGAGCAAGAAATGTTAGCGGGTGTGGCAATGGACGTGGTATTCGATTCAGTATCAGTTGTAACAACTTTCAGAGAAAAGCTAGCTGAAGCAGGTGTTATTTTTTGCTCAATATCAGAAGCTGTTCATACCTACCCAGAATTAGTGAAAAAGCATTTAGGCTCAGTTGTACCAAGAGCAGATAATTACTATGCGGCATTAAATAGTGCTGTTTTTACTGATGGCTCATTCGTATATATCCCTAAGGGTGTGCGCTGTCCAATGGAGTTGTCGACTTACTTCCGTATTAACGAAATGAACACAGGGCAATTTGAGCGTACATTGATTGTTGCTGAAGAAGGCAGCCATGTTAGTTATTTAGAAGGTTGCACAGCGCCTCAACGCGATGAGAATCAATTACATGCAGCAGTGGTGGAGTTAGTAGCGCTAGATGACGCCACAATTAAATATTCTACTGTGCAAAATTGGTACCCAGGCGATGAAGACGGAAAAGGTGGAATCTACAACTTCGTGACCAAACGCGGTATTTGCCACACTAATGCAAAAATTTCATGGACCCAAGTTGAAACTGGGTCAGCAGTAACTTGGAAATACCCTAGCTGTATACTGAAAGGTGATAATAGTGTGGGTGAATTCTATTCTGTTGCATTGACACGTGGGCGCCAGCAAGCCGATACCGGTACTAAGATGATACATCTTGGTAAAAACACTCGCTCTACCATTATTTCCAAAGGGATATCTGCGGGTAAAAGTAACAACACTTATCGCGGGTTAGTTAAAATGGGGCCTAAGGCTGACGGCGCGCGAAATTTCACTGAGTGTGATTCGCTATTAATTGGCGATACCTGTGGCGCACATACATTCCCCTATATTGAAAGTCGTAACCCTAGTGCCATTGTTGAACATGAGGCTACCACTTCTAAAGTAAGTGATGAACAACTGTTTTTATGCCAACAACGCGGGCTTAATCCAGAAAAAGCAGTCTCTATGATTGTGAATGGATTTTGTAAAGAAGTATTCAAAGAACTGCCGATGGAATTTGCTGTCGAGGCAGGTAAATTGTTAGAAATTAGCTTGGAAGGATCAGTAGGATAATTATGTTAAACATTAAAAATTTACATGCGCGTGTAGAAGATAAAACCATTATTCAAGGTCTTAATCTTGAAGTTAACCCTGGCGAAGTACACGCCATTATGGGTCCAAACGGCGCGGGTAAAAGTACCCTAGGTTATGTTCTGTCTGGTCGTGAAGGCTACGAAGTTGAGCAAGGTGAAGTTAGCTTGAATGGTAACGACCTATTTGAAATGGAAATTGAAGAACGTGCCAGTAATGGCCTGTTTTTGGCCTTTCAGTATCCGGTAGAAATTCCTGGTGTTAGCAATATGGAATTTATGAAAGAGTCAGTTAATGCAACGCGCGAGCACAGAGGCGAAGAGCCTTTGTCGGCTACCGAGTTTTTAAAGCAAGCTAAGGAAGCCTGCAAACAAGTTCAGTTGCCATTAGACTTCTTAAAGCGTGGTGTGAACGAAGGCTTTTCAGGTGGTGAGAAAAAGCGTAACGAGATAATGCAAATGATTTTGTTAAAGCCGTCTCTTTGTATTTTGGATGAGTCAGATTCTGGCTTGGATATTGATGCGCTTAAAGTAGTTGCAAATGGCGTTAATAGCCAGCGAGACAGTGCTCGTAGTTTTATTGTTATCACTCACTACCAGCGTTTACTAGATTTTATCAAACCCGATTTTGTACATATTCTTGCAAACGGTAAAATAGTGAAAAGTGGTGATGCATCGCTTGCGCTTAAAGTTGAAAATGAAGGGTATGCCTTTCTAGGAAAAGAATTTGAAGAGGTAAGCGCATGAGCCAATGGCTAAACAAGGTCATTAGTGATGCCAGAGGCGTCGATGATTTTCTTGCACCTATGCGTCAACAGTCGCTGAATAAATTAGAAACAGACGGCTGGCCACATGCTCGAAGCGAAGAATGGCGATTTACGCCTTTATCATCATTGAAAGAGCGTGTTTCTAATGAAAGTAGCCTTGACACAAGCTACAACGTCCCTCAAATTGATGGTTTAGAATCAATCGATATTGTATTCGTTGATGGTGTATTACGTACTGATATTAGTAAGTTATCTTTGCCGCACGGCTTAAATCTTTGCGCAATTAATAACGCTTCAACCGATATGCAAGATGAAATATCAAGATTATTTGGGCAGGTTAAGCCATCACGTCATGTATTTGGTTTAGTGAATGATGCGCTTTGCGAGCAAGGCGTTTATATTTCTTTAGATGATAATTGTGAAGTTGATACGCCACTTCGTATTATTAATATTGCCGCTCAAGACTGCGACGCTCATACCCGAGCATTGGTTAATTTGGGTGAAAACAGCCAACTAAAAGTTATTGAGCATGGGTTTGGCTCTCAAGCTAGTTTTACTACCGCCTTTGCTGAATATATGATTGGTAAAGAAGCGAAACTTGAGCATTATCGTTTTGCCTTTTTCACCGGTGCGGCCAAGCAAGTAGGCGGAAGCCATTTTAGTCTTCAAGAACGGGCTAATTTAAACAGTACTTTTGTGTCATACGGTAGTGAACTGTCGCGAGTAGACGTAGATATTATTCATGCAGGGCAACATGCTAATGCGAAAATGAATGCGATTTACTTGTTAGCTGAAGGCGAGCTGTTTGATATGCATTCTACTATTGAACATGCCGTGCCTAATGGAACGACGCAAGAAAACGCTAGAGGCATTATAGGTGACAAAGCCAGAGCGGTGTTTAGTGGTCGTATTCACATTCACAGAGACGCGCAAAAAACGTTAGCAGAATTAAACAATCGCAACTTGTTGCTTTCTCGGCGCGCTATGATCAATACCAAGCCTGAACTAGAAATTTATGCTGATGACGTGCAGTGCGCGCACGGTGCAACAGTAGCGGAAATAGAAGAAAAGGCCTTATATTATTTAATGAGTCGCTCCATTCCGCGCTCAAAAGCACTTGTTATGCTTAACTTTGGTTTTGTTCAAGAATTAGTTAACGCCATTAGCAATGAGCCTATCAAACAGTGGCTACTGCCAATGTTGAGCGAACGTTTCGCCAACATGGAGGTAAAATGAGTTTTGATGTAGAAGCTGTCCGTGCACAATTCCCCGTACTGAAACGCGAAATTGACGGAAAGCCATTAGTGTATTTAGACAATGCGGCAACGACTCAAAAGCCACAAGTGGTGATAGATACACTTATTGAATACTATACTCAGTACAATTCTAATGTTCACAGAGGCGCCCATCGTTTAGCCGACGAAGCAACTCGTGGCTATGAAAACGCACGTACTGACGTCGCTAAATTTATTAATGCCGCACATCGAGAAGAAGTGATATGGACTAGTGGTACTACTGAAGCGATTAATTTGGTGTCCAACGGTGTGGGTCAATTGTTCAAAGCTGGCGATGAGATTATTGTTACTGAACTTGAACATCATGCTAATTTAGTTACCTGGCAGCAAGCCTGTAAACAAAGTGGTGCTACGTTAAAAATTTGTTCTATTTTCGATACTGGCGAGTTAGATATTGCGGCGTTTGATGCATTGTTGAATGAGAATACGCGTTTGGTTGCACTGCCTCATGTATCTAATGCATTAGGTACGGTAAATCCTATTAAAGACATTACTATAAAAGCGAAAGCAAAAGGTGCATGGGTATTAATTGATGGTGCCCAAGGAATTGCTCATGGTAATGTAGATGTGCAATCTATCGGTTGTGATTTTTATGTGTTTTCAGGGCATAAATTATTCGGCCCTACGGGTGTTGGCGTGTTATGGGGACGAAAAGAATTACTCGAAACTTGGCCAGTATGGCAAACTGGCGGCGAAATGATTGCAGAGGTTGACTACCAAAGTGCGACTTGGGGTACATTACCTAATAGACTTGAAGCAGGCACGCCTAACATTGCTGGCGTAATTGGTTTGGGCGCAGCAGTTAAATGGCTATCTGGTTTAGATATGCAGGGTTTACATGCACATGAACAAGACTTGTTGGCATATGCGACCAAGCGAGCAAAAGAAATTGAAGGCATGCGAGTAATTGGCACTGCGCCGAACAAAGTGGGTGTGATGAGCTTTGAGTTGAAAGGCGCACATCCTGCCGATGTTGGTTTTATTTTAGATAAACAAGGCGTGGCTATTCGCACAGGCGATAATTGCGCTCAACCGCTTATGAAACGATTAGGATTACCTGGTACGGCACGTGCGTCCTTTTCTATTTACAATACACGCCAAGATGTAGATAAATTGTTTGATGCCCTTAAAAAGGCCAAGATGATGTTGGCGTAGGAGATATTATGACTGTAGAAACCTTTATTCCCAATACACAAACCATAACGCTTACTCAAAGTGCCATCAAGCATTTTGAAGGTAAACAAAAAGTACAACCAGAGAAAATTATCCGTTTCTCTACCAAAGTCAGCGGTTGTACCGGTTATGCTTATGTGCTCGATTTAGTTGATGCGGCAAATGAAGATGACGAGGTTATTAAGTTTAGCGATTCGTTAAGTATTGCTATAGCGGCACAAGCTAAAGAGCTGTTGCAAAACACCGAGATTGATTATGTAAAAGAGGGCGTAAACGGCGTCATTAAATACAATAATCCGAACGTGGTGAATGAATGTGGTTGTGGCGAGAGCTTTAACGTAGGGTAACAAAGCATACTATGCAACAAAAAATGGTGGTCACCGAAAGTGACTGTAAAGCTCGTTTAGTGCCAGTAGGCACACCAAAAATTATCCCAAAGGGTGAATTTGTTACTATCACCCAAGACTTAGGTGGAAACTTTACCATAACATGGCGTGGCAACATGTATCGTATCGATGGCACTGACGCTGGCGCAATAGGTAGAAAGTCATTAGTCCTTTCTTTTGAGGCTCCAACTGATAACAATATTGATATTGAACAGGTATGGGAAGCCCTTAGAACCGTTTATGATCCCGAGATTCCAATTGATTTAGTTTCTCTTGGTCTTATCTATGAAGTCAATGTAGAACAAGCTGAAAACAGCGTTAATATTGATATGACACTAACCGCACCTGCATGTGGTATGGGCCCTGTTTTAGTTGGCGATGTTGAATACCGTGTGAATATGGTGCCTAACGTAGAGAGTGTGAAGGTTAACTTAGTATTTGACCCGCCATGGTCTCGCGAAATGATGAGTGAAGAAGCTCAACTAGAAGCGGGCGTATTTTTTTAGATTTCAAAGTTGGAAGGACGATTTATATAAATGCAATTACCAAGTAGTGAAGAAATTGTTGACGATTTAGCATTTTTTGATGATTGGGAACAACGTTACCAATATATTATTGATTTAGGGAAGCAAATTCCAGGCTTAAGCGAAGAGGCCAAAACCCCAGATAAAATAGTTAAAGGCTGTCAAAGTAGTGTGTGGCTTGATTATAAAACAGAAGACGGTAAATTTTTGTTTGAAGTCGACAGTGACGCAGTGATAGTGCAAGGCTTATTGGTACTAGTGCTTAGCGCCTATAATAATAGAACCGCAAAAGAAATACTCGATTTTGATATTGATGCGTACTTTACTGAGTTAGACCTAGAGCGTCATATTACTCCTACTCGAGGCAATGGTTTGCGAGCAATTGTCGGGAAAATTAGACAACTAGCAAGCGCCGTATAGCTATAATACGCAACGTATTCCTTTTATTAAATGCTAACCCTATTTAGAGAGTCGCATTATATGGCGACCTTTTCTTATACCTGCGCAAAATATGATCCTAGCTTACCAGTAATATTCGATTAATATTAATCATCCTGTACTATTAGTGTATTGCATCTTTAATGAAAATATGCTTATTTATTAGCTGGATGCATCCATCCAAACATGTTCGATCATTAACTAAAAACACAAATATAAAAACACAAACCTCGAAAGGAACTGACCATGTTAAAACACGTCTTGATAAAGTCGTTATTTGTCTTTGTTGCCTCTTTGAAACATAGTAATGAGCTTTTAACTAGTTCGCACACCTCAAATGTAAGCTTAATCAGTGGGGTATTACGATGAAATCTAACCTTAATATAAAATATACATTCCGAGAGCGGATAATGAAGTGTTGCTCGTATACACTTCTATTATTTGCAGCCTTATTATTTGCCTCAAATGCATCTGCACAGCAAGTGGGTGAAATAATTGGTAAGGTTACTGGGCCGAATGGCATGCCGCTTGAAAATGTGTCAATAGAAGCGAAAAGTAATGTACTACCAAAAGCTCGAACGGCAACATCTAAAGGTAACGGTAATTATAGATTACAACTGCTTCCACCAGGAAACTATGACGTCACTTTTACTTCGCCGAATGGTGAAATAAGAACCGTTACTGTTCCTGTATTTCTTGAGCAAAAAACGCCTCTTGATATTCAAATAGATTCTGCTGATGTTGAAAAAATCGTCGTTTATGGTGATTCGTTAACTACCTCAACTAATGCTGCATTAGGTAATTCGTTAAATTCTGAAACCTTGGCTCAGTTGCCTTTATTTGTAGAGTACAGTCAGTTGATACGTTTAATGCCAGGTGTTCAGGTTACGTCTGATAGTGTGCGTGGTCCAAGTGCTGGTGCAAGTGGTCAAGACAACGGTTACAAATTTGATGGGGCGAATTTATCTGTTCCATTATTTGGTATTTTAGCTTCATCGCCATCCACGCACGATGTGGCTCATGTATCTGTAGAGCGTGGTGGCGCAAGAGCAGTTGGCTTTAACCGAAATGCTGGCGTTACGCTTAATACTGAAAGTAAATCTGGTACCGATGAATGGACGGGTGACATCACTTATCGTTTGCAAAAAGGTTCATGGCAAGCTGAAGAGAAAGGTGGCCTAAGTACAGAAGATGATATAGGGTTTCTTACGGCAGGGATAGGCGGTCCAATTATTGATGATCAACTATTTTTTTACGGGTCAGTCTATTTACGAGACGATTCACAGGAAAGCGGTACTAATGCGCGTGGTCCTTTACCTGATATTACGGAAGAGCGAGAAGAATACTTTGGTAAGTTTACATGGACCCCTACTGAAGACATTTTAATCAACGCCAGTTACCGTACTTCCGAAGTGACCTCCAGTAACCAAGACATTTCTGAAAACAACCCTGCTTCTACAGCAGTGGATGGGGTTGATGAATTTGAAGTATTAGTATTCGATGGGTCGTGGATCATCAACGATGATACAACCTTTAATATTTCTTATGCAGACACCACTCAGTCAGCGGGTACTTTCCCTATAACAGACCTCGGCTTTCGAGGGCAGTCTGGTGGTTCGTTAAATATTAACGATTTAGCCTCTCAAGGTTTCTTTTCTGTACCGTCTCTTGATGACCGCGTAGCAGCTGATGCGACTCAACAAGCACTTCTTGATGCTTATAATGCAGGTGCAGCACCGCTTATCTCAGCATTTGGTATTGCCGGTGAAGCCTTAGGTGGTGTTGGAGCTGGTTCTACTTTGAATGACAACAGATATTTGGGTAGTACCTTTGAAATGTCACTCGATCATATTATTGAATTTGGTAACACAACACACGAACTTCACATTGGCTACCAAGAAGAAGAAGGTTCTGAAGAACTGTTTCGAGTATCTAATGGTTGGGGAAGCATCGCTTATTGGGGTGGCATAGACCAAGATGAAGGTGAAATTGTTGCGCCTATTGGCGACCCAACTCCTGTAGGTACTGTTTATAGAGCGACGGTGCAAACTCGAGGCTTTGATGCTGGTGGTTTAACTGGTCCACTTGTTTCATCAACTAAATCAAAAACTATTGCCGTTAACGATACAATTTATTGGGACGACTTTATTTTTGATGTAGGTTTCTTGGTTAGTCAAGACGAGCTTATTGGTTCAGGCTTGCGCCCAGCTAATACTACTTCAGGTTACGAAGAATCTCGCGGTACACCTTATGTGATGAAGAAAGTAGACTTCAGTGAGACGTTCCAGCCACGATTAACTGCAACATGGGAATATAGTAACGATGCATCTGGTTTTGTTAGTTTTGCACGATACAATCCTGCTGTTAGTTCATTAGCCCGCGCAGCGTCTTGGGATCGTAATACCGGCGGTAGTACTACTTTTGTTTATTTTGATGAAGCTGGAAACTTTATTGATTCACAAACTAATGTATCTTCTACAGGTAAATTGTTTGCTGATGGTTTACAGCCAAGAACGATGCAAGAAATTATTGTTGGCCATCAAATGGAGTACGGCGCTAATTGGAATATTCGTAATCACGTTCGATATCGTAGAACGTGGAATTACTGGGAAGATACTAATAACAATGCGCGCATTGCTTATGATGCAGAAAGTTATCAAAGTCGTGTGGCAGGGCTAGCTGAACTTTATCCAGATATTGTAGCTGCGGCAAATGCAGGGCAATTTGACTCTCCTGATCCAAAAGAGCTTTATATACCAGTTAACAACTTAATTGGCGAGGGTACTTATGTTATTGCTGAATTAGATGGCGCCTATACCAAGTATCTTGAAGCTAGCTTAGAAGTTGACTACACATCAGATAAATTCTTCTCTACAACTTCGGTTGTTTGGAGCCATTATTATGGTAACTTTGACCAAGATGGCACCACTCGATTCAATAACGACCAAGGTACCTTTATTGGTTCATCTAATATTGCTGATAGTTGGTATGGGCAGTTATGGGGTAGCTTCACTGATGGAAAAATGCGAGCGGATCGTACTTGGCAAGTGAAAAGCTTTGGTGCGTATGAGCTGCCATGGAATGCATCATTAGGGTACTTCACCTACTGGCAGTCTGGTCATACTTGGGCGCATCAATGGCCAAGCACTTTCTACTTAGAGCCGCGCGGTAGCCGTAGAACACCAAGTCATTGGCAGTTAGACTTAAACTATACTCAGAACTTTGATTTTGCTGACGATTATAGTTTACAGCTTCGTTTAGATGTATTTAACGTGTTTGATAAGCAAACAGGCTACAATCCACAGCCTCGTTATAATGCAGATGATTTAGGTGAGTATCGTAGTTTCGAAAATCCTCGCCGTATACAAGCGACAGTGTCTTTAAGATTCTTCTAGGCACTTAACGCTTTAATAATAAGCCCTGCTATACACTCGCATAGCAGGGCTTTTTTGTTTAAGGGTACTAATAATATTCGTTTAACTATCCATTATGAAGGGAAGTCAAAATAGTTTGTCACCTTTTAAAATAATAAGGCACTAATTAACTATTTATATAGTAAAAGATATTGACCGAGTTCTTTAATTTGCATGTAAGAAAGATGGTTAATGGATTGAAGCAACAATAGTATTACTTGTAATAGTATCTATTGAGCTTACACTTTAAGAGTGTCAGCAAAAAATATATAAGGATAATGTTTTAGTGAACATCCAGCGGACCAAAGACGGTTTTAACATTCGCGGGACAGAAATGACCCGTCTTGAAACCTTTGTAGATGCTGCATTCGCTTTTGCAGTTACACTACTAGTGATAGGAGGGGGAGATAATATTCCTAATAACTATCAGGACTTTTTAATGGCATTAAAGCAAGTGCCTACATTTACGCTATGCTTCTCAAATATTGTTTTTTTCTGGTACGCACATCATATTTGGAGTAGACGATTTGGTTTAGATGATGGCCCGTCTACTGTTTTATCACTGCTACTTATTCTTGTTGTGTTGGTATTTGTATATCCACTAAAAGCTGTTTATGCAGGTGCATTCAATTTTATTCCAGGTTTTGACTCTCGTGATGTATTTGCACTTAATTCTGTTGATGATTTTAGCGGCTTACTAGTTATCTTCGGACTCGCTTTCAGCTTGCTTTCTGGCATTATTGCTGCACTTAATTGGCATGCGTTTCGACAAGCAGAAAATATAGGCCTTTCTGCATATGAAAAATTTGATACCAAGACAGTTACATTATTATGGCTCACAAACGCACTGATTCCTTTGGGCTCTGTTTCTATCGCTTTGCTTACAACGGGCGTTTTTTGGACAAAGGTTGCTAGCTTTTTCTATATCACATTTGCGCTCGTGTTGCCTGTTTTAAAAATCTGCAGACTGCGTTTGCGCCTTAAAATCAAAAATAAACCTTAAATCCAGCGAACTGATGATTGAAGGTTATTCAGAAAATTAAGGCTAACAATATAAACGGGCTTATTTATTTCAAGTTTACTTATTAATGCTTTTAATAGGCTGATTTCTAATACACATAAGGTCATCAGAAATCACTAGGCAAGTGCCAGCATACAGTTTATTTTCTTGCATAATATAACTGCAAGTATCATGTTTCACTTTTTCTTTGCAAGCGTCCCAAGCAGGTTTAGTATGATGACCGTCGTGCGCAGTCGATAGTAAAGGGAATGCGATTAACGCAATAAAAACGAGTGATTTTTTTAACGTGAATGGGTGAATAGATTTCATTATTGTTCCTTCTTTAATTAGCAGTTAGGCCTAATGTTTTTCGGTTAACACTCTCGTCATGCCCGCGTAAGCGAGTATCTCCCAAAAAGCGTAGTGAAGTTGATTAACACCCTGGCTTTCGCTCTCGATTTGGGAGATTACCGCTTTCGCGATAATGACTGGCATTGGGTTTGTTGCTTAACTGAACAGCATTACGCGTTCGCGATAATGACTGGCATTGGCTTTGTTGCTTAATCGAACAGCATTACAGTTAGGCCAGAAAAACAGCCAATAAACATGTTTTCGGCAACGCTGGCAGCATGATAGTGATAACCTCTTACTTCATCACTATGGCCTCGGCAAGTGTCAAGATCAGCTGATTCTGCACCTTGTGAATCTAACATCGCGTAAATACCAAAGCCATCAAGGGCAAAGCCCATTCTTGCGCCATGCCCGTCGTTTTCAGACACAATCTCGCTGCAGCCTGCTGAACCATGATAATGATAGCCTGCTACTGGATTAACATGGCCTGCACAGTCGTCGAAGGCGGCAATAGTGTAGGCGCCTAAAATGGCATCAACTGGTGCTGGCGGCGCAATGGCAACGCCACTTAAACTCACGCCAACGTCATTTCTACCTAAATTAGAGGGTGAGCTAGCTAATTGTGGTTGCACTGGAATGATATAAGTGGCAGTAACACCGCCGTTATAGTAATCAATTGAGCATTCAACACAGTGGTTTTGTAATTCTTCTGACACATCGGGCCTTGCCGCCCCTTCACATTTTATTTGCGAGTCGGTTATGTTCACAATACCGGTTACTGGGTCAAACAATTGCCAATTTGAATCATTGTAAATAACAGCTAAATTTTGTATAAACTCGCCGTCAACATCATATACCTCGCCGTTACCGTCAAACCAAATACCGACTTCATCTGCACTTGCGTATATATCGCGTGGACAAAAAGCGCCTATTTCATGAGTTGCAGGTGTGCCAGCAATCGTTATTTCATAACAGGTACTAGCCGAGCCATCGCTCAATGTACATGAGGTTGTTACCACGGTTTCGGTCAACGCGCTGCTAGCAAATGCAAATGGGTCAAACTCTGGTTGTGTAACAGTGGGTGTTGATGGATCGGGATCAGTCGCAGCTGGTTCAGTTTCTTCTGATTCTGTAGTACTACCCGAGCAGGCACTGATAAGCATGATGGCTAAAAAAGCATAAGTTAATCTTAAGTGCTTCATGTGCGGGTTGGAGAGTTGGGGTAATGTTTGCTTAATTTGCATAATAGCTTCTTCTGTTTATTTGTGACTTTAAACAGAAAATATCAAGTAAATTTGCAGTTACTGTCGAATAAAGTTGAAGAAAAAGTGCAGATTTTTATAGGACTTTGTAACCTACGCCATAAACCGCTTGCACAATTTGCTGTTCGGGAAGCGCAATACTGAGTTTATGTTTAAGATTTTTCATGTGGCTATCAATTGTGCGATCGCTCACAATACGACCATCACTATAGCAATGCGTCATAAGTTGATCCCTTGATAGCACCATGCCTGGGCTTTTTACCAATGCCAGCAATAATTTGAATTCAACTCGAGTGAGCTCGACTAAATTTTCTTTAGCATGGCATGAAAATGCATCTAAATTTAAGTTAATGTCTTTATAAGTGAATACTTGCTGCGATTGTTCTTGCTTGCCCGCTCCAGAGCCAATTCGTCGCAATATAGCTTCTACTCTAGCAACTACCTCTTTGGGTGAAAAGGGTTTACAAACGTAGTCGTCGGCTCCGCTTTTTAAGCCTTTTAGACGGTCAATTTCGTCAATGCGTGCGGTTACCATAATAATAGGTACATGACTAAAAGTACGTGTTTCTTTGCATATGCTCAAGCCATCTTTGTTAGGTAGCATTAAATCTAAAATAACGCATTGCGGTTGGTATTCTTTAATCGTATCTATTGCTAACGCTCCGTCATACACAATTTTCGTTTGGTACCCGTCTAACTCTAAAAAATCAGAGATCAATTCTGCAATTTTAGGCTCATCTTCAATAATCAATATTTTGGCATTTGTCATTTTGTTACGTTTTCCTTCTTAAGACTAACCAATACTTTTAAGCCACCTAATTCGCTGGGTGAGGCAGAGATTGATGCATGATGACTTTCTGCTATATTTTTGCATATTGCCAAACCTAAACCTGCTCCTGAATTGCTTCTGTTTCTAGATGTGTTTCGTTGGTATAAGGTTTTAAAAAGCTCATCACATTCTTCCTTTGGAACACTAGGGTAAGAGTCTTCAATGCTCAAATTAATCGCTGTTTTATGTTGCTCAAGTGTAAGGTGTAGTTGGCCACCAGCGTCTGTATATTTCAGAGAATTGCTGAGTAAATTATTAAGTAATTGTTCAAACCTTTGCGGATCAATAAGGTGGTGAATATTAGGCAAGATGTTCGTTTTTAATTCTATTTGTTTTTCAGCCAAACTTTCGCGAAAAGAAGCAACAGATGAACTCACCATTTCTGTTATATTGGTTAGCTTAAATTCATATTTAAGTGCGCCTACATCTGAAAGTGATAATTGGTATAAATCATCAACAAGACGATGTAGCAAACTGACTTCTTGTTCAATTGAATTTAGCTGTTTGGTATCAAACTTGCGAATTCCCGCTCGGATTGCTTCAATTTCGCCAACTAAAATCGTTAAGGGAGTTCTTAGTTCGTGCGAAATATCTGCAAACCATCTGTTTTTCTGACTCCTGGCTTGGTTAAGTGTATTTGCTAAAGATTCTGTATCTCGCATCAATTGCGCAAGTTCATCCTTGCCTGTAGTCGGCAACTTCAAGTGATACTTTCCTTCGGTGAGTTGCGATACACCTGCACTTAATAACTTTATTGGTTTTACAAACATGGTGGCAATAAAAAATGCAACTGCTGCCGCAAAAGCTAGTGATACCAGCCCTATTATATAAGACGCATTTAATTGCTGCTGTTCAAATTTGCTAGCTAAACTATTACTAAGTGGAGCCGGTGTGTAACTGCGCAATAGTGCGATGGTATCGCCTTCAAATACAATGGGGATTTCTATTTCAATGCCCTTGTTTATTTGTTCTGAATTACTATTGGAATTCTTCAATAAGGTGTCTTTATGTTCACTAATTTGAATGTTGGGATTCGTTTGTCTTTTTGGTTGCGGTCGTCTCGGTCTATCTGAAGGTTCATGGACTAAGCGACCTCTATCAGTCAATGTTGCCGAAGTTGAACTTAGCAATACATCCCCTTCTAAACTAATTAAATGCGTCAAAGGTAAAGGCGCTTTTACATCCGAGCCTTGTTGGACGTTGCCTCTTTGCTCTAATGAGCTTGGTGGGGTTTGCGTAAATTTTGGGCGAGGTGGTGGGGCTCTGCGTGGGCCTCTGGGAGATAGTCTATTTGTTGAACGGGCAAGTAAGCTGGTTTGTTTTTCGATCCCTTGCCAACTGTTGCCAGCAAGTTCGTATTGAACAATAGCTTGCTCAGCTATACGCCCTAAACGCTCTCGTTCTAGTCCGTTAATAAAGTCGGCAAAGCCTTGTTCAAAACTCCAACGAGCTAAACTTAGGGTAGCTATTAGCACGATAGATGTAAGGGCTACCATGCTAAAGATTAATTTTTTAGAAATTGTCATGCTTCCAGTATAAGTGAATAGATTTTGAATAATAGATAGCGGTATCAAAAACCTTTTTATTTACTTCAAGACTGCACATTTTATGCAATTTTCACTGTTAAATTTATTCTCGAAGTACTTAAATTATCAATTTTTTAAAATCAGAGGATAAAGAGATGAAGTTCATTCAACTGACTAATATCGCTAAAACATCAATTATAATAGCAGCATGTGCACTTGCTTTTAGTGCATTAGCCAATAACAGAGCAGAAAGAGGTGAAGGTCGACCTAAATCACCACCACCAGAAGCATTAGAAGCGTGTATAGATAAAAGCGTAGGTGATAGTGTCAGTTTTGAAACAAGGCGTGGTGATACAATTACCGGAACCTGTATATTACTTGATGAACAATTAGTTGCCGTGCCAGAAGACTATCCCCGTTAGTCCGTAAAACATCAGCAACGTGAAGAAATTTCAGTTATAATCATATGTAGTCATAAAAAAATCAAATTTAGTCAGTCAACTGTATAAACTGAAACAAGGCATCAATAAGGCGTTGCAGTTTCCAGAACAACTGGCTTCCTAGGACTTGTATGGTCATTCTAAGATTTAGTGGATATATCTTTGTTATCTCGATATTAGTGCTAGTTACTAGTTGCTCTAATATCGAGCAATCCAGCAAATACCAAAAACCTTCTGAAAAAATCTTACCAAGTAAGCCGAATATATTATTCATTTACACTGATGATCAGGCTCCATGGGCACTAGGTCGTTCAGGTAATCAACAAGCTATTACGCCAAACCTTGATAAATTGGCTAGTCAAGGCATGTATTTACCTAACGCTTATGTCACAACGCCAGTGTGCAGTCCATCTAGAGCTTCGCTACTCACATCGCAGTATGGACACGAATTAGGCATTTCAGATTGGATAAATATTAATCCTAAAGCTAAAACACTTACGGGTCACCAGTATGGCTTAGGCCTTGATACTCAATTTGAAACATGGCCCGAAATACTGCAAACCCAAGGCTACTATAACGGCTTGATTGGAAAATGGCATTTAGGCTCAGAAGATAAGCACCACCCTACACAACATGGCTATAACGAGTTTACTGGGTTTCGTAAGGGTGGTACTTCTACTACTAATCCTTTGTTAGAAGTCAACGGAAAGGAAATAGAGCATGAAGGTCTGACTATAGATGTGCTCACCAAATATGCATTGGCATTTATTGAGAAACATAAAGATAAAACCTTTGCTTTATCCTTGCATTATAGAGCACCACACTATCGTTTTTTACCCGTTTCCTCTGACGACGCTGCGCCGTTTAATGAAATGGATATCGCACTTCCTCATCCTGACTATCCAAATTTGAATACCACTCGCGCAACTAAACTCATGCGAGAGTATCTGTCGAGTGTAAAAGGCATTGATAGGAACGTAGGGCAAGTTTTAAACATGCTTGATGAATTAAATTTAAGTGAAAATACAATTGTCGTATTTACCTCAGATCATGGATATACGATTGGTCAAAACGGTATATGGCATAAAGGTAACGGCTTTTGGTTACTTAATACCCCGCCTCAAAGTAGCAAGAATGTACCGAGCGGTCAGCGTCCAAACCTTTATGATAATAGCCTCAAAGTACCTACTATTGTACGTTGGCCTGGAGTGATACAACCAGATACAGTTAACCATTCTAGTATGTCAAACTTAGATTGGTTTCCTACACTAGTAAGTATAGCGGGTGGGAAAGCGAGCGTGAATAATATAGTGAGAGGCCAAAACTACCTACCTGCATTTTTAGACGAAAATCAGATTTTATCGAGTGATTATTATGCGGCTTATTCAACACTTCACCAATCTCTCACGCATATGCGAATGTACAGTGATGGCGACTATAAACTTATCCGCGACTTCAAAAATCCAAAACGTGATGAGTTCTATAACTTAAAAGACGACCCTTTAGAAAGCAAAAACTTGTTGGCTGGTTCTCTTAGTGCTGAGCAGACTCTTTTAGTAAAGACGTTCCATCAAAAACTACTACAAAAAATGATTAGTACGAATGATCCCGTACTTAAAGAACTACCGTGAATCTAGTGTATGCTTCTCTTTTAAGTGACAAATATTCAAATTATAAAATTTATTGAATAAGTACTACTACCCACCGAATGAAGCAAAGCTTAATGTTACACAATTAAAGGTCAGATATTCTATATGAGCAAACAAACTAACTTGAAAATACTTTATGGCTACCTTTCTAATATTACACGCGTCCGTTCGTTTATTATATTTGCCACTTTATTATTATCTTTATTGTTTAGTGCAAAAGCTAATCAAGCGACTCAACAATACAACGAGGTTATTAGACCGTCGATTTGGGTTAAGCCTGCCGATAGGATTGCTATTATACGTAAGGTTAATACGCAAGACTGGGCAAGAAGCTTATATATGCAACTTGGACGCCGCGCGGCCTCAGTTGCCAGCGATGATATTAATAAAAGACGCGGTAACGTCGAGTCGATGCCATTATTATGGTTAAACGGAAAGTCAAATCCCCCTGTATTACCTGTCTTTAGAGTGAAAGGTGGTGGAAATAGAGAACAACAAAATGCGTTAGTTAAATCATTACATGACGGGGTAGATTGTGGTGTGATGTACTTTTTAACTGAAGAAGAAAAATACGCTAAATGTGGCGCTGATGTGCTGTTTACTGTGATAAACGCATTAAAACAAATGCCGTTATCAGAAAGCAAAAAACAGAACGCGGGGTGGATGTTTCCTGAAGATCATTTGTATGAATCACGAGTGATAGGTGCGCAATTGCCGGTTATTTACGATTTTGTATATAACTATTTAAAAGCAGAAGGCAAAGTGTACAGCATTGCTTCTGATGAGTTAGTCGCTTTTAATTTTGATGATGCTCAAGCCGTTTTCAAACAATATATAGACTTAGCTTTAAATCGTGGACTTTACGACTCAAACTGGCCTGTGTTGGAGTCATCTAGCTTGGTGCATAATATTCTGGCGCTAGACGATCCTGCCTCAATTGAAAAAAATCTACCTTATTACACTCATGTGGATACGAAGCGCCAGGCTTCTTTAAAAAAGGTATCTGAGAACTTTGCCAATGAAGGAGATATTTGGCCAGAATCTTTTGGCTATTCAAAGCATGTTGCCTCATTTTCAGTTTACTTGATGACCTTGTTAGATAGATACGATCCTCAATTGACGTTGGGTAAGAAGCACTCTAATATTCCAGCTGCTTTTGCATCTTATTACGACCTGCAATTTCCTAATGAGGAATATCCATTTTTAGGTGATGGCCATAGACAGTACGATGTAGCTTATCACTCAATGGAAAAGGCTTATTTGCTCTCGTTATTGAATGGTAACAGCAAGCAACAGAAATTTTTTGGTGATTACCTAAGTGCGAGTATTAAAAGTGGAAACTACAATAGAGGCCAACTAAAAAAGCGTAGTTTTTATCCTTCACCTTACTACACCCCAACGCAATTATTATGGTTTAACAATACTCTTGATTCTAGCGGTTCAGTCGATATTACGCGTCCTCGCCCTCGTACCAAACGATTAGAGTTTGCCGGGATTAATATTCAGCGTAATATTAGCGACAACGAACCTGTCAAAAATAGCCTTATGAGTTTTATAGGCGGAGGCTCTTACATTCACGGGCACGCATCGGGTATTGATATGGAGCTATACGGACAAGGGCATGTATTGGGTATAACCGCTGGTAAAAGTACTTATCGCAGCGATGTCCACGAGAACTACTACCGAATATTTGCATCACATAACACGGTTATAAGTAATGGTGCGTCAGCGTCTAAAGGTGATTGGATTAATTTAGGCATTGATCGGGTGCAGCAAGAAATTAGCGAACCCGCTTTAGGCGAAAAAGGCGTATCTGACAA
This sequence comes from Glaciecola sp. UBA1851, assembly GCA_002338515.1. Classification (GTDB taxonomy): domain Bacteria; phylum Pseudomonadota; class Gammaproteobacteria; order Enterobacterales; family Alteromonadaceae; genus Glaciecola. The sequence continues at coordinate 30,972 of DDIL01000108.1, read as the reverse complement.
TTACTCGGTCACGCGCGCCTCTTTTAATGACCGTTATAATTTAGTCGCAACAGCAGAGCACCAAAGAACGCTAGCATTAATCAGACTGTCTGATAGCAAGGGCTACTATCTAGATATTTTTCAAGCGAAAAGCGATTATGAAAAAGAGTTTCATGATTATATTTATCGTAATATTGCCGACACCCTGAAAATATTCGTTAATGGCAAAAAAGCTAAGATGAAAAAAGACAGAGAACGTTATGTTGCTTCTGCGGATTTGCCTTGGGAAGTACAAAGAAAATATCGCCACCCTGGTTGGCACTTTTTTGATGATGTGCGCTCCAGTAAAGTCATAGATGAGTCTTTGCAAAGCGAATTTACGGCTAAGAAACTAGGCAAAAAAGATATTATGATGAAGGTATTTATGCCAGGTGGGTTTGCACAACAAATTACAACAGCAATCTCACCAAAAGCACATGGTGTGCCTAAGGCATATAAAGATAAAAAAGTACCCGTGATGGTTCTTAGACGCCAAGGTGAAGCATGGGATAGGCCCTTTGTGGCGGCCTTTGAGTCAATAACAGAGGGCGAAGCCTTTGCAATTCAACATACAGAATTGTTAATTGATAATGGTCAGTTTAAAGGTGTTAAGGTAGCGCTTAATGTCGATGGTAGAAAGCTTACCCAATATATCATAAGTCAAAACAACCTCAATGATGTATACCAAAACTCAGCTTTATCACTATATTTTAAAGGGCAGTTTGCCATCGTGACGTTTGATGAAAAGCAAAAATTAGTTGATATGTATATTGGTAGCGGTAGCAAACTTAACGTTGAGCAGCAATTATTAGAACCTAGTTCCGGGAGTAAAAGTGCTTTTAAAAAATTGTAACTATACTTTCGACGTTGTATCAGTCTATTAGCCATATTTCCGATGAAACCACCGCGAGTCATAAGGATAGAAATATTGCTTAATAGTACTTTTCGCTGACCAAAAGTTGTATTGTCGTAATTTTGCAATGCTTGTAAGTCGGAATCATATAATGTTAGATCAATATAGAATCATGTACGACAACTTTTTCCCAAAGTGACGCGTATTTTTCTACAAACGCTTTATGGATAGGATGTGCTTGATACTCATTTTGACCTTTAACATCATCAAAATACATAGTTTCAGACACACTGAAACTGTTGTCTACCACATTGCGTTTTTCAGTGTTGGCCGGTAAGCCGATGTGAAGTGTTTTAACGCTGGGTATTTGTTGCAATGTTCTTAAACCTGTTATTAAGGCTTGTTGGTCTTTATTTGATTCTGGGTTTTTCAGCCAAAAATACACATTGTGAATAAGTTTGCCATTTTGTATTGACATATCAGCGCCTAAAACACTGGCACTTGCCAATGAGGCGGCGCTTGCGGTTATAAATTTTCGTCTTGTTAAGGTCATCGTATTCTCATAGTGATTGATTTTAGTATTGTTATATTATTAAGAGTTAAACATGCAATTTATGCTAACTTGCGTACTTCTATTCCAATTAATGCTGCAAATTTCTCGAGTTTATTTGCAATGTGGCCAACACCAATTGCACAGTGGTGCGAGGGACCGCCTCTTGACCATTCATTCATAAAATCCCTTGCACTCAAGGGAAATTTGTATCGGCTGTTAGTGTTGCCAATCTTAAGCACTGGGCCAGCGACTGACTCACCCTCGCAAACTTGTAAAAATACGCTTCCATCACGACGAGTAACTACCGATAACACTGTGATAGGTCCGTGTTTGACAGTCATTTGAATTGATAAGCCTTTGCCAGGCTTGCCATGGTAAACTTGTAACGGAACGAGACTCACTTGCCCCTGTGCAATAGCAAAATGGGCTGGCCCATCATGACCAAGATAAACAACGTCGTCTTTAAAGTCTGCTAGGTAAAATTCCGAAAAAGACCCTCCCACCCCAAATAAATCCATGATTTTCATTGCTTGCACATTTTTAATCTCACATTCACCAGCCATAGGGGTATTTTTTGCCGTGAGTAGCGTATTGCCAGCTATTAATGAAGTCACAATATTTTCGTACTCACCCGTACCCTCATAATAATAGGCCATAGAGCCCAACTGATGTTTGTTAACGAGCTTATCTAAGGCAACAGCGGTTTTAGCTGCGCGAGCAAGCTCAGATGACTCACACTCTTGTGCAACATTAAACTGCTCTTGAAACTCAGCTAGTTTTTGCTGAATTTCCTGTTGACTTACACTTTGGCGTAAATCGAATAATTCACACATTTCCAAAATTTCAAAATGACTACCAAACGTCGCTGATTGTTGAGTCAAGTCGCTATATACGTCTAACATGCCATTATAGTAGTGGCCTAAAATACCGACTCTATTTGTACGCATCTTGTTAGCGACTTTTGCAGCATCTATCCAGTCATTGATTTCTTGCCAAACATAATCTTCTTGTAGGTAACCTGAGACTATATGGTATTCAATGTCAGCACGATTAAACACACAGGCAAGTTCGGGCAAGGAACATGATTGACAATGCTCTAGCCAAACGCCAGTCATGACGCCTCTGTCTCCAATTGCATTAAACTTGTCATAATCCAATTGTGCAACCGGTTGAATACTCAGTATTATCACTGGGCAGTCGGCTTTTTGGACTACAGGAAGTACAGTTGATGATAAAGCGTAGGTTGAAACAAATAAAAAGATGATATCAACATCTTCAGTTTTCAATAGTTTCGCCGCAATTTGCGCTTTTTCTGGATTGTCGACCATACCAGCGTCTACTACATTGGTGCCCATTGATTGCAATTTATCATTAATGTGGCAGTGATATGCGGTTAAGTTATCTAATAAGCCGTTAAATTGCGGCCAGTAGGTATCTAAACCAATTGAAAAAAGACCTACATTCATTTTTGTTCCTATGCTTTGATGTTAGTTGATATATGTTTAGTAGCACTACTTTTAGACTTACGCTGCGAGTGTATTTCCCCACCCTATAACTACCATACTCAAAATTAATACGCCTAAACCAGATAGATTCCAAGTTTGGGTTGCTATACTCGCGCCGCGCCATTCTTTTAACGCTAAGCCCCATAATGTGCTAAACACGATAATACTTGCCATATGTAGCGTCCAACTAGAAAATTCATAAGCACCCATCATGGTTGTGCCAACGCCGTAAAAAAAGAATTGCATGTACCAAGTTAGACCAGCTAATGCACAAAACATAATGTTGAAAAAAGAGGTTTTTTGATGTGACCATGAGGTTTTGTTAGAAACGTTAACTGAGCCTTTATTGTCATTAGCATACAATTCTGACCAGCTTTTATTTTTAGTAGCTAAAAAGGCGCACCAAATGAAATTAGTTACAAAACCACCGGCTAATATGACGATTAATACAGGGAGGTTTTGCCAAATTGCTGGCGAGCCTTGAATAAGGGCAATATCTGCAATGGGTTTGCCCGCAGCAAAAGCATAGGCCATAAAAGAACTCATCACACCGGAAAATAAAGCAAGTGCTAAACCTTTTTTAAAATCAAATTCAGCGATATTGGTTGATTGCTCTTTATCGCCAAGCTCTTTTTGTTTACTTGTTCCTGCTTTTCCACTTAAGGCAATACCACTTATGCATATGAATACGCCAAGTAGCATCACTTGACCCGATCCTGTCGCGGCAATCTGTATCAATTCCCCTTTAAATAATGGTGGTACTAGGGTTCCTATTACAGCGCTTATACCTAATGCAAGCGAGTAGCCTAAGGCTATACCCAGATAACGCATTGTCAAACCAAACGTTAAGCCACCCACACCCCATAGTAAACCAAAGGTAAAGGTCCATATGATACTTGATGTTGAGGCTGCTGATAAGATTTGAGGTGTTTGAGGTAAAATTAACATGGCCAATAACCAAGGTGCGATTATCCAACTGAACAAACCACCTATCATCCAGTAGATTTCCCAAGACCATACTTTTACCTTCCTATAAGGAATATAGAAGCTTGCAGCAGCTAAACCACCTATAGCGTGGAATAATACACCCGTGAATGGGTTTTCATTTATCTGGAAAAATTCGAACATTCTATTGCCTGTTTTAAGAGGTACTTAAACCACCCAATTTCAGTCATAATAATTCAATATCGGTCACAATTCTACAACAAAAATTTTACATGGATACTATTCAACTAATATGTGCTGCTGCCTACTTGGTTTTCGATTTGGTTGAACGGGTTTGTGTGAGACATAGCCTGCAGGGTATTTGTATGCTTCAAGACCATGATTGATGGTGAAAGAGTAAAATTTTTTAACAGTAATAAAAACATCTTACTGCGCTATGGCGCTTTAAATGTTGCGATCAAGCTGTCGCTGTAAAGCAGTATGATTTGAAAACCAGTCTCGTAATTCCTCTATGCCTAAAATATGCGGATAATATTTTCTGCATGCAAAAACGACCTTACGCTGTTGATTTGGGAAAATAGGAAAATAAGTAATCCCCGCTCGGTCGGCACAGGCTAACTTAGGGACAAAAGTGACCCCATCGTTCATTGCAACAAGTGCAAGTAATGTTTCTATACTATTTCCCTTATATTTATTTGAGACGGCAACACCGGCTGAAAAACAAAATTTAAGAGCTTGATCTTTAAAACAATGACCGTCACTTAACATTAACAGGTTGCAATCTTGCAAATCCGTAAGCGCCACCTTTTTAAGACCACAAAGCTTACTTTCTATTGATGCTGCAACTAAAAAATCTTCTTTGTATAAAGCAAGTGTATGGTAGTTTGAAAGCTCTGACACATCCGCCATAATCGCAAAATCAAGTTCGCCATCATCCAGAGCACTTAATATATTGGCCGTTTGCATTTCTACAAACATAAACTGACTATCAGCAAAGGTTTCTTTCATCGAGGTTAGCAATACAGGTAGCAGATAAGGCGCAATGGTTGGGATAATACCTACTTTTAGTTTACCTTTAAGCGGCTCGTTAGACCTTGCAGCCATGTCTTTTAATACTCTCGTATTTTCCAGTATTAATTCTATTTGGGTCAGCAGACGCTGGCCATCGCTTGTTAACGTCACCTGCTTAGTTGAACGGTCAAATATAATTGTACCAAGCTCTTGTTCTAATTTTTTGATTTGGCCACTCAAGGTAGGTTGGCTAATAAAACACGCATCGGCGGCTTTGCGGAAGTGCTTATAACTGGCTACGGCTTTTACGTATTCGAAGTCTCTTAAATTCATCTGAATTATTTGGTGATAGGATTTATCTATCAATATACTAGATATAAACGATTGGAGCTATTAAAACTTTTCCTCCATAATTCCTATCAACTTAACAAGAGGAAGAAAACTATGAATACCAACAAAATATCTAACAAAACAACTTTGAGCAACATTGAAGGTCAAACTATCCCAAGTGTTACATTTGCGACTCGTCAAAATGACGAATGGAAATCTGTCACCACAGATGAAATTTTTAAAGAGAAAACGGTTGTTGTGTTCTCATTACCAGGCGCGTTTACACCTACATGCTCATCTACTCACTTACCTCGTTATAACGAGTTAGCTAGAGTATTTAAGCAAAATGGGGTAGATGAGATTGTTTGCTTATCAGTAAATGACACCTTTGTAATGAACGCATGGGCAAGTGACCAAGAAGCGCAAAACATTACTTTATTACCCGACGGCAACGGCGAGTTTACCGATGGTATGGGCATGCTAGTTGATAAGGCCGATTTAGGTTTTGGCAAGCGCAGTTGGAGATATTCCATGTTAGTCAAAGACGGTGTGATTGAAAAAATGTTTATAGAGCCCGACTTACCGGGCGACCCATTTGAAGTATCAGATGCCGATACCATGCTGTCTTATATCAATCCACAGCAAGTAAAACCTGAAGCAGTCAGTATTTTCACAAAACCTGGTTGTCCGTTTTGTGTAAAAGCGAAGGCTTTACTCACAGATAAAGGCTTAGCATTTGAAGAAATCACAATGGGCGATGGCGCGTCACTCACAAGTCTTAAAGCCATCACTGGGCGCGAGACTGTGCCGCAAATATTTATTGGTGGCAAGCACATAGGCGGTTCTGACGATTTAGCAAGCTATTTTGCTTAAACCATGAACACCAGCGGGGGCCATTTGCCCCTGCTCAACAACAGGACCAAACAAAATGAAACAAATACAAACTGATGTCGTTGTAATAGGTGCAGGTACAGCAGGCTTAAGTGCATACCGCAATGCAAAAGCCTCTACTCAAAACGTGCTAATGATTGAAGCTGGGCCCTACGGTACAACTTGTGCGCGAGTTGGCTGTATGCCAAGTAAATTGCTAATTGCTGCTGCCGAAGCCGCACACTCAATTGAAATGGCCCCTGCGTTTGGTGTTAATGCCTCTGCACCGAGCATCGACGGTAAAGCAGTAATGGCTCGCGTTAAAAGCGAAAGAGACCGTTTTGCCGGCTTTGTTGTGGAAGCAGTAGACGAGATACCTACGACAGACAAGATACGGGGTTATGCCAAATTTTTAGACAATAACCGTATTCAAATAGACGACCATACTGTCATCACATCTTCTCGTTTTGTTATTGCGACCGGCTCGCGACCTTCTTACCCCGGTGTATTTAATAATTTTGGCGACAAACTGATCATTAATGATGATGTGTTTGACTGGGACGATTTGCCCGAGTCAGTCGCTGTGTTTGGCCCTGGTGTTATTGGCCTTGAAATTGGGCAAGCGCTAAGTCGTTTAGGCGTAAATGTGAAACTTTTTGGTGTAGGTGGCGCAATTGGACCACTAACCGACCCTGTTATTCGCGACTATGCTAATAAAGTATTTGCTGAAGAGTTTTATGTTGATACCAACTCATCGGTCACCGATATGATGCTTGTGGATAATAAGGCACAGTTGTCATACCTCGACAAACAAGGCACAAAACAAACTGAGCAATTTGACTATGTATTAGCCGCTACCGGACGAGTACCAAATGTCGACAAGTTAGGACTCGAAAACACAGGCATTGAATTAGATGAACGCGGCGTACCCATCGCAGACCCACATACTATGCAGTGCGGCGACTCAAATATTTTTATTGCGGGTGATGCAAGCAATATGATTCCACTATTACACGAAGCCTCTGACCAAGGCACCATTGCAGGCACAAATGCGGGGCGCTTTCCTGATGTTCGAGTTGGGCTACGAAGAGCGAAAATTGCAGCGGTATTTAGCGACCCACAAATTGCGATGATAGGCGAAACCTACCAACAGATTACAGAGCGTTTGGGCGAATGCGGTTGCTTTGAAGTAGGCGAAGTGAGTTTTGAAAACCAAGGCCGCAGCCGCGTTATGCTCAAAAATAAAGGACACATGAGAGTATATGCTGAGCAAGGGACAGGACTTTTTATTGGTGCAGAGTTTATTGGTCCACAAGCCGAACATATTGCACATTTGTTAGCGTGGGCGGTACAAAATAAAATGACGGTTCCTCAAATGCTTGAGATGCCGTTTTATCACCCAGTGATTGAAGAAGGCTTGCGTACTGCATTACGTGATTTGAATGCAAAACTGAAATTTGGACCTGACATTGTGAATATGTGCATGGAGTGTGGTCCTGGTGCTTAGCTAGTTAATTAAGGTTAGCATGCAAGAGCATCTTGCCTAACATTGTTATTGGTTAATATTACCTATTTAGGAAAAATCCTGGGGCTACGTCATAGTAATTGGCGTCAGGCCCTTCAACTTGGCGAATTTCATCAAGGTACATGATCATATCGTGTTCACGAAAAGCATTACTTCCCCATAAATACCAGCCAAAAGAAGGATAAAACCCTTTGTCGTCGTTATACCCAACTTTTATATTGGTTCTATCCACCATCAGTTTGCCATCCATCCAAATTTTAAGGAAACCATCTTCTTTATAAGGGTCTGTGCGAACCTGCAAAACAAAATCAACCCAACGGTCTTGATAATCAGAAAGTTTTGCGGGTAAGTCATATTTTAGTTGGCCTTCACCCCCCGTACTTTTACTGTACTTTGATGCGTCCCAAGAGTGACTGTAAGTAAACCCTTTTGAAGAGATGTTTAGCGCTACGGGAGGCACTCTGTTAGGCTCATTTTTGCCATCTCTTGCTCCGTGAATTTGAAAAAATAACGCTTCTTGTCCCTCATTTAGCATAGTACTTCCGGCTGGAAAATAGGCACTAAAACCATACCAAACTGTTGCTAAATGATTGCTTGCATTTGGACCGTGGAACATTGCTTTTCTATCAGGATTATCTATTTTTTTAGGTGAAAAGTTCCATTGACCAGGGTCGTCATGCATCCAGTGTAACTTTGCTGAATATTTTCCCACGCGCACGATGTTAGTTTCTGCTTTGAAAGAATGAGGCCCTTGCATTTGATGGAATTTAAAATTTGGCGGTAAGCTCTCATTTAAACCTGGCCGATGCTCGCTAAAACTATTATTTCCAGCATTCCATCCGCCACCTGCAAAAGTTTCATATAGCGCTGGGGTTTGTCGTGGTTTTCCTTCATTTATTGGTATTGCACTACCAATAACATATTGTTGAGTAAGGTTTGTCCCTACATCTAATTTATCAATGGCGTTTATACTAACTTCATCTGTTTTGATTGCCTTGAGATCATTGGCATTGCAAGAAAATACCAACACAGAGAATAATAATATGTTTACCTTAAAAAATGCTTTGTACATATGTAAATTCCCACTTTGTAAATAATTAAAAAATTGCTTTAAAGGAAGCAGACGCCAGACTTATCAAATGAACAAGAATGTCTAAGATACTTGATTTAATTGTGTTGCTTAATCAGCTTTGATTTGAGCAGTGCTAGCAACCCAGTGCACATATTTCTTGCTATATAATGTAACCAATATTAATAACATGCAATCAAATAATGTCAAATATAATCATTTGTGTTAACATTTTTTTAAAATAATCAATATCGATGAGGCGTGGTGCTTGGAAAATACGCGAACTATTAAACGTATACATCCGAAGCAACAATTGTGTATGTACTTGTTTGAATTAACTTATCAAAAAAGGAGAGCATTGTTTAATCCGTTAGTCTCTTGCTTATTTCTGTGCATACTTAGTATAAACGCACAGGCCAATACGCGCTTTGTTGAGCAAACCCAAATTACCGACTCCGCCATGTTCTTTAATGGTAACAAGGTGACAAGCAAACATACTGAAAATAATCCGAAGGGCTACGATTATATTTTTGGGAATGCGTTATCGCCGCATGGCGATTGTATTAAAGTGTACAAGCATTTTGTATTTATGACCTGGTACAGAGGTGGGAAAAACGACCGTCATGTCATGTTATCAAGGTTAAATACGCAAACAGGTATGATTAAAACGATAGCATTTCCTCACCGGCATACAGGCTTTAAAGGAAAGTGGTGGCTTGGTGAAACACATAACACCATTGCGGTAGGTATCAGCCCCAAAAATGACACCATTCACCTACTATATGACATGCATCGAAATGGCAATGTAAAAGCGTTTGAACAAGATTATTTGCGTTACTCTTATTCGATTTCAGGCGCCGCGACAGTTACTGATGATGAATTTACTTTAGATTTATTTGTTAATTCGAAAGCGGGTCATTATAAGCATCTTAGTTTCGCTGGTATCGACGATGTTGAAACGACTAAATTACTGACGTACCCCGCGTTTTTTGTAGGAAACGACGGCGATCTATTTATGAAAATGCGCTTTGGATATTCCCGCAACGGTAAAATGCTTTTTGCCCGCTATGATGGCACCCAATGGCATGGATATTTTGAGTTTAATCGTATGTTAGCATCTGAATACGGTAGCGAATACAACTGGGGGTTATACGGCGATTTTAAGTATTTAGCAGGAAAAGTGCGAATTGCTTTCCAACGCCGCTCAAAAAATTTAAGCGATAAATACCTGTATCAAAATGGCATTTACTACGCTTATTCAAATGATCCTAATGGGGTTGAGCAATGGAAAGATCCCAATGGCGAAAACATCAGCCTACCGCTAACTCAATCTGAACTGATCCAAATTGCAGAGCCAGGAGATTGGGCTAAAACAAACAAAAAAGATCAGGTGTCTATTGTGCATGGTTTTGACTTTACAGTAACAGATAGAGGAGATGAACACTTTATCAGTCAAGTGACTGATCTTGAATTTGACCAAGTCATTAATTTACATACTTATCGTGAGGTTGGAAATACTGAATTCATCACGTTGAAGCACGATTTAGGCGGCCAATTATATGCTTCTGGCAACGACGTTTATTTAATAGGTTTACAAGATGGCAGAGTAAACATAGCTAAGGCCAAAGGTGGTAGTGGTAATTTTGAGCAAGTCTATCAACATAACAAAGGGCCCAAGTTTGATAAAGGCGTGTTATACGTGTCTGAAGGCAAAGCATATTATTACTTAAAGCAAGCAACAGGCAAAGGCGACACACGCAATCTATATCTTCAAGTTTTTGAATTGCATTAACCTGCTTGTCCCTAACTTAGGTTAACTAGAATTTTATACAATGCTTTTTAGTCAAAAGGTTTATTAGTTTAAGGATGGAAATGAAAAATTTAAAACAACTTAGTCGAAGCTTAATTTGCGGTTTATTTATAATTACTACAGCAGCTTGCGCTACAAGCATTAATAGTTCAGGTAATGAATCAATGGTCGTTAAAAGGCAAAGTTTACCTAAACCTGATTCTGTGTTGGCGACTATGGAAAAAGTAGCCAACTGGCAAATTGCCCGAACCCAATATATGCCTCATGTTGGCCGTGCACAAAAGGGATCTGAATCTTATGGCCGATGGATCCAAGGGGCCTTTTATGTTGGGCTTACCCAACTTGCTGAACGCTCGCCCAACCCATTTTATGAGACATGGATGGGTTACGTGGGGAATGATCATGATTGGAAAATGGGGAAAGTAAAATACTTTGCCGATGATCATGTAATTGGACAAATGAATTTGTGGTATTACAACCGCCACAATAACAACGAAGCTCTGGTTCCAGTTGAAGAAACGCTAGATTGGCTAATTGAACAAAACCCAACTAACAGCCTTGAGTTTATTGCGGGAAGGAATAAAGACAACGTACATAATTGTCAGTGGCGTTGGTGTTGGGCCGATGCTTTGTTTATGGCTCCACCCACATTTTACGCACTATCGGGTGTGACAGGTGATGAAAGGTACATTGAATATGCTCACAAAGAATTTAAAGCAACAGTAGACTATTTGCTTGACCCTAAAACCGGCTTAATTTTCCGTGATTCACGTTACTTTGATAGAAAAGGCAAATTTGGGGAGCAAATTTTTTGGTCTCGCGGTATGGGCTGGGTTTATGCTGGGGTGGTAAATTCTATTGAAGCATTGCCTCAAGACCATAAATACCGTCCATATTATGAAGATTTGTATCTGAAGTTAACAGCAGCCATTATTAAACGTCAGAAACAAGATGGTTCTTGGCCCATGTCGTTATTGGCGGGTGAGAAAGACAAATACCCTGAGTCAAGTGGCACTGCGTTTTACACTTATGGGTTACTGTGGGGTGTAAATCAAGGTTTGTTAGAAAAGAATCAGTATATGTCAAATATATTGAAGGCTTGGAATGTCTTAAATAACTCAGTGCACCCCGATGGGAAATTCGGTTGGGTACAGGGCGTAAATGATAAACCCGATGTGGTGGCTTATGATGATTCGCAATTATATGGTGTTGGTGCATTCTTGTTAGCGGGATCACAGATGTACGACTTAACTTCCAAACATTCTAAACCATAGCGATGGATATATAAAAGGCGTACCCTTGTGCTTCGAAATTAGCATTTGAATGCTCTCGAAGCACAAGGCACAGTTGCGCTTGATGCCTATTGCATTATTGAGTCTGCGCTAATTGATACATTTGTGTACCGGCAAGTAAAAATGCTCCCATCCCATAAAGCTGTGTTTGGTCTGGTGAAACCTCATCAGGTGCGTATCCAATCTGCTGTACATATCCTAGCATACCATCCGCTCGTTGAGCTTTAAGAAGAGCTGCCCATCCTTTCTCAACAACGGGCAAAAACTTATCTGTATCAAGTAGCCCTTGATTAATTCCCCAAGCTAAACCGGCTACAAAAAATGCCGTACCACTGCTTTCATTTGCAGTATAGATTTCGCCTGCACCAAGAGATACTGGCCAATAACCGCTACTAGCTTGTTTGTTTGCTAGACTATGTGCCATTTTTTTATAAATTTCAGCATAATAATCAAACTTTGGATTATCAGTGGTCATGGTGTCCATTATTTTCGTTAAGCCGGCAAACACCCATCCATTGCCTCTGCTCCAATAAATTTTCGAACCATTAACTTCGCGACGCTCAAAAAATCGACTATCTCTGATAAACAAATTATCGTTGGTATCAAACAAATAGTCTGTTACATCTATAAACTCTTTGTGAGCATAGTTTGCATATTTTTCGTCTCCTGTTAATTGGCTTAAATGAAACCAGACAGGAGGTGACATAAATAGTGCGTCAGACCAGCACCAGCGTTTTTGACAATCGTGCTCATAGTCAAGGTCTGCATATTTTCCCATAGGGCCAAAATCAAGCGATGAGTCTGGTCGGTTTTGTAATATGTGGTCAAACACTTTTAAGGTAGGTGTAATTTGCTGTTGTATTTTATCTTCTTCATAAATATGCAAGTAATATTGTGCAATTACGTGATCGTCCGCATGGAAATCTCTAGGTCCTAATTGCCAGTTTTGCCCATTACCATGCTCTCTTAAATAATGTAAATAATTTTCATTACCCGTCGCTA
>DDIL01000108.1:791-17859 GCA_002338515.1 Glaciecola sp. UBA1851 | reverse complement strand
TCAAAGTCAGTCATGTGCGCTAATTGCCATAGAGCGGCTGCGTCGGTTGCTTTTTTTATATCAGATGGCTTGAAACTACCTTCAAAATCAGATGTTGGTATTGAACTGGCACTTTCATTTTTTGTATCAATAATTTGTGCACTTGTTTCTTGTTCTGATGCAGGATCAGAGCACGCAAAAATGAATAAAGTTAAAGGGTACAAAAAATAGCGTGAAGGTTTTTTCATAAAAGGCTCCATTATTAATAATCACAAATTGTATAAACAATATTGCATTTCAATAATAAAATACGTCAATTTATTTCAAATTGGTCAATGAAAAAATTCAAGTTTATTACAAAGGCTCTTATTTATATAAATTCCTTTAGATGCAAAACAATGTTCGTCTGCAGACCCTAGTATTTGATTGTAATTATTTTATGCTTCTATTTAGAGTAAATAACTTAAACATATTTTCATTTATGTAATCACGTTATATGTTTGCGAAAATTGGTAAGGCCACTTGACATAGGTTTGTTGGCCATTAAAGTACACGTGTTACTCAACGTATTTTCAAATTATACTATTTCTTCAAAATATTGGTTTGAGCTTAATGGCGTAATAAGGAAAGGAAGGAGATTTCATGAACGGAACATGGCGTTGGCTTGGTCCATCTGAACCAATTAGTTTATTGAAAATAAAGCAGGCGTTAAGCTAGGTTACAATTACCTTGTTCGTTTAAAAGGGTTATTTGAATTACGAAGTGTAATTTGCGCTATGGAATATCAATTAAATCGTTAAAATAATGATTAGATGGTGTGATTAATGCTGGCATTAATTCCCCTTTGAATTTGTTTATTAGGAGTTACTAATAATATGTCGAGTCCGCTTAATCTGCATGCTGATCGTTTATTTCCTGTTGAAACGAAAGCGAGAGAAATTTGTCGAGATTTATATGAGTCGGTAGCGAGTTTGCCAATTCTTAGCCCACATGGACATACAGATCCTAAATGGTTTTCACTAAATAAGCCATTTGAAAATCCGACTGATTTACTATTAACACCTGACCATTACTTGGTGCGCATGCTTTTTAGCCAAGGTGTAACCATGGAACAGCTAGGATTTGGAACAAAGAACGTAGCGAGAGACCCAAAAGCTATATGGAAAATATTTGCGACTAACTATTATTTATATCGTGGTACGCCCTCGAGTTTATGGTTAGATTACGTTTTTTCACAAGTGTTTAACTTAGACATAAAATTAGATGAAAATACAGCAGACCACTATTATGATGCCATTTCTTCTTTTTTGGCAAAACCGGAATTTCTACCTAGATCTTTATTTGACCAATTTAATATTGAAGTGTTATCAACAACTGAATCTCCGTTAGACAACCTTGAGCATCATCAGACAATTATTGAGAGTAATTGGAATGGAAGAATAATTTCAGCGTTTCGGCCAGACCCTATAGTAGACCCAGAATTTGAAGGGTTTGAATCTAACATTTCTAGGTTGGCTGAGTTAACAGGCGAAACTTGCGATACGTTTCAAAGTTATATAAACGCGATTGTAAAACGTCGTGAATACTTTATATCAAAAGGTGTGACATCTAGTGATCATGGCCACCCAACCGCCTCTACTGCCGATTTATCGGATATCGAATGTGAATGTTTGTATCAAAAAATCATATCGGGCGATTTTTCTGCTAACGATGCTGAAATATTTAGGGCACAGATGCTTACTGAAATGGCAAGTATGAGTATTGCTGATGGTCTTGTTATGCAAATACATCCAGGCAGTTTTCGAAACCATAATCCAACATTATTCAATAAATTCGGGCGTGACAAAGGTGCAGATTTACCCATGCAAACAGAATATGTTAATGCACTTAAGCCTTTGCTAGATAAATACGGAAATAATTCTGATTTAACGATTATTTTATTTACCCTAGATGAAACCACTTATAGTAGAGAATTAGCGCCTTTAGCAGGTCACTACCCCGCTTTAAAACTTGGACCTTCTTGGTGGTTTCATGATAGTCCACAAGGCATGTTACGTTTTAGAGAACAAATAACCGAAACAGCTGGCTTTTATAATACCGTGGGTTTCAACGACGATACGCGCGCATTTTTATCGATTCCAGCGCGACACGACGTGGCAAGGCGTATGGATTGTCATTTTCTGGCAAATTTAGTTGCGCAGCATCGTATCGATATGAATGACGCCATGGATGTTGCATATGATCTTACCTATGGGCTGGCTAAAAAGGCATACAAATTATAATGGTTGAATCAATCCCACGACTTAACGAACAGAATAATGCATTTAACTACAGTTAAAGCGCAACGTTTGTACTTAAAAGTAGCTGAGCAAATTAACGCTCTGGTTAACAGCGGTGAAATAAAAGCAGGTGAAAGATTACCTGCAGAACGCGTACTAGCTGAAAAGCTTGGAGTCAGTAGACCAACTGTTCGAGAAGCGATGATTGCATTAGAAATTGCAGGAGTTATCGACATTAAGTCTGGTTCGGGCATATATGTGTCCAATAAAGAAATAGGCTTGCCTTTGTTAGACGAGGGATATGGTCCGTTTGAAATATTGGATGCTCGGCATATAGTAGAAACAGAGGCATGCGCTTTAGCAGCATTAAATATAACAGTTGAGCAAATTCAAACTTTAAGAAATATTGTAATTGAAATGCAAGAGGAACAAAAACTGAAAGACGCCTCTGAGACTGCTGATATGAAGTTTCATTTGATTATAGCAGAGGCAGCTAAAAACTCTGTAATCAATCACATTATTAGATGGTTATGGGATCTACGTAATCAATCTCGACTAAGCCAAATATTCATCATGAGGCTGCGTGATGTAAATATTTACCCCTCTATTGATGAGCATTTAGCCATTATTGATGCGTTAGAAAAAGGTGATCCTGAACTGGCAAAACAGGCGATGCGGATTCATATAGAAAGTGCCACTGAAAATGCTGCAGCATATTTTGAAAAGCTATAGTTGCTCAATCTAAGTACCATAAAGTTAATAATTGAATTTCATCATTATATTCATTTGTATCTAATCCATCACTTACTCATCTTTAGCATATTTTACTTATTGTATTGAACAAAGTATTTAAAATTTTGTGATAAACATGTTGTCTAAATGTTGCATTAACAATCAAATGGAGTCATTATGAGTCATATTATACGGCGGTTTTTAAAAATCGCTCACTATGCCTAATTTGGAGATCATATTTAATGAGTAAAAGCACCCAACAAAATTATGATGTTATTGTGGTGGGCTCTGGTATTACTGGTGGGTGGGCTGCAAAAGAATTTACTGAAAAAGGATTTAAAACACTTGTAATTGAACGGGGCCGACATATTGAACATCGCGGCCCTGAATATAAAGATATGCAAGCGCCTTGGCAACTGCAAAATAGAGACTTGGGCACAGAAAAATATGATGAAGAAGGGCGTTACCAATTATTTAAACAAAAATTTCGTCGATACCGTTCTGAATTTATGCATTTTTTTGTCGACGAAAAAGAGCACCCTTATTCACACCCTGAAGAAAGACCGTTTATGTGGACGAGGGGCTACCAACTTGGTGGTAGATCGTTAACTTGGGCGCGTCAGGTCTATCGTTGGGGGCGCAAGGATTTTGAGGCCAATGCTAATGATGGGCATGGCATTGTGTGGCCAATTGGCTATGACGATTTAGAGCCATGGTATGAGTATGTTGAACGTTTTATTGGAGTATCTGCTAACAAAGATGGCTTAGATAGCGTTCCCGATAGTGTATCTCAAAAAGCATGGGAAATGAGCTGCGCAGAGAAATTGGTTGCGCAAAATATGGCGAAAAAATACAAAGATCGCCACCTTATTTCTGCACGTGCAGCTAACTTAACTGAGCCAACAAAAGAACAAATGCAACTAGGAAGAGGCCAATGCCAAGCGCGTTCTTATTGTAAAAGAGGCTGCACATTTGGCGCATATTTTAGCTCGCTATCAGCAACTCTTCCTGCGGCAGATGCCACAGGTAATTTAACGGTTTTAACCGACTCAATTGTTTCACATATTGATTACGATGAGCTCACGAAAAAAGCTTCTGGTGTCACGGTAGTTGACGCTAAAACTAAACTTCATAAACAATACACAGCACGAGTTGTTTTTCTTTGCGCTTCTGCGTTGGGTAGTGTGCAAATATTACTTAATTCAAAATCAAGTACTTTCCCAAATGGTATAGCAAATTCAAGTGGAACAGTTGGACACTACATTATGGATCACTTCACAGGTGTAAGAGCGAGTGGCACTGTACCGGGGTTAGAAGATAACTATTCTTACGGAAGACGACCAATCGCGACTTATATTCCGAACTACAGACAACAGAAAAGTTCAGACGTTGATTTTGTGCGAGGGTATGGTTTTCAAACAGCTGCGAGTTTTAGATCAAACACCGGTAACAATGGCGCAAAGCAAGGTATCGGGGCAAAAGCAAAGGAACAGGCGAATCAGCCTGGACCATGGGTATTTCGAGCATTCATGTATGGCGAAATACTGCCTTATTATGATAATAGAGCCACGTTACATCCTACTAAGAAAGACCAATGGGGCATTCCACTTTTACATATTGATGCAAAGGTGGGAGAAAACGAGCGAAAAATGACTGAACAAGCTGCCATTGATATCAAAGAAATACTAGAAGCTGGAGGGTGTACAAACATAAAAGTAAATAAAGAGAGTAGAAATAGGCACATTAGTATAGGCGCAAGAACTCATGAAATGGGGGGGGCATGTATGGGAAATAATCCTAGAACATCCGTATTAAACGCTTGGTCTCAATCGCATGATGTGCCCAATTTATTTGTTACAGACGGTGCTGCGATGTCATCTTCTGCCACTCAAAACCCATCACTTACCTATATGGCATTAACGGCTAGAGCGTCTGACTATGCAGCTAAGCTCATGAAAAATGGAAGATTATAGTGAATAGACGAAAATTTGTATCAGGCTCATTGCTTATTGGTTCTAGCGCAGCGTTGGCAGCTTGCTCAAGTAATATGCAATCAACTTTAAATAACACGAATAGCCAACAGCGTCAGATCATGCCATTAGCTGAAAGAAAAGTTTGGTTATCTTCTTTTGCATGTAATATCGAGCAATGGTTTAGACCTATGCCATTTTTAGAGAGGATTGCTGCTGCCAAAGCCATAGGGTTTAGTGCAGTAGAGATGTGGAATCCTAATCATAAACAATCGGGTAAAACACCTGAATCCATTGCGCTTGAAATAAAAAAGCAAAAAATGCGGTTAACGAGTTACTCACCTAACCCACCTAATTTTGCTGACCCCGCAAATGAAGGCGCATTTTGGGAATGGTTAGAAATAGCAATTGAATCTGGCAAAACCTTGGGTGTGCCAAATTTCAACGTTACTGGCCATAAGTTAGTTGAGGGCTTAAGTATCAAGCAAATGGTTGAAAATTACACGTCGTTGCTGAAACAAGCTGCGCCAAGATTGGAAGCGGTTAATATGGTAGCAACAATAGAGCCCTATAATCCATATACTCATAGGGGGCATTTTATCTACGGGAATGAACCTGCTTTGAGCGTTTGTCGTGAGATTAATTCCCCGAGCGTAAAAATTAATTGGGATTTTTTCCATATGCAACGAACAAATGGCAACTTAATCACTCATTTAGAAAATGGCTTTGATCAGGTTGCTTACATTCAACTAGCTGATTCACCCTATAGAAATCAACCTGGAACAGGCGAGGTGGCTTATGGCAATGTGCTTACGCGTTTACGAGAGCTTGGCTACAATGGGTTTATAGGCGCTGAATTTTTTCCGCTGGATAAAGACGCAGAAAAAGCCGCATCAGATATTGCATATTTAGCTAAAAGTATTCAATTAGCTAATCCAAGTATTTAATTTACTGGAATAGCTATGCAAAAATTTTATTAATAATTATTGCAATAAAGTAATAGTTTGCTGAAATTTTTGAACATTCGAAATAAGTCATTTTGACTCATACTCAATTAGGTTTGGAGAGGCGATGAAAGTATCTTTAGGATTGTTATTGTTGTTCGTTTTATTTCTAGCAACGGGGTGTACATCAACAGGTCGGTCGCAAAACTTACTTGATGAGGAACTCAGTCAATTTAAGAATATATATAATTATGGGTCTGCAGAATACATTGATGGTGTCTTGACACTGAAATCCACCAAAAATTGGTTTTATACCACTAAGAAAACATATAAAGACTTTGTGCTTACCGCTGAAATATTGTTACCCGATGTTGAAGAATATAGCAACTCTGGCTTTTTGTTTCGTGGTAAAACTAAACAAACTAAAAATGGCGTAGTGGCAATTGGATATCAGGCTGAGGTAGACCCAAGTCCGCGCAAATGGAGTGGTGGTTTTTTTGATCAAGGACGCAGATTATGGTTACACCCTACACATCCAAAACGTTCAAAGCCAGACGAAAAGTTTATTAAAAATTTTATTCCTGAATGGACAAGTAAACATGCAAATGCTTATCAGCACCTCCAGTGGAATCGTTACCGTATTGAATGCCGTGGAAGTGAAATTAAAATTTATGTTAATGACATCCTGACAACGCACGTTTTAGACAGTACCGACAGCGAGGGTTTTATTGCGCTGCAACATCATGGTAGTAAGAAATTGATAGAAACGGGTACAACAGACAATATTGTCAAGTTTAGAAACGTTTTCATAACTGAACTGAACTAATATTGCGATTCATGGCATCAACCGATATTCATTTTTCAACAAGTGCAAGATGTTTAATAATTTCATTTGATATTATCAAGGCAACAAGATAGAAATGGCAAAGAATAGTATAAAACTAGGTGTAGTTGGTTTAGGCAATATTGCATTGCAACACATTAATAATATATTAAACGAACATGTACAAAATGCGAAACTTACAGCGACATGTTCACGCGCAGCCAACGCTTGTTCTAAAGAATTTGGCGTTGAACACTTTAATGATTACAAGTTGTTAATCGATTCTGGAAAAATTGATGCGGTAGTCATTGCTACCCCCTCAATGACGCATTTTGAAATAGCAAAATACGCGCTTCAAAACAACATTCACGTAATGCTTGAAAAACCAATTGGCTTATCATCATACGAGGGCGAGGTACTACTAGATTGCCAAAACGCCAATACTAAGTTTGGCTTGATGCTGAATCAAAGAACTGACCCAACTTTTGTTAAAATGAAACAAATTGTTGAAAGTGGAGCATTAGGCAAAATCCAACGTACACAATGGACCATGACAAATTGGTTTAGACCTGAGATTTATTTTCAAGTTAGCGATTGGCGGGCAACTTGGAAGGGAGAAGGTGGAGGACTGTTAGTCAATCAAGCTATTCATAATTTAGATGTATTTCAATGGATTTGTGGAATGCCATCTCAGGTGCGTGCATTTTGTGAATTTGGTAAATATCACGACATTGAAGTTGAAGATGAAGTTACGGCCTATTTTCGCTATTCAAATGGTGCTACAGGGAGCTTCGTTGGCTCAACAGGTGAAGCACCTGGCGTAAATAGGTTTGATATTATTGGTGATAAAGGTTCACTGTATTTTAATGCTGGAAATTTAACCTTAATTGAAAACAATCAAAGTAGCACACAGTTCAACAAACAAACTGATGATATGTTTGGTATGCCAGAAACAAAAACTACTGAACTAAGTGGCAGCCGCGTGGTTAATCAACACGCGGTTATTATGAACAACTTTATACGGTCCATATTAGATAATGAGCCACTTATTGCAAATGCTGAAGATGGCCTTTGTTCATTAGATATTGCTAATGCCATGCTCATGTCTACTTGGCAAAATAATGATATCACTATGCCCATTAATCGTGGCAAGTATCAACAACTCCTAAACAAGAAAATAGCCGAGTCTAAGTTAAGGGATAAATCATCGCGCGAAGCAAAAATAGACATGTCTGCATCATACCGTTAAATCATTAAAAGAAGAATAATTATGAAAGAAGGCGTAGATAAACAGATAGCTTTACTCACGTCGCTAGATAAAAAACCTTGGCATTTAAGAGTCCCTACTTACTTAGCATTGAGTGGTCCGGGGTGGTTACAAGGCGCTATGACCTTAGGTGGTGGTAGTGCAGTTACCTCTTTAACAATTGGTGCATTATATGGATATGAATTCTTATGGGTACAGCCTGTTGCTATGTTTATAGGGTGTATTATGTTATTTGCACTTTCCTATCAAACGCTACATACCCAAGCCTCGCCATTTGAATCCATGAAAAAACACATTAACCGTCCTATTGCGTACAGCTGGGCAATTGCAGCCTTTGCTTCAAGCATTATCTGGGGGTTTGCTCACTATCCATTAAGTGCTGCAATGCTAGAAGAAATTGTTGTTGTGTCAACGGGCTTTTCTGTTGACGTTGAAAACGAGAGTTTGCGAAATATCTATTTGTTGGTGCTGGCTATCTTAGTCTGGGCTTTGTGTGCCTTTACAGCATGGAATTATGGTAAGAAGACCAGTGACCAAAGTGAGGCACAAAAAAGCAGCGCAAATACAATATATATATTTGAAACAGGCATTAAGATTCTAACTGCATTAGTAATTGTTGCTTTTTTATGGATGGTAATTAGTGCAAGTTTGCAAGGGCAAATAAATTGGGGTGACGTATTGGCTGGCTATGTACCCACCTCGTTACCTACTGATAAGCAAGGCGTAACGATTGTCATGGCTGCGCTTGGTAGCGCGGTAGGGATTAATATGACATTTATTTATGGTTATACGTTATTGCATAAAAAGTGGAAGCCAGCCCACGTTACCTTATCTCGCTATGATATTGGCTTAGGTCTTGTTTTACCTTACATTTTGGTTACTGGATTAATCTCCATCGCGGCTGCAGGTGCATTTTATAATGGTGATGTAGATATTCAAGGGAGACTTAGTCCAACTGTAGCGGGCAAGATGTTTATGTCAGCCGGTCTAGATGAATTTACCAGTCGCCTTATTTTTGCCACGGGTATTCTTGGTATGGCCGTGGGCTCATTAGTTATGCATATGTTATGTTGTGGGTCAGCGGCAGCCGCCATGTTTAAATTCAAAGAGGGCAGTTTACAATATAAATTGGCCTTGCTTGCTCCTACTCCCGCCGTACTAGGCGTATTTTTCTGGGCAACAATGGGACCATACGTGGTTGTTCCTACGGCGGCTATATGTGGCTTTTTGCTGCCGGTTGCCTACATAGGTTGGGCGGTTTTACATAATAGATCTGATTACTTGGGCGATGCCATGCCAACAGGTACTAAACGGCACTTGTTTAACGTTGCAATGGCGCTTTGTATCATCACGGTATTAGCCAGTGTTTTATATTATGTATGGGTAAATTTATCTTAATTAGGGCGTTTTTTAATGCAAAAAACAAATATAAAAGATGGCGCTAATTATGCGCCTGTTGGTCAAGTTAAAAAAGTAGTTAAACCGAATGAGTTTGTTTTCTCAGTAGCGTTTTTAGATCACGGCCATATTAATGGCCAAACAAATGGGCTTTTACAAGCTGGTGCAACATTAAAATACGTTTACGACAATAATACCGAGCGTTTAAAAGAATTCTGTCAAAGATTTCCCCAAGCTATTATCGCTGAAAGTTTTGAACAGATTTTGGAGGATACAGAAACACAGCTAGTTGCTGCAGCAGCCATTCCAAGTTTACGCGCAAATATAGGTAAACAAGTATTGTTATCGGGTAAGGATTATTTTACCGACAAATCTCCCTTTACAACGTTAGAACAGTTATACGAATTAAAAGCGATAGCAGAAAAGACTAAGCGGTTTTATAGTGTGTACTATGCTGAACGGTTGCACAACGAAGCAGCTTGGCATGCGGGTGAGTTAATTAAACAAGGCGCGATAGGTCAGGTGTTACAAGTCATTAATATTGCGCCCCATCGACTCGCAAAGCACAAACGTCCACAGTGGTTCTTTGAGAAACGTCATTATGCCGGTATTTTAACTGATATTGGCTCACACCAAGTGGAACAGTTTTTAAGCTATGGCGGTGTAAAAGAAGCAACTGTAAATTTTGCTAGAGTGGCAAATTTGGCTAACCATGACAAGCCGGAGTTAGAAGACTTTGGGGAAATGTCTATGACCGGCAATAACGGCGTGTCATTTTATTCTCGCGTTGATTGGTTCACCCCTAAAGGTCAAACAACATGGGGAGACGGAAGAACCTTTATTTTAGGAACACAAGGCTCAATTGAATGCAGGAAATATAATGATGTGGGCAGACAATCACCCGCGTCTATTCTGTTTTTAACCGACCAAAGTGGCGAGCATGAAATTGATTGTCATGGCCAATCAAGTTTTCCATTTTTTGGCCAGTTAATTCTAGATTGTATTAATAGAACCGAGCATTCTATGACGCAGGAGCATGTGTTTAAAGCGGCCGAATTGAGTATGCTTGCGCAAAAATTAGCAGATGAACAAAACCAGTAATTAAACCTACTCTGTGAGATTTTATTTCTTTTGCGCCATTATCGTTACTGGCCCAAGTAAACCAGAAGGTATAAGCGCATCTTCTTTGCTCCAATGCTTCCATGTTGCCCACGTTTTTCGTTCTCCCGGTTGCTGAGGGTTATGGCCTTTTAGCCAATCAGGAAACGCTACTAGTTGCTCTCCCTGGTAACCATTTGGTTTCCAATTAGCAGTATCTTCATATTCTCGTTCATCACCTATTAAACGATTGGGCCATAAATTTGTGACTTCGATTTCTAATGTGTTTTGCCCATTTAATAATAAATTGGACACATTATAACGGTAAGGTGACCACATTTTTACACCCAAATTCTGGCCATTTATAAATACCCTTGCAAACTGGTGCACATCGCCTAGGTCAATAAAATAGTCTGTTTTCTTGCTGGGATTGTATTCAAAACTAGTGGTATATAGAGCAGTTCCAGAAAAATATTTGATGTTCTTTTCAAGGTGGTCTTTTAAATCTATCAGTGTATTTAGCTTAACTGATTTTGGCTTATCTACCCCTTTAATAAATTCAACATTCCATGGTGAATTAAGGGTTTTTGCAGTTTTTAACGGTGATGAATTAAATATATCTGAGGTACTTGGTTTTTCGGAAAAAACAACAAAATAAGACTCTACTTGATTAGCTTTTAAATCAATAATGGTATGTGTTGGAGTTTGTTTGAATTCCTTTATTAATTGACGCTCTCCCGTGTACGGATTCCACAATTCAGGTTGCTTGTCCAGTACTCTAAAATGCGCTGTAAACTCTGTTGGTTTTGCACCAACATTTGAAATAAAATAGATATCCTGGTTAGCTTCAGCTACATGGTGATGTCGCCATACTAACTTACTGTCTGTATTCTCGAGCGTTAAGTCAGGCTGTATATTTAATGCCTGTAAAGCAGAAGGTATATCTGTAAATACTTGGTTATTAAATTGACCTCCCCAAACTTTTTTTGCGAGTTCATTAACTCGTTTATTTGTTCGGTCTTTACCCTGTAAACTAGGCGAACCTGTTGGTGGCTTGCCAACAATAATTGCACCTTGTTTTAATAGTTGTAGCAATTTGTTTAGGACTTCAGGACGCATGCTTACATCATCGGCAAGATTAAGAATTTGATACGTGCGCCCAGTTGGATAGGTTAAATCGCCATTAGAATTAACGCTTAACTGGTTTAATAAGCCATGTGTGCTGATAAATTCAAAATCGTACCCTTTGGGTAAAACACTATCTATAAAATGAGAGTCGGCCTTAGTGGAACTATCATCGCCCAGTAAATGCAGAATATCAAAAACTGGCTGTCCTTGGCTGAGTAAGCTTTGTACTCTACTTAAATAGTTGTTCCAAGAGGGGGTTTCATGCCACCAGGTTTGAGTGCGCTCATAATGCACCCCCCAGTAGTTTAATGTCATACCGGGTTTAACTGATACCCATGGTTGATGCGTAAACAAGTGATGGGTAATTTGATTCACTCCAGCTGCCAAATCAATATCAGCCTGTGGCTTATAATATTCAGGATGATTGAGCCATCTGTTTGCTTCAGGTAAAGCAGTAAAAGATTCAGAGGTAACAAAGCGACCATATATTGAACCTGCAGAAGCTGTCATTTTTGCGGTGAAATATGCACTGCGCTGACTTAACATGTTGTTTGAGGTGGGTAATGCTCTAAAATTGTTATTTGCAGAAATAAGGTCCGCTTGACCTAACGCATAGATATTATCAATAAATGGTTTCATTGATTGTGCTGAGAACTTTATACCCATGGCATTAGCGCGTTCTCTCATTCCGCCATAAAAACGTTCAGCAATCAAATCAGCAATAGTTTTTCTCATATCCCACAAAAAACGTTCTGTTGTGTTAGGGCTATCAATGACATAACCTAAGGTAGCGGGTAAATAAAGTAGGGGGGAATAGCCTTTCTTTTGTTTAAACGCGTTAGCAAAATCATCTGTCCAATTTTGACGTCCTACCTCCCAACTATCAGCGTGTGTGCTAAAAAAGGTGCTACCTATTTTGTCACCTGCCAGCTCTTTCGCCACTTTCAATAGTCCATTGAAATGCACATCTAAAGCCGATGTGTTCATTTTATCCACTTCTAGCCCTTCGCCACCCTCAGACGCTGGTCTATTAATTGCTTCTGTCGAGCTCATACCAAAACGCACTATTGTCCAATTATCACTAGGGGGAGTCCAATTAAGCGTACCCGAATGATCAAGGTATTGGCTAACATCGATGATTGTTTCAAAGGGAATAGTCGAGGCTTGATTAGTTTGTTTGGTAAACTCTACTCGCTCAGCTTCTGGATTAAAAAAAGGGAACGAGTGCGCAGCTTTTCGGCACCAATCTTTTGTTTTATCACGATTGTCTAAACTAATTTCGCGCACCGCTGCCGTGACTTTTGGCATGGCTGTGTACAATAATTTGTTGTCTGTGGGCTTAAACACAAACTTTACATATTTAGCGGTTACTTGGTTGAATTCAAAACAGCCGATGTCATCGTATATTTGCCCTCGTTTGGCTGAAGCGACATCTGTATAGGTTTTGTCGTCATTTGAGATAAGCATATTATTTCGGCCCATCATGCCGTATGCAGCAAACTTAATAAATGCATTTTTAAAAGTGTATGGCTTATGAAAAGATAATTTTATAAATCTTTCACCTGTTTTTGCGTCTTGTGTAACAGTTGATAGGGTGTTCCAATCCTTGTCTACAACTACTTGGCCTTCATTTTTTGTATTCTGTTGTGACGATTTGCCACTAACATATACGCTTTTAATGAGTTCATTAAAAGAAGGCTCTATATGGTTTGTTGGAGTAGGAAAAGCAAGAGTGACAATGTCTTTATAAAAACCTAGGGGAGCATGTGGTTTAGGAAACTGTATTTTTTGATATCTGCTTTGGGTGTTTATTTCACTCCAGGCTAACTCCTTCATACCCATCTCGGGCTTAATCCAAGGACCACCAGCGACTGACCATCCTTCACTATTATATAAATTGACCTGAAGATTGTATTTTTCAGCAGTATCAAATGTGTATTTTAATAGTGCTTTATATTCTGTTGATAAGAAGCGAACAGGCCCTTCTGGTATCATGTCATGCTCATTAATATGCATGAGTACGACACCCCCCAAACCAGCCTCAGACATAGACTTTAAATCTGCATATATTCCTTCTTCAGTAATATTGCCATTAATCCAATACCAGAATGCCCAAGGTTTGTGATGTTGTTTTGGATTCTCAAAGTGTTGTACTAAATCGTTTGATAGGCTTGGTAGAGTAACTAAGTTAAACATCAAAGCTAGGGTGATTGAAATTAATGTTCTAAACATATTATTTTTTACTTTTTTGCACGTTGGTTAAAATATTATTAAGACCATTTAGTGAAGCATCCACCGCTTCAATTGGAGTGAGTGGTTTGGGGTACTCCTCTTGCTCAACTACTAGCCACTGAGTACCACCGTATTGTATGTTGGCTTGTATAAGTTCATCCCAAGCATAATCATCCTGACCAATAATGACTTTCGCGTTGTTTGCAACGCTTCCGGGTTTACCTTTATAGGTTCTTACTTTTATGTGGGTTGATAGTGTTCTGTTAGAGTAGCGCTTAACATATGTGATAGGGTCTTTGTTGGCGAAGTTTACCCAGCCGGCATCAAGTTGTAAGACGAAATTTTGAGGTGTGTTTTCAGCTATATAATCCCAAAATGTGCTATTTAAATAAGTGTCAAACTCTTGTGAGTGATTGTGGTAGCCCAATAGCATACCCATTTCATTTACTTTTGTATTTAACTGAATGAAGTCAGCGATAAGTTCATCAATTTCACTAGGGTTATTAGCACGTTTATCAAAAGGAATAATAATTAATTTTGCACCTAGCTCTTTTAAGAAAGTCAGATGTTTCTTGCTTTCTGTTCCTTTAAGCTGACGCATAGATAAGTGCGCACCACTTACTTCTAATCCAATTGTATTAAGAAAGCTTTTTAAGCCTTTAGCGTCATCAGTATATGGTCCGTATCTACCTGCAAATTCTACTCCTTCAAATCCCATGCTGGCCAAAGTTTTTAATGTGTTTTCAAAATTATTTGATACATCATCTCTAACTGAATGCAGTTGAACACTGACTTTAGGGAAAGTACCAATAGTTGAATTATTAGACGAACATGAGAAAAGTATTGGCATACTGACAAACAAAATCAAAAAATAGAATTTAGCCAAATGTGAATCTCCAAATAGTGATTGAAATTGATTGTATATGATTTTTAATTGGTTGTCTTGGGGGAATGTTAATGATAGTCTAAATTATTTAACATTATATTACACATAAAGCTACTCGATGATTGCTTATGTGTTTTCCATTAGGGTCACAATTGATAGTTTGTGTTTGAATCTGACAAGACTAGAGTAAATATTGTAGGAAAAATTATGACAAATAAAACAATCAGTCGACGAGTTT
Organism: Glaciecola sp. UBA1851; assembly: GCA_002338515.1. Taxonomy (GTDB): domain Bacteria; phylum Pseudomonadota; class Gammaproteobacteria; order Enterobacterales; family Alteromonadaceae; genus Glaciecola. The sequence goes on along the minus strand of DDIL01000108.1, from coordinate 2,885 downwards.
TTTTAGGCTCTATGGCTTATTTAGTGACTGCACCCGTTCTTGCTTTTTCATTAGATAGCGGCAATAAACAAAATGTAAAGAATGTTGCAAAGCACGGTAAGTATTTTGATAAATTAGAATTAACTATTTTAGCTGATATTGCCGAGATAATGATTCCAAGAACTAGTACTCCTGGAGCAACTGAGGCGCATGTTATACCAGTCCTTGATTCGATGATGTTAACTTGGGCAGGAAGCGATACCAAAGCAAGGTTTAAATCACTCATAACGCAGATACAGCAGATTGCGTTGGATAGTCATAATTTATCTTATTCCCAATTACCTCATTCACAACGGGTAAGGTTAATGACCAACATAGATGAACAATCTTTTGAGAATAAAGACAGTCAATTATCTATAAATTATCGGAAGTTTAAGGAAATCGTCTTTCATATTTATTATACATCTGAAGAAGCTAACCCAGATTACCTATTAATACCAGGCACTTACAAAGGATGCTTAACAAAGCAAGAATATGACAATATGGTCAATGCGAGATTAGGACGAAGTGCGTGAATGTTAATGATTGAAATTGATTATTTGTGGTTGACTATGTTTGTTAAAGCTGTAATATTAAGTAAACATTTAGTTTACATTGTTCAATTTTTTCACGCTTACAACAGGGTCATCTAATGACAAAGAAAAAACAAGATTTCATCCATGTTGATTACAATTGGGACGACGAAGTCGCAAATAAATTGACTCCTTTACAGAATTTAGTTTATCGGTCTAATATTCTTGGTGCCGATCAAAGGATAACTAACACTGGTGGTGGTAATACTTCTGCTAAATTAATGGAAACGGATCCGTTAACGGGTGAACAGGTCGAGGTATTGTGGGTCAAAGGTTCGGGGGGTGACTTAAGAACGTCGAAAGAAGAAAACTTCTCATCTTTGTATCAAGATAAATTAACTTCGCTTGAAGGCGTTTATCAAAAGCAAGAAGAAGTGGGTTATAAGTCTTCTGGCGAAGATGCAATGGTGGGAATGTATAAACATTGTAACTTTTGCCTAAACCCACGAGCGTCGTCTATAGATACACCTCTTCATTCAATGATCGACGAAAAACATGTTGACCATCTTCATCCAAACGCAGTTATTGCAATAGCGTCATGTAAAGACCAAGAAGCGCTAACAGAGAAAGTTTGGGGCGGCAAAATGGCTTATGTGCCATGGATGCGACCAGGTTGGGAAGCAGCTAAAGTATGCGAAGAAGCATATGCACAGAAGCCTGACAGTATTGGTATATTGCTAGGGCAACATGGCCACACCAATTGGGACTCTGAAAGCAAAAGTTGTTATGAAACATCTCTGTGGGTTATTGAGACTGCAGCCAGATATATTGAAGCACATGATAAAGGCGCAGATACATTTGGTGGGCAAAAAGTTGAAAGTTTGTCTGAACAAGAACGCACTGCATTACTTAGAAAATTTTTACCTGTAGCCCGTGGTATTATTTCCAGTAAAGTTAAATTTATCGCTACCGTGCAGCACGACGAAAATGCTCTTCGGTTCGTCAATAGTGTTGATGCTCCTCGTTTGGCTAAGCTTGGGACGTCATGTCCTGACCATTTCCTAAGAACAAAAATTCAACCACTTTATGTTGACTTTAATCCTAAATCAGATTCTTTCGATGATTTAGTCGGTAAATTAAAGGCAGGCATTGAACAGTACCGTATTGATTATGCTACATATTATAACAATTGTAAGCGTGATGATTCACCTGCCATGCGAGATCCAAGTCCGACAGTTATCTTAATACCGGGTATTGGTATTATAGGATGGGGCAAAAACAAAAGCGAATCACGCGTAACCACAGAATTCTACAATTGTGCAATTGAGGTTATGCGCGGTGCAGAAGCGGTTAGCGAATATACGGCTTTACCACAGCAAGAAGCTTTTGATATTGAATATTGGGCGCTAGAAGAAGCAAAACTTCAACGTATGCCTAAAGAAGCTCCTCTAGCAAGAGATGTTGTAGTTGTTATTGGTGCTGGAGACGGTATTGGTAAAGAAACCGCTTTTCGCGTAGCGAAAGAGGGCGCGCATGTTGTTTG
>DDIL01000108.1:0-416 GCA_002338515.1 Glaciecola sp. UBA1851 | reverse complement strand
TTTTAGCTTATGGCGGAATTGATAAAGTAATTGTTACTGCCGGTGTATTTCTTGCTCCGGGCCAAGGCGGTATGAGTAATGATGCAATGTTTGATATAAGTTTCGCTGTTAACGTTAAAGGTGGCTATATAGTAGGTACCGAAGCGAATAAAATTTGGGACGCTCAAGGTTTACCTGGTGCGCTTGTATTGACAACGAGTGTTAACGGCATGGTCGCGAAAAAAGGTTCACTTGCATACGATACTAGTAAATCCGCGGCTAATCATTTGGTCAGAGAGCTTGCCATAGAATTATCTCCATTAGTTAACGTGAACGGGCTAGCACCGGCCACCGTTGTTAAAGGAAGTACAATGTTTCCTCGCGATAGAGTGATAGCTTCTTTAACAAAATATAGTGTTGAATATAACGCAGATGAC
>DDIL01000174.1 GCA_002338515.1 Glaciecola sp. UBA1851 | reverse complement strand
TATAAAATATTTTAATAACACTTAGTTATAGTGAACAAGAAAAGGTGCAGATATTAATATAAAAACAAAATATGGAACAAAAAGGTGGTGGAAATAATAATGGTAATAACCTTGACATGGGTTATGAAATTATTAACTCGAGGGCCAAAGAAGATCTATTTGAGGAAATAAAAAACGGCCTTAGAAATAATTCAGTCGGTTACAGCCCATCTGTAAATTCATTACGTATGGCGTCTGAAACGATTGAGGAAGACGCAACTATCGAATTTTTGAAAGAAACACTAAAACAGCTGGTAAATGTGCTATTAATGCAATTTCCGAGTAAACTAAATCAAAATATGAAAAATTGCATTGAACGTAGTTTGTTGTACTCAACTGAAATCATAGTCAAGTTGATTCCCTCGGACAATGAAGAAATACAAATGGTAGCTTTTGAATCTTTGGCACTTGTATTTGACAAGTCCCGGGAATATTATAGTGGACAAAGAAACGTTTATCGTCAAAGCCTCGGTGCACCTGAAGTACACGCCCGTTGCATCAAGCATTTTAACGACTGTCAAGGCTTTACCGTCGTTTATAAAGCTTTAAAAGATCGCGAGTGGCCCGGTGCTGAAAATATGAAAGTTTTGCTGGAAATGTGCGGCAATGCAGATCCTGAATCAGCTGGTGTCGTGAAAGACATATGCTATTTAACGATTGAAAAAGTGAGTGCTTTGACTTCTGAACTGTTAAAAAAGGAAGATATGGACCAAATGGATTCGGTTGTGAAATGTGTCAATAATTTATTACGAAGAATTCTAAAAGAAAACTTTGATCCATCCGTTCCTTTTGAATTTTGGTTGAAATTAACCGGCATGTTTTTAAATTGTGGTTCGTTTCCACAACGCCTCCATGCAATTGATCAGATTGAAATGCTAAATCGACATGCACGGCGCATGCGCAAACCACCATTTGGCTTTCGATTAGAAGGTGCTGGGGTTCCATTTGTAAATGGTGAATATGCACGGGAGGGAATGCATAAGGGTGCACCTATGTGGAAACATCAAGTTGATAAACCAGAGAAAGGCGAGCCGTCTATTGTAACGTTGTTTCGTTGTGAGATGAGAGAAGGGGCGAAAGTATGGTTTCTCTCATGGGCTGATGAAAATAGTCCTGGTTCAGATAAAGATGTTGATTATTATAGTGCCAAAAATCCAGAAATTTTACCACCAATGACTGGATGGGGGAAAGCAGCAAAAGGATCTGATCCAACTCCAACAATTCTTGAAATACGCAATGACGATGCAGATGAAGATACTGGTGATAGTCTAGAGCAAAAAATGCTCTTGTGGGTCAGAGAAATGCAATTTGTTGAGGAAATTTTTGGAGATGGTATACATAAAGAAATCGTTTCGCGATGCGAACCGTTGTTTCGATTTTTAGTCGATACAAATGCATTGAAGATGGAGGATTTACGTTTTATTTGGGAAAAATCATTGAAAACAACGAATGAGGAATTAGAACTTGCTATTAAAAATATTTTAGCCTCTGTAGCAAAGTATATATCTGCGCAATTATTGATACCATTTTTGCAAATGGTACAGAAAACAGGTGAGACGAATTATGAAGCAGCATTAGCATTTGCGAAACAATTAGCAGTAGGAAATAATTTCAATAATAATAATATTAGGGTGTTGCTTCAAAAAGGTTTGAAAACTACAAAAGCTTTATTGGACTTTTTATGGTCCTTGTTGCACAACCCAGCAAGTTATGCCACTGGGGCAGATAAAGACATTTTAGCTCTTTTGGAACAAGCTCTAAGTCAACAACGGGGGAAGAAATTCAGGGATGCATATGCAGCTCAATGCATAAGAAATATTCAAATGGCTATGGAAACTGCATCCAAATCAGAAGGGGAAGATATGAACCAAAGGTTGCTGCGAGTATTTACCATTATGCTTCGATTGGTTTTAGGATATACTACGGGAGAACCATTATTAAAGCTATGGAATGATCGGGGTACAAATCTTAAAGTGCTTTTATTTGATGAGCTAAAAGTAATGCAAGGAAAATCTAAAGAAATTTCGAGCAGGGGTCGATATAAGCGTTACTTAAGAATTAGGCTCGATTTGATACGAGCGTTAAACGGGAAGGATGATGGACCCCGTTTAACATTAAGCCAAATGAAGCAATTATGGGATCTATTATCTTCAACGGAGGAACGAAACGTATTGATTGGGTGGATGTCGGGCGCTGCTAGCCAACAACTGGAACGTAAATTGTACCCGGCGTTTGATGTCAACATACGCCAAGCGATTTTTGAAGGGATGATTTGTAAACAGCTTTATTCTGATCCAAAAGCATGCACGACTAACGCATACGAATGTTTTCGTAATTTATTCATCAGTGTCAATCAAGAATGTACACCTCAAAAAATATCTAACATTTACTCCACTGATAATTCAATGGATGTTTATGATTTAGATTTATCAGGCATTGATGTGTTATGGAAAGTAACAATAGAAGGGAATGAAGGATGCTACAAAAATGCAGCCAGTTTACTCCTGAGTCTATATCGTAACATAAAGAATTTTGATGAAAGTACGCATACGCAATTTTTAAATCGATGCTTTGAAGAATTATGTAAGAAGGATGATAATAATGATAGTAATAATAAATCAGAAGATCAACGAGTTAAGGAACATTCTCGAGTAATATTTTTATTAAAAAAGTTTGTTTCACAATGTGGAAGTGGGACATCGTTAGCACATCAAGTACGAGGAAGGGGTTCGCCGTTCAAACTAACTATTAAGGTGAGGAAAATACAAAGTAGCAATTCCCAATATAGATTAAATTCGCAACAGCAAGGCAATCAAAGAAATCTTGAACAAACCTCATACAAAGTACATACAAACATGACTATAAATTCTTTGGTCAATTTCATTTCAAATAAATACAATCATAATGCAAATAATGTGAAACTAATCAACTCTATAAATTCTAATAATAGTAGCCGACTTGATTTACGAAATAAACGTAAAACATTAAACCAAGTAGGCCTTACCGATGGGGATGAAGTATCTGCTATTTTGACAAGCCCAAATTACGGTGGTATGAACGTCTCCGATGATGATGATGATAACCAAGATAGTCCGGGTGACCTAATAGCAACGTCTTCAAAATATATCGAAATTTTATTTCAACTGCTCGGAACCACTGAAGACGATCAGTTACGTGGTGCGATCTGGCAATTTTTAATGGATTTGCCAACGCATGAAGAAATATTAACAAGCGTGGAGGCTAAAACAATGGAAATGAATGATAATACATGGAAAACATTGCTAATCGATGGGTCTGTGTATCGAGCTATTTATTGTTTGCAAGTGATTGATTCTTGTTTAGTACCGTCGGAATCAAAAACCGCTGAAGAACTGGGTCAATGGAGAGAAAGGTTTATTGCTTCAAATGGCTTTAAACATGTACTTGATTTTTTAAAGAAAGACGCTAATATCGTTCCTGCTTTAGGGCACTCTATTGCTATAAGAATTTTAAAATTTTGCTTATTGGGATTTCCTGATAATCATGTTTTATCAGAAAGTGCTGAGTTGACTATTAAGAACACAGTCAATCTTGATGAAGTTATAGATCAAATGATTGATGTTATTGCATCAAGTGTTAAAGCGCAATCAAACCAAGTAAATAATTTTGGTGGTATCAATCAAGTGCAGTTTTTAATTGATACCTTGGAAATATTGCAATTTATATTAAAACAAGGAAATGGGGATATGCAAATGGAGAAATTATTTGCATCAAATGAGCTGGAATTTTTGATACAGAATGTTATTTTACGTTACAAATCAAAGAAAGTTCGTGAGAGAGCAGCTGCGTTGATTCTGCAGATGTCAGAAAAAGAAAGTTTTTTCCCACGTATATTTGATTTATTGCACACTGCTCTTAGCCAAGTAAATGGCGATGTTGGAACTTGTCCTCAATTTTTTACAATGTTTGAAGAGTTAACTGAAAAACTTAATTTAGACATGCTGGCAAAAGTTGTGCACTACCTTGTGAGCAGCCTGAAATCATATCCGAATGATGAGAAGCCATACCTATCCCAATACAGTGGAAACATTAACACGGGATTTAAACATTCTTTTTCAATTTCTTGTTTAAAATTATTTGCTAAACTCATTGAAAAGCAACCAACAGCTTACAAATTCGTAATTGAAAATGAACCAGAAATTGTAGAAAAGCTTTATTCCAAGTATTTATTTTCTGTCCCTACGATAGATGCAAAGGATGCATGGCCTTTGTGCAGATTGCCAATCACTCGTCACAATGCTTTCAAACTGTTGCAACAACTGGTGAAGGTAGATCCTGCAGGTTTATCCAAAATTGTTCAACTTGCTGGAAAATTTAAAAATAGTGTACGTGCTGATAAGATTGGTTGGGCTTATGAACCAGATGTGGATAAAAAAGAAAGTCGATATGTAGGTTTAAAAAATCAAGGTTGCACTTGCTATATGAATGCTGTGTTACAGCAATTGTATTTAATAAAAGAGATCCGGGAAGGGGTTTTAAATGCTCCAGTTAAAAATTTGCGTAACAATGAGTATGAAATAATAGATTTAAGTACTGTAGATCCTAAGTCGCTGGTTGGCAAGAAAGTGAATGTACAGTGGGATAGCAGTAAATGGTATAAAGGTGAAGTGACGAGTTATGATCTATCATCAGAAATGCATACTATTACGTATGGTGATGGCGATGTTGCAGAGTTTCGGTTAAGTGAAGGGAGGCCCCCACATAAGGAATTACCAGGAAGAGTTGCGCTTCAACCTGGGCCACCAAGTAAAGAAGAAGCTGCGGCTGAGCTTTTGGTTCAGTCGCAGAGTGTCTTCAGATTTTTGAAAGATAGCCAAATGCGCTATTATGACGCAAAAAAGTTCGTTGATTCGTGCATGGCTTTGAAGATGCAACATAATCCATATCATCAAAATGATTCTGATGAGTTTTTAACCAAGCTATTGGACATGATAGAATACTCACAAAAAGGTGAGTCAAAAGAGTTTCCATTAAGTTTAAAATGGTTAAAAGAATGTTTTAGTGGCAATACAGTAATGCAAAAAATTCCAAAACCGGAAAAGAAGTGTGTGTTAAAGAACAAGCCTGGTAATATCGAATACGAAGCATGCGCCCATGGTACAAGGGAGCAAAAGGCGGATATGATTTGCATAAAATTACCAATGCCAAAGAAACCTGATATTGAAGACGCGCTTGAAAAATATATTGAATCT
>DDIL01000207.1 GCA_002338515.1 Glaciecola sp. UBA1851 | reverse complement strand
GCCGACAACCCAGTGGTACCAGTGGCAAGCCGACTAACTTTTCCTGCCACCGATAAATATCGCTCCAATAATGTGGTTGATACGCCCAACACATCTGCATTGTTATCAAAACCATAACCAGAATCATCGCCAGGTAAGGAGTGAGTAATATCAATATCTAGGGAAAGTAAATCCCTTACTGAGTTAGCATATTCGTTGCGGTTTAAGCGTCTGATAGTGGCGCGGCCTGGGTTTGGATTTAACTCGCTATGTTGATCAAGAGACGATTCTAACCAAGCAAGGAATGCTTCTTTTTTTTCTGGATCTAGCGGTTTTTTATCTGCTGGTGGCATATCGCCCATTGATACTGTTTTGAGTACCGCTTCCCAAAGCGCTTGATTTTCGCCGCTAGCGATATCCTTTACGTCAACGTCTTCAACTGACCAGTCAGTCTCGAAAGTATAATCATTGTGGCAACTTTCGCAGCGGTCATAAATTAAGTTGTTTGCTAGTTTCTCAAGCGCGACGCTTGCTTGAGGTTCTGATAATGCATGCGGAATAAACACTAAAAACATAGACACAATTATCGAGCCGAAAATAGAGGTTCTCGAATTTAGTTTTACCCAATTTGGGGAGTTATTAGATTGCATTTGCACTCTCTTTGCGCAATCGATAGTTTAAATGTGAGATTAGCGCGTCGATACCAGTATATATCTTGAACGGAGCAATTTTTAAGCCAAAGCTGTTCAAGTGGTCAGGAATCTAGGATACTAAAACTAGCAGCTATGCTGATGGATAAACACTTGAGTTTCCCCATGTTATTAATTTAATTTTTAGCATATAATTAAGCTGATAAACCTGCTGAATAAGACCTCAGCTGATAATTGAATGAAATAAAAATAAGAAGAATTAGGATTCAAAATGAAATATGTTGCTATAGCCATAGTCGTTGCACTCATTATTTTTTTCTTTGTTAAAAGTGCGGGAAACAAAAAAGCAGCCGTGGCAAACTTGGAAGTTGGTAAGCAGTTTTTGCTTGAAAACAAAAAAAGTGAGCAGGTAGTCGAGACAAATTCTGGATTACAATATACCGTTTTAGAAAAAGGAACGGGGGAAGAACATCCTAATGCTTCATCAACGGTTAAAGTGCATTACCACGGAACACTTCTTGACGGTTCGGTGTTTGACAGCTCTGTAGATAGAGGAGAGCCTATTAGTTTCCCTTTGAATAGAGTAATAAAAGGCTGGACAGAAGGTGTCCAATTAATGGTAGTAGGCGACAAATTTAAATTCTTTATTCCTGCTGAGTTAGCTTATGGCAATAATTCTGCTGGTAGTATTGAGCCGGGTTCTACTTTGATTTTTGAAGTAGAATTGTTAGCAATTGAATAGGTAGTGTAGTTACCTGTAAATCCAAATTTATTTAAACTCGAACAAATGGTAAGTAAATTTTTTAGCATATTTTGTCGTGATGTCGTTTGTATCTAAACGTTATGCCGTACTAACACCTTATTGTTAATTTCGTTTACTCTTTCGTGTTAGTTGCTCTATTAAGGTTTCATTCGCAAAAAATTATGACTAATACCACAAACATCAAAAATTCCTCTCTTAGTGCAAAACGCTTTGTGTTTAATAAATGGACCCCAATAGTACTAGGTATTCTATTAACGATTGCCTCAGCCGTTATTTCCAATTATTACATTGCTAAAAATAATGACAAAATTGGTGATTGGGAACAAGATGCAAGCAATGTCGCTCAGCAAATCCGAGAAATATGGGAAAATACTAGATCGTTAGAAAGACGCAAAGATATGGCTATATTGTTGTTGGTTACTGATGCCGAACATGTTCAATCAAAAGCGTTTATTAGAGATACTTTGGCCTTATTTGAAACGGCTGAAAATAGTATGCAAGACAGAAGTTATGAATCTATTCAAACCGCATTTAATGACTATAGAAGCGATGTTATTGAGAGAATTGATGATAGATTTTTTCAACAACAAGCGTATTTAGAGCAAGCCCAAAACCTTAAAGTACATAACGACATGTTAGTAAATGTTGCATTATGTTTTCAGATATTAGGCTTAATTTTTGTATTATCCAAAGGTAGCTTTTGATTTAACTAATTGATTAATAACCTAACTTATTCGTTAAATAACTCAGTACTATAATAACGCTCAGCAGTATCCGCCAGTATCACAACTATTTGTTTTTCTGCATTTTCTGGTTGTTGAGCTAGTTTAATGGCAGCGCTAACAGTTGCGCCTGAAGATATACCCACTGCCATGCCTTCTAATAATGCTAATTCTCTAGCCATTTCAATTGCTTGATTATCTTCAATAGTCATTATTTCATCAATTATATTAAGGTTTAGTACGTCTGGTACATGCCCTGAGCTTAAGCCTTGTATCTTATGAACACCCTTTATCCCTTTACTTAAAACAGGTGAATTACTGGGCTCTACAGCCATAATTTTAATTGCAGGATTATATTGTTTTAATGCACTACCAACGCCTGTAATGCTGCCTCCGGTTCCTACTCCCGCCACAAATATATCTGCATTTCCTGCTGTATCTCGCCATATTTCTTGTGCTGTTCCATTGGCATGAGCTAATGGGTTAGCTGAATTACCAAACTGATCTAAACTAACCGCATTGGGCGTGCTATTAACAAGTGATTTGGCTAAATCAATTGCGCCTTTTGTGCCGAGCTCTTTCGCGGTAGTAATGACTTTAGCACCAAAATGTTTAATCATTTTTTGCCTTTCAATAGACATATGTTCTGGAATAACAATGGTTAATGGTATGTTGTACATTGCGCAAATCCACGCACAAGACACGCCATTGTTACCAGAGGTTGCTTCAATAATTTGGGTATTAGAATGAAAGGCTTTTGAGCTAATTAAGGCCTCAATCATGGCTTTTGCCGGCCTATCTTTTGTTGAACTCATAGGGTTAAAGTATTCGAGTTTACCGAGTATATCTGCACCACACTGATATTTGTGTATTAAATTTTGCATTCTCACCAATGGTGTATTACCAATCGCACTCATAATACTGGGTAAGATGTTATGGGCGGATTTATCCAACTGGTAGTTAGCTGTGTTTAATTTAAAACTCGTCTCTTTTATATTGATAGTGTGTAACTCTTCATTTAAACCCACGATGCTACTCTTAATAGTGTTATTAATATAAGGGAAATGTTGCCACAACGGCATGAGAAAAAATTACTGTAAGTAGCGATTTCTTCATGATATTGTAAAAATATATTCTACAATTTTATAAATATGAAGAAAAAATGACTAATTTAGATAAGATTGACAAGGAAATTTTGTCGTTGATACAAAATGATGCTTCGTTAGGAACCGCAGAAATTGCAGAATTTGTTGGCCTTACTACTACGCCTTGTTGGCGAAGAATACAAAGGCTTCAAGAAAACGGAATAATACGTAAATCAGTGACCTTACTTTGCCCTGAAAAATTAAATATATTACTTACAGTGTTTGTTCATATTAAAGCAGCTAAGCATGATTCTATTTGGCTAAAGAAATTCGCTGTTCACACTTCTTCATTTGATGAGGTGGTCGAAATTTATAGGTTAAGTGGCGAATACGATTATATGCTTAAAGTGTTAGTTAAAGATATGCAGGGGTATGACCATTTTTACAAACGATTTATTGCAGGTATTGAGTTAAGTGACGTAACATCTAGCTTTGCAATGGAGCAAATAAAGAATACAACTGCCATTCCACTAACCAGTTTGTAAATGATAATAACTAAGCCTTTCTATAAGCTTCTATACTTGGCAGCAATGACACGACAACACTTGCGATTAATACAACCCCTGACAATATGAATAGTTCTGGTGACAGTATGTTGTAACTCAAAAATAATCCATATTCTGCAGCTAACCAACCTTCTAAACTATAAAGAGCAAAGGTTAGTACAAGCATCGCGGTGACGATTGCTAGTAAGGTAATAATCATTGCTTCCAACAGAATTAATACTAATACCACTGCAGGGCTTGCACCTAGAATCCTAAATACGGTAATTTCGGCTTGGCGCTCATTCATTGATGCTAATAACATGGTCGATAAACCAAATAATGATGACAATAATACCAACCCTGCAATGGCGCGAAGTAGGTTTTCTACAGTGCTCATTAAAGTCCATAATTCAGCCATTGCTACACCAGGTAGTACCGCCATTAACCGGTCATTTGGGTAATTGTTGATATTTCGTTGCAACCCAAAGGTAGCAAATTTGCTGGTTAGTCCAAGCATAACTGAGGTAATACTATCAGGCTGTGGGGCGAGTTCATTTGGGTTACTCAGTACTTTTTGTAAGGCATCGTTTGATAAATGTATCGCTTCAATCGCATTTAAACTAACGTGTACTGTTTTATCAACTGGCGTACCAGTGGCTTCTAAAATACCTGTCACTACAAAAGGTGCTTGGTCATGATTAACAAAACTGGTGCTACCTAAGCCATGGGCAATCACTATTTTGTCACCTACTTTGTAATTTAAACTTTTGGCAACATCTGCACCTATGACGGTATCTAATAATTCGTTAAATATTTTTCCATCTGTAAAAGTGAGTGCTTGTTTGTTGCCAAATTTATAATATTCAAAATAAGAGGAATTAGTGCCCACTACCCTAAACCCTTTATGGGAATCGCCTAATGAAATAGGAATGGCCCAATTTACTAATTTATTCTCTTCAAGCATTTCGAAGCTTTCATAGCTAATGTTACTAGTGGGGCTACCCATCCTAAACACTGAATATAGTAATAAATTTAACTGTCCACTGGGTGCGCCAACAATTAAATCTACGCCTGAAATAGTGCGATTAAAACTTTCTTTTGCCTGTAAGCGAATATGCTCAACACTTAGCAAAACTAGTATACTAATTGTTAAAGACAAAAAGGTTAAAATAACGGTTTTCTTTCTACTGAGTAAGCTTTGCCAAGCAACTGAAAATAGCATCTTCATTGTGCCACCTTACTAGAAGCGTTCTGTATTTCGGTTTCAGGCGAGCAAGAATAGGCTGTATTCAACAACCCTAAATCTATTTCCTTATCAAAATATTTGCCAAGTGATTTATCGTGGCTTACAAAAACAAGTGTAGTTTTATTTTCAGAACAGGCGTTCATTAACAGCTTCATAAAGGCATCTCTTGCTGAAGCATCTAATGCTGAAGTAGGTTCGTCAACTAACAGTATTTTTGGTTGGTTAATGAGTGCTCTGACTATTGCTACCCTTTGTTGTTGACCAACACTTAGCTGACCAACCTGTTTATTTAGGACATTTGATGGCAGGTTTAGAGATTCTATTAAATGCGCGACATGCTGTTTCAAGTCTCTATTTTTTTGCTTTGCAAAGTAGGCAGCTAGCTGAACATTTTTTATCACGGTTAAATAGGGAATTAGATTAAATTGTTGGAATACCACGCCAATATTTTGCGCACGAAAGGCATCTCGTTTTGAGTTTGAAAGCTCACTAATTGTTTCGCCTTCAATTGCTATGGTGCCACTTGAAGGTAGCATAATACCATTTAGCAAATTCAGTAAGGTGGTTTTTCCTGAGCCTGAGTCACCATATAAAAAAATTGTTTCACCACTTTGCACTTGCCACTGTGCGATTGAAATAACGGTACTCTTTTCCGACATGCTTTTATTATTGTAAGCATACTCTAAGTTTTCTATATGTATGGCATTAGGTGGCACTGACTCAACCCTATTATTTAAAAGTAAATAT
>DDIL01000142.1:10300-13400 GCA_002338515.1 Glaciecola sp. UBA1851 | reverse complement strand
TTACTTCCATGAACTTCTACCCTATTGTTTTTCAATAAATTTAAGTGACAAATCTATGCCCAACTTTAAAAAGCAGGCACGCAATATAAAACAAAAATCGTATGATTGAAAAATTTCTTTAGTATTAATTGCAACAAATTATTAACGTAACAATTAAAAGTAGGACTTACTTGATAGGATATTTGAGTAAACAGGTATCATATAAGTTTACGGGACATTATTTTACTTTTGATAAACTGCTGTCGTTAAGCCGATAAAGATTCAAGAAGCTAACATATTCTTGCTTGCCTAGCGCACCCGCTAAGGTTTTTATTTGGCTCTTCGCTTTGGCTGCTTTAGTTTGATAGAGATCTAACCTAATTTCTGCTTGCTCACTAAAATCTTCGCTTGTAATACTACCCGCCTTTTTTTTAGCTGAATAATAATCTAATACCCAAAGTAACAGTTTGTTATAAATAACTAGAAAACGCTTGGAAGATATCTTTTTTGCGAGTTCAACTTGCTCTAGTAACTTTGAAAAATCATACTCGCTAAAATCTTTACTATTTGAAATAACTAGCTGATTAGCTTTTATGGATTGTTCTAATAAATCTTTATGAACATTTGATAGACGTTCGCCATCACCTGAATTATCACTGTTGCTTGCGCCATATGCATATTCCAACTGGCATTCTTCCAATTCTTGCAGAAGAATATCAATAGCGATTAATTGTGTTTGAAGAGGTAGCATGTCGTCTATATGGAAATAAAATAAGGCGCTAATATTAGTGTGTTTTGCAACAAAACAAAAGACTTATAGTCTGTCGATGAATCTTTAGATGTAAAATTAGCAGTATCTTTTGGCTAGTTCTTTTAAAAATATGTCCCAAATATAATTTATCGTTGTTGAATAGACTTAACTTTCATCAAGAATTTTCCTTCTTTTTTGTCAGCCAACATGAACCCAACTTGTTTAACATCTTCGAATTTTAGAGGCGGCGCATTAGATACAAAACGCCCTCGAAATAGCGGTTCAAAATCGTCTATCTCGAATTGATGGACAGTTAGTTCACCTACTTTAGTTTCAAAATTCGCAACGTAGGCAACTGAATCCCACATTGCATTATTTCGTAATCTAAATTGATAGCTTCTGCCGTCACCCATTACAGTTAGCTCAATTGTCTTATTATTTTGCCATTCGACTTGATCATATACTCGCCGAGTAGACGCGAATCCACCATTATTTTGTAGTGACAATTCACCCCCAAACAACAAATAGCCATTTTGTATATCGATACCAGCTCTTGACCTGCCGCCCATTACAGTATCGTTTACAATGACCCAATTTTGTAGCTCGCGATCAGATTCAAAATTGATGTATCCCGAGTTTTCCATACTATTTATCTCTGTTGAAAATGAAAAAGTGTTGACAACCAACACCACTAAAACAAACTGAAATGTTTTTGTCATTATTACCTCTTTAGATAGCGGCAACTAAATAATTTTAGTAGCTAATTAGCACCTAATTTACATTTTATATATGGTTAAATCCTTCCTAGTAAAACATTTAACACTGCAGATTGGACGCACCAAGTAACCATATATAAAACGTCGAAATGAGAGTGGCGGCTCACAAATAGCAATTTTTAAACAATGTTTAATATTTTACTCTGCACCAAAAGATGTATTAAGGTACATATAG
Organism: Glaciecola sp. UBA1851; assembly: GCA_002338515.1. GTDB lineage: Bacteria > Pseudomonadota > Gammaproteobacteria > Enterobacterales > Alteromonadaceae > Glaciecola. The sequence continues at coordinate 11,719 of DDIL01000142.1, read as the reverse complement.
ATATTGCAATGCGTTGATTCTGTAATGGACGGTGGTACAGTGTATATGAAACATGATGAATCTTTTTCAGAATAATTGATGAGGTAGACGCTCTTTATTCAACACCCAACTTGGAAAACTATTCTCTAAAAGGAAAGAGGAAAACGCTATGAAAAAAAATCAAATAATTGGCCGCGGTATAATATTAGTTAGTTTGCTTAGCTTCACAAATAGTATTGCTTTCGCGCAAGACGATTCAGAACTTCAGCAGGCAGGCGAAAAAGCCTGTGAACGCATAGTCTATTGTTCAAAAGAACAAATTAAAGAAGAAGAAGGTGAGTTAGCCCCCGAGATGCTTGCGATGCTAGATAATTTTGCCCAAAACATGTGTCAAAGTGTTTTTGCATATAAAGAAGTGGTAGATATGTTTGATATTAGAAAAGATCTACTTACATGCTATCAAGAAATGGCGACACAAAGCTGTGAAGACTTTTCTGAAGGAAAAGAATTACCAGCTTGTGAGGCACTTGATAGCAAGTTTGATGATAATTAATACTTAGTATCAAATTAATCATCTTACGTTTTTATTAAATATACTCTGACTGTTCACGGTGATACATTGCTGATCACCGTAATAGTTGTCTGCATAATTGCATATTTTAAGCGCATTCCCTTCTTTCACTAAGCTCAATTTGTTATCACTTAAAGTAATACTTTTAATATTTTGATTCGTTAATTTATTTGGCATCGTTTTATCTCTTTGTTAGTTGGTAGAATTAATATAGGTTTAAAGTCAGCTTAAATAAAACGAATAAAATCGATTGCTCTAATCTACTTTTTGGATGACCGCGATAACCTCTGATTTGGATCAATATAATTACTGCGCTATTAGCGATAATAGTGTTGAAAAGCTAATACGTTTTGCTTTTCATCGATAAGTGAATAGCTATATTCCGTTTCTGTATCGCAACTATAAGGCAACTAATATGTCATTAGAAAAACACAGTTTAGTAAAAGAATTCCCTGAACATCACCACACAATTAGGCATTTAAAAATGCACGACATGCATTTTTCAAAATTGTTTGAGGAGTATCATGATATCGACCATGAAGTATTTAGTTTGGAATCAGGTAAAACAGTGTCATCTGAGGAATATCTCGAGACACAAAAACTGCGACGTGTACAATTAAAAGATGAACTGTTTAAGTTAGTGAAAAAAGAAGAGCAAGCGCAGTAAAGCATTTGTGAATTTACAAGTAAATATACTACAAATGTGCGAGCTCAAAATTGTTATGTTATTCAAAAATTAACACTGAAATCATGAGTTCGCACATTGGAAGCGTTTTTATCTTATATGCTAGCTTAAATAACAAACTGTCACACTCAGCAGAAGACTCGTCACACTAAACAACCCACTCGTCATACATAGCAGGTTAACT
>DDIL01000142.1:9639-10076 GCA_002338515.1 Glaciecola sp. UBA1851 | reverse complement strand
TACATAGCAGGTTAACTCGTCATACTCGCGCAGGCCTAATGCTACTCGGTTAACACTCTCGTCATGCTCGCGCAGGCGAGTATCTCCCAAAAAGCGTAGTGAAGTTGATTAACACCCTGGCTTTTGCCGTCGATTTGGGAGATTACCGCTTTTGCGGTAATGACTAGCACTTAGTTTATCGCTCAAACGAACATAATTTCGCGAAAGTGAAAACATACTAAATAGCTCACTAAACATAAGAGAAGCCGCTTTCCAAGCATTAATATTAAATAATAAAAAACCCGAATATTTCTGTTTAGGGCTTCAAAATAACGGTGCCTCGACCAGGGATTGTTACTTACGTTAACCGGCAGAGATACGCTTTCGCTTGCCATATAAAACAAAAGCCCCGCAATCTCTTGCAGGGCTCTTATAATAATGGTGCCTCGACCCGGGAT
>DDIL01000142.1:0-9368 GCA_002338515.1 Glaciecola sp. UBA1851 | reverse complement strand
TACCAACTGAGCTATCGAGGCAAAAATACGTGCGTATTTCGTTGTGGGTGCGTATTAAACGGATTTTGACCGCCTAAGTCAACTGATTTTTGATGTTTTTAACGTATATTAATCCAAAAAAGGTATAACTGCTTATTTTGTGGGCGGAACGTAACCTTCAATGGTAGGTTCAACTCCTTCAAACAGGAAAGCTTCCATTTTTTCTTCTAAAAACTTCCTGTCATTCGGCTCCATCATATTTAACTTATTTTCATTAATAAGCATGGTTTGTTTCTTTTGCCATAACCCAAATGCTTCTTTGGAAATATTATCGAATATACGCTTACCCAACTCACCCGGATACAATTGAAAGTCTAATCCAGGCGCTTCTTTTTTTAAATATTCGCAATGTACTTCTCTAGCCATTTTTTATCCTATTTTTGGTCAGCGCTTTAGTCAATAAATTATAGCTGACTTTCATTGTTAAGGTATAACAATTGTATCTAATAACTTGATTGTATTTGTTTGAAAATTTTAAGCGTAGGCGTTGCTACACCCACACTCGGTGTTGAATGAATATCAAACCATAACCCTTTGTCTGACTTATTATTTACTTTTTCATTAGTAATAACATTACTTAATGCTGTATTAACCAGAGTATCTTGGTAATCCGTTTCTTTGTTTAATATAACTTCTCTTTCTCTCACCACGTTTTCTTTATTTGATAAAACCTCTTTTGCGCCACCTAATAACAACGAATCAGCTTTGCAAGGTAACGTGGTTTTTATTTCAAACAATATGGGCGATATCTCTAAATGATAGTGGCTAAAAGTATGCCTAAATTCGTTCAGTTCTATCTTGCGTACCGTTTCAATTAAGTTAGCAAATTCAGACCCTACAGAATTACCTAACACTTCGTTTATTAACGTTTGCTTAGTATTAATAAATTCAGGCGCGTATTCACATTCATAAAACCCCCACAACCCTCCCCAAATACCGTTTTGCGGTCTTTTTCGCATAAACACTCGACCATTCACAATAGGGATTAGCATATAAGTATGTTTGGTGGGTATTTGTTTTTTAGGCTTTTTATGAGGTAACTCATGTTGTTTGCCCTGTGCCAAGGCTAAACAATTTTTATTCATTGGGCACTCATCACATTTAGGCTTGCTGCGAGTACAAAAGGTCGCGCCGAAATCCATTATCGCTTGCGTGTAATGACTAAAAACAGGGATTGCTTTAGCGCTATCTTTTGGCTTTAAACTAATCGCTAAATCCCATAATTCTGTTTCGATTTTTTTATTACCTGGCCAGCCTTCAATTGCAAACATTCTGGCTAATACTCTTTTAACGTTGCCATCTAATATTACAAAAGGCTGATTGTCAGCCAAGCTTAGCACTGCACTAGCCGTAGAGCGGCCAATTCCAGGCAAAGCTAATACTTGTTCAAAATCATCAGGAAACACACCACTGTGCTCATCACGAACAATTTGAGCTGCTTTATGGAGGTTTCTGGCTCTGGCGTAATAGCCTAACCCAGTCCACAAATGTAAAACATCGTCTTGCGGCGCGTTGGCAAGGTCAACAATGGTAGGGAACTGCTTCATAAAACGCTCAAAAAATGGAATTACCGTGGCAACCTGAGTTTGTTGCAGCATAATTTCAGATACCCATACCGAATAACGCGTTTTATTCTTTTGCCATGGTAAATTTTTACGTCCATGTCTTTCAAACCATGCTAACAAGCTTTTGCTAAAACTAAATTCTAATTTATCCATTAAAGATTGGTCTTTTGATTATTATTATAAAAAATTGCATTTGAACTAAGTACTGGGATAATACGCGCCATTAAGTATATAGATTGAAAAGTGACAAAATTATGAGAGGCTTCAACTCTGAAGAGGAAGCAAGAGCTGCTGGCGTATATATATCGAAAGTCAAAAGCTTTGTAAAACGCGAAGGCAGATTAACCAAGGCACAAGCCAAGGCGCTTGAAGACAACTGGCCAGTAATGGGATTGTCAATTGATCAAGGTTTGTTGAATTTAGATGAAGTCTTTAATAGAAGAGCCAAGCGTGTACTTGAAATTGGCTTTGGTATGGGTAAGTCGTTAGTTGAAATGGCAACCGCCGACGCCAATATAGATTTTATTGGTATTGAAGTACATAGACCCGGAGTAGGTGCCTGTTTAGCTTTAGCGCAGGAAGCAGGCATTAGTAATATTAGAGTATTTGAACATGATGCAGTTGAAGTGCTTAAACAGTCTATTGAAGACAAAAGCATTGACCGTCTTCAACTCTTCTTTCCTGATCCCTGGCATAAAAAACGGCATCATAAGCGCAGAATTGTACAAAGCGACTTTGTGCAGTTAGTACGTCAAAAACTAGCGGTAGGTGGCGAATTTCATATGGCAACCGATTGGGAACCATACGCGCAGCATATGTTGGAAATTATGAACAAGGCTGAAGGTTTTACTAATACATCTAATAAGGGTGACTACATTGAACGCCCAAGTTATCGCCCTATTACTAAGTTTGAGGTAAGGGGCCAAAAGCTTGGGCATGGAGTGTGGGATATAGTGTTTTCACGAACTAGCTAATACCTATAATGAAAACTTAGTTGTAACATCTAGGCAAAATAAAAATTTATTTAAGGCCGTTAGGAAAATAATTCTTATATGGACTACTCAACAACTTTACGCTCCCTAGGAGACACAAAACTTGGCAAAATCTAATATGCTATCCACTCAAAGCCAGTTGCTTATGCGAAATATTGAGCATTTTGAAGTGGGGAAATGGGCGTTTGTTAATCCAACAGAAGCGACTATTTTTGATCAAGTTAACAATGGGAATCTTGTAGGGTTACATCAATTTTATACCGAATATGAAGCTTGCAAACAAGTTTCAACAAAAACACATGTTTTCAGTGCTGCATTTTCCCTTGAGGATGATGAAGAGGCATTCGATGGCGCGGTCATTTACATGCCGAAGTCGAAGCAACAACTAGCCATGCTAATTGATAATTTATCCGCCATGATGAAGCCTCAATCAACGCTAATAATAGTAGGTGAAAACAAAGCCGGCATTAAAAGTGTACCCAAATTACTTGAAAAAGTAGGAGAGCAAGTCAATAAAATTGATAGCGCTAAACATTGCGGCTTATATGCTGTAACAGTTACTAAGCAGTTAAAAAATTTCGATATCAATAACTACAGCGTGACTAAAAACTACGAAATTAATGAGCAAAACATTTCTGTATTCTCCTTGCCAGGTGTATTTGGTCATAAGCAATTAGATCCTGGCACTAATTTGTTACTCAAACAGTTAAACAGCCTTAAAATAAAAAACAAAAAACCACATATATATGATTTTGCTTGTGGTACCGGTGTAATTGGCTGCTACATGGCAAAACAGCTGGAAGCGAGTGAAATTTTACTGAGTATGAGCGATGTTAGCGCATTGGCGATTTATTGTAGCCAAGAGTCTGCAAAGCTTAATAATGTTGACGCCAATATTATTGCCTCAAATGGATTTGCAGAGCTAAACAAAAAAGTAGATATGATAGTAAGTAATCCGCCCTTTCACACCGGCATAAAAAACGACTATAGCGTGACTGAAAATTTTATAAACAGTGCGTACAGTCATTCAAATCAATATGCTAGTATTACAGTGGTTGCGAATAAATTTTTACCTTACCCTGATATGCTCGAGAAAACATATAAAAGTTTTTCCGAGCTTGCATCTACACCTCAATATAGAGTGTATCATGCTAAAAAACATTCAAAATAAAGCGCATACTATCTATATTAATTTCAATATTTACCATATTCACCCGAGACTAAATTTTTATGAAAATACTATTTGTTATCTCCGAAGTTGAAGACATTATTAAAACGGGTGGGCTTGCAGATGTTGGTAAAGCTTTACCTATAGCATTAAGTAAACTAGGGCATGAAGTAAAAATTGTGATGCCTTTTTACAAGCAAGTCGAAAAAGAGTTTGATTTAATAGATGCATCACCTAATCAAGTACTCTATATAAATAATGAAACCTACTCTTACAAAATTAAAGAACTAGATTTTCATGGTATTAAAACATATTTAATTGACCATCCTTATTTTAGTCAAGCTGAATCTCCCTATGCGGACGAAACCCTTGCAACCAATGCCCAAAGATTTGCTTTTTTGTCGTTAGCATCATTGCATACCAGTATATTTTTAGATTTCAAACCTGACATAATGCATTGTAATGACTGGCATACTGCTTTAACGCCTTATTTTATGCACAGTGACTATCTAACTAGAAATGGAATATCGCAACAAGCAGATTTTTTTGAAAACACAAAGTCGGTGATCACACTTCATAATGCGGCATTTCAAGGCGTTGAATCTTTGAATAACGTACCTCTATTAAGCACAACTGACTACCACCATATTTATATTGATAACCATCATGTGAATATGCTTAGAACAGGCATCTTGTTCAGTTCAAAAGTTTGTCCAGTTAGTCCAACCTATGCAAAGGAAATTACCTCTCATTTAGGTAGCCATGGCGTGTCTGATGTTATCAATCAAGCACCTAGTAAAGTTGTTGGCGTATTAAATGGATGCGACTACACGCAATGGAATCCAAAAACGGATTCACTCATCCCTACTAATTATAGTGTGGATGATTTATCCGGTAAGTATGAATGTAAAGCCGCTCTACAAAACTATGCAGGCCTTCCTAAACTCAAGAAAACACCAGTAATTGGTATGGTTTGCAGGGCAACTCAGCAGAAAGGGTTTGGCTTTTTAGTTCCGATCTTAAATGAGTTTTTAAGACACAAAGTGCAATTTGTAATTATGGGTACAGGCGACCCTCTAATTACAAATAAATTGACGAGTGTTGCAGAAAATCATCCAGACCAATTTTCTTTTATTGAAGCTTTCAAACCAGAATTAGCGCATCTGATTGAAGCCGGCTCAGATTTTTTCCTTATGCCATCAGAGTTTGAACCTTGTGGTTTAAACCAAATGTATAGCTTGGCTTATGGCACCTTACCAATAGTTAGAAATGTTGGGGGGTTAGCCGATACTGTGGTAGATGTTAAATATGACAACTCTAACGGATTCGCTTTTGATGAACCAAGCGAATTAGCATTGTTGTCAACTTTACGAAATGCCCTTTTAAGCTATCAAGAATCGCCAACGTTAATAAAAAATATGATAAAAAGAGGGATGCAGTCGAAATTTACTTGGGAAACAGCAGCTGAGGCCTATGAAAAGGTCTACTTTTCATAGACTTTGGTACCAAAGTTGTATTTTTATTTCTTGTGAGACTAAAAAGTAGCTTTTCAAATGTAAATTTTTTTGAAATACTGTTAACGCTGTAAAACTTTAGGCTTAAGATTAGACTAAAACAGTGTTTTTCATATGTTTTTCGGATTTGTTACTTTTTTATATTAATTTAGCAATTGTAAATGAAGGGCTAATAAAAATACTGTACATGCCATGTTGTAAATTTGGTCCAGTCGAAGCACCTTTCTAACTAGGTTATAGTTATTAAAATGGAAAACGTGAAATAATATGCAAACGCCCAATATCCTTATCGTAGAAGACGAGATAGTCACTCGAACCACATTAAAAAGCCTTTTTGAAGCTGAAGGATATAATGTCTTTGAAGCTGAGAATGGCGAAGAAATGCATGGTTTCTTTGAAAATAACAATATTAATCTAGTAATCATGGATATTAATTTACCCGGTAAAAATGGTTTAATTCTAGCGCGCGAAGTGCGTGACAGAAAAAACGTAGGGTTAATATTTTTGACAGGCAGAGATAACGACGTAGACAGAATTTTAGGCTTAGAAATAGGCGCCGACGACTACCTTACTAAACCTTTTAATCCGCGTGAACTAACTATACGAGCTCGCAACTTATTGTCTAGAACAAGCAATGCATCAGAAGATGACGATTTGCCAAGCAAAGTTAAATTCAACGGTTGGACATTAGATGGTGATAGCAGAAGCTTAATATCTCCTGCTGGCAATGAATTTAGATTACCAAGAAGTGAATTTAGAGCCTTACATTTGTTTTTAAGTAACCCGGGTAAAATTTTAACTCGTGAGCAACTTATAATGGAAATGACTGGCCGCGAATTGCGTCCGAATGACAGAACCGTTGATGTAACAATTCGAAGAATTCGAAAGCACTTTGAATCAGAGCCAAATGAAGAAGAATTGATTGTTACCATTCATGGTGAAGGCTATCGTTTTTGCGGTGAAGTTGACTAATTCATAATAATTATAAAATAGATTTGGAAGCCTGCTTTTGCAGGCTTTTTCGTTTTTATCTTGTTCATATAAACCTACAGGCGTCTAAAAATTGAATAAAGTAGCAATATTCGTAGATGTTCAAAACATCTATTACACCACTCGAGACACCTTCAAAAAATCATTTAACTATCGAGCTTTTTACTCATCTATTTCTGAGAAAAGTGAAATTATTTATGCGAATGCTTACGCAATAGATAGTAACAATGATAGCCAACATAAATTTCAAACCGCGTTAAAACATATCGGGTTTAACGTAAAACTCAAACCTTACATACAACGAAGTGATGGTTCAGCAAAAGGTGACTGGGATGTTGGCATAACTATTGATGTGTTAGACGCCGCGCCTGAAGTAGATGAAATTATTTTGCTATCAGGCGATGGTGACTTTGCACTGCTACTAGACACCGTTAAGTATAAATATGACTGTAAGTGCAGCGTATATGGAGTGCTAAATTTAACCGCAAATGCACTAATTAATTCAGCTGATGAGTATATTGATATTGACACAAAATGGTTAATGTAATGGAAAGTAAACTCGGCTCAATTGACTCAGGCCGAGCGTTTTAAAAATTAAGCACCTGCTATTTGCATATTATCAATCAACACAGACCCTGTTTGCATAGAGCCTCTAGCTTCTATTTCACTTCCAATTGCAATAATGTTAGCGAACATATCTTTTAAGTTACCCGCTATTGTTACCTCGTGAACAGGATACTGTATCACGCCATTTTCCACCCAATAACCCGCCGCACCTCTAGAGTAATCGCCGTTTACAATGTTTACACCCTGCCCCATCAGTTCAGTCACCACTAAACCTGTACCCATAGTGGCAAGCAGTTCTTCATCGCTATGCCCAGTGTGACTTACTATGCAGTTATGAATGCCACCTGCATGACCGTTCGAACGCATATTCATTTTGCGGCCAGAGTAACTAGTCAATAAGTAATTGGCCAATACACCATCTTTAATAATGTCCATATCGACTGTACGCACACCTTCGTTATCAAAATTTGTACTAGCCAAACCTTGTTTTAAATGGGGCAATTCATTTATGTTAAACCAGCTTGGGAATATTTGTTCACCCAATTTATCAAGCAAGAAGCTAGATTTTCGATATAAGCTACCACCACTTATTGCCCCAATTAAGTGACCAAACAAACCCGATGCAATATCTCTGTGAAACAGAATAGGCGCTTTGGTAGTTTGCATTTTACGTGCACCCAAGCGACCAATGGTTTCTTCCGCGGCTTTTATACCCACCGTTTCAGCTGAATCTAAATGGTTTGGATTGCGCGAAACCGTATACGCATAATCTCGCTGCATATCATCGTCTTTTTTACCAATTAACACGCAGCTTAAACTATAACGAGAGCTTGGATAACCTGCATTTATCCCATTGGTATTACCATACACTCTTACGCCTAAATTAGCGTTGTATGAAGCACCATCACTATTTATTATGGCCTCAGAGTGGGCTAACCCAGCCTTTTCACACGTTAATGCTTGGTCGAGTGCGTGTTCAGCATCTAGTGTTTGTGGATGGTACAAATCTAAATCAGGAAACTCTGTGGCAATCAAATCTTTGTCTGCCACACCAGCAAATTCGTCTTCACTGGTATATTTTGCAATTTCTATTGCTTTTGTAACAGCAAGCTTTAATGCTTGAGGAGATAAATCGGCTGTTGAGGCACTTCCTTTTTTATTGCCTACAAAAACAGCAATACCTAAGCCACCATCGTTAGTAAATTCCAACGTTTCAATTTCTTCTAAACGCGTGCTAACCGCTATCCCTTGTACTTTTGACATGCTAGCCTCAGCAGAGGTTGCGCCCAGTTTTTTTGCAAAATTTAGCGTGTCTTCAACGACGTTTTGGATCTCACTTAATTGTTGTTCTACCTGCATATGATAAGTTTCACTATTATTATGGCTGTGTGCTAGTTACAATTTGGATAAGTCTAACACTAAATCTATGAAAACAGCAGATGACAAATAACCTCAATTCAGAAAATGACGCTGACAATGAACTACACGTTGCCAGTAAAACACAGTTAAAACAAGAAGCCGAGCGCTTGAAAAAGCTGGGGTTAGCACTTGTTGATTTAACAAAAGGTGAACGTGAAAAAATCCCATTGGATGATGACTTGCTTGAAGCAGTAGAGTTGGCAACTAAAATCAATCGCAAGAAAGATGGTTTTAGACGGCAATTGCAGCTAATTGGCAAGAAACTAAGAGGATTAGAAGCTGAACCTATCCAGACCGCACTGGACCAATTAAAATCATCTGATGTAGCAGCTAACAGGCATTTTCACATGCTAGAGCGCGTTCGCGATCAAATATTAAGCGAAGGTAACGAAGGCATTAATTCAGCTGTTTCCGAATACCCACAACTTGAACGTCAAAAACTAAGGCAGCTTGTTAGAAATGCACAGAAACAGGCTAAAGAGAATAAACCCCCAATAGCTGCCAGAGAAATTTTTCAGTATTTGAAACAAGAGATACCTCAACAGGTAAAATAGACAACTCACTAGCGACGAAATATGGCTTGATGTAGGCTTTTGAATAGTTACTATAATTTGAATAGCTACTATAAATAAAAGCCAGCACTATTTCTTGAATCAGATGTTGGTTTACTAAATTATCTGACTGGTAACTGACATCCAATTGCGGTCATAGAAAATAAAGTGTTTTACCCACATATATCTTATTAATATTGTTCTATGATGTCATATACGCTATCATAATCACATGAAGAGAATCGTAATTGATACTAGCGTGGTAATAAGCGCATTGACTGGTAATGCAGGGCCTTCAAGAAAAGTTCTGCGAAAATGCTTTAACCAAGAATATTTAGCATTGATTAACAATACGCTTTTTTGTGAATATTCTGATGTATCCTCGCGCTCTGACATTATAGAAAGGTGTCCAATCGATGCGGCTGATATCAATGATTTTCTTAATGGACTATACTTAGTATGTAAATGGTTAAACATTCATTTTTTATGGAGACCAAATCTTTTAGACGAAAATGATAACTTTTTAATCGAGTTGGCAGTCGCTGGAAATGCAGATTTTATCA
>DDIL01000074.1:18505-23781 GCA_002338515.1 Glaciecola sp. UBA1851 | reverse complement strand
GATTATTAGCATCGAAAGGCGCGCATGTAATTGTTTCAAGTAGAAAAATAGAAGCTTGCCAAGCGGTAGCTGATTCTATTGTTGCTGATGGCGGTAAAGCCTCTGCTTTTGCATGCCATGTTGGTGAGATGAGCCAAATTGGCGCTATTTTTGAACATATTAAAAACGAATTTGGGCGTATTGATATTTTGGTCAATAATGCGGCTGCTAACCCTTATTTTGGGCATATACTCGATACCGATTTAGCGGCCTATGCGAAAACAGTAGATGTAAACATTCGCGGTTATTTCTTTATGTCGATAGCGGCTGGAAATATGATGAAAGAGCAGGGTGGCGGTGTCATTTTAAATACAGCATCAGTTAATGGTATTCGTCCAGGTGATATGCAGGGAATTTATTCCATTACTAAAGCGGCTGTGATTAGCATGACTCAGTCATTTGCTAAAGAATGTGGTAGCTTAAATATTCGAGTGAATGCTTTGTTACCTGGATTGACAGATACGAAGTTTGCCTCGGCATTAACCACCAATGATCATATATTAAAAACCGCGTTAAAAGTTATCCCATTAGGCAGAGTCGCTAGTCCTGATGAAATGGCGGGTACGGTGCTTTATCTAGTGTCAGATGCAAGTAGTTATACTACGGGCGCAAGTGTGATTGTTGACGGTGGAATGTTGGCATAACACTATAATATATTGGCTGAAAATAGCAGGACGGTAAATTGCAAACTGCCTGCTATTATCTAAATTGATAATATAACTCTATCATATGAAGGTCTGCGCCTATTGTATCTCGTCCATATGTTCTGCCATCTGAATAATGTTGAAAACGATAACCCATCCGGATGTGTTTGGAAAGTTCCCAAGTTGCTCCAAAGGTTATTGCAAACTGAACAGGCCCACCAAAATCTTGTACCCCAAATTTATGCCGACTAAATGCCGCTAATCCAAAACCGGCATTTGCAGTAAACAATCCTGTGTTTGAGCGTAGAATAAATTCTGGAATGGCAGATGCCAGCAGTGCGCTATTTTCAAATCCTTTTAACATACCAACACTTGCCATGAGGTTTGTTCCTAACTCCCAATCATCGGCTTTATAAAGCGTATAAGGTAATTTGAAGTTAGCCGAAAAATCAAATGCATTGAAATTTTCAGGCGCATCATTTCCTAGAAAGGTTCGTTCAGCAAATCGAGCGCGTACACTAATATTTTCAAGAGACCATTTGCTTTCTTTTAATACACTAATTGAATTACTTATTGAAGCATGAGCGCCCAAAGAAAAAATAAGTAAAAGTATTGCCGTAAAAAAGGGAAAAGTCGCATTTTTTCTTGTTTTTAAAATACGACTGAATGTAATGTTCATGAAGAGTCTAACTAATTAATATTTAAATTAGAGTTTATACGTACTTTTCCTTTTAGTGGAGTATCAAAGTTTTCGCAATATTGGATAAAGTCGACGGCTAAACTTTGTATTTCACCATCTAAAACGGTAAATTCTAATATGTCAAAGTTTGCTGTTAACCTATTACAACCTCTACCAGCACCAGAAAAATCAAAGCCTTCTTTGTTAGTATCTTGGAAAGGGAATCTGTTAGCGTCCTCATAAACTCCAACACTTAACACTTCGCCTGCTTTAGGTGCTATATTCATAAAAAAGAAATCATCATTATTTATACGCAGATCAATCGCGTTTTCATAAAACTCCGCGAATCTGAGAACAAAAGAGTTATCATCAACTATTACCCACTGTTGTCCTTGACCAATGTATTCATTGGGGCCGCTATCTAGTAAGACATAGTTTGTACCAAGCGGAATATAGCTAAGTGATTGTCTAGCTTCTCCCACTACCCCTTGATTATTCGTAACCTTTAGACCCACTTTGACATCTGCTATTATGTTATCTGGAATACTAATGGAGGTTGTTTCAGCATTAGGTGTATCAAACACTACGCCAAAATTCGTTACTTCAAACCATTCATAACTCTCTATTTCTCCAGTATTAACTAGCGTGTTACTTGCATTTACCGTTGGATAGTCATTTTCTCTATATGCGATAGATGTGCCCTTAATAATTGGGATAACGTCAGTTTGAGTTGAAATCGAATAACTGCTTATTGGTGTTGTTTGAAGATTTTCACTCACAACATTATATCCCCGCATAAAATACTTTCCACCTGACTCTAAAAATACACTTTCAGGTTGCGTAATGTTTAATATGGCGCCTTGAGTTTCCGCTATTAAATTAATTGAATCGAAGGGTATTATCTGATTATTAAATTCGATTAGTTCATCACTTCTCGGATCCAGCTTTCTATTAAACAAAAATTGAAAAGCAGTGTTTTCTTCATTATTAAAAACAGACCTAACCAAACCCACTAGCTTAAATCCTTGATTGCCATTATTTTGCCAATAATTTGTATCTAAATAATTAAATAAGGTTCCTTCCAAGTAATTGAACCAATACCATTCTAATTCAGTGCCATTGCCTTCAAATATAAACTCACTTTCTACAGCGGGTATCGTTGCCTCTAGAGTAAATGAGTCGAGGGAATTAGAAACTTGCAGTTGTCCTGAGTTTGGCCCTTCGTTAATGTCGCCCGAGAAAGGCTGAATTTGAGTAACAGTAAGCTCTTCGCTTCCACTGAAATCAAGCATTCTAGCGTTAATCAAGACACTAAACTGGGCATTGTTATAGTCAAATATTCGGGTGATTGCGCTTTCATTGAGTGTCGCGAATGTTTGTTCATTCGATTTAAATTGAACCGCTTGATTGTTACTGACTGTTTGCGTGAGTTGATTATTAGATTCGTCTATAACCATATTTAACATGCCATCTATGCTAAATTCTTGACTAAAATCATTAATAAAGAAACGTGAAAAATCAACAAGCATTTCTAAGCGTTGGTTTGTTTCGTCATATTCGACTATATCAATACTAATTCTTCCATATCCTTGAGCTGATAATGCCAAAAGCGAGCATTGCTCAAGGCTAAATTTAAGCGTATCACCGGTTGATAAGTTGCTATCTTGGTCGTTATCAATTAAATCAAGTGTTTCAACGCTATCGTAATTGCATAATGATATATCTTTGTTTTTAAATACTTGCATTTCCACAATTGTTTGAACGACGTTCATTAACTGTAAAGTGCTTTCGGCTGTACCTAAAATAAGCGTTGAATTTTCACTACCAAAATCAATAAAATTTTTCTCATTAATGATGTTTATACTGGCCCCATAACTACCACTATCGATTCCACCTACTACCGCATTAACTTGCAATTCAATAATCTGAGAATCAACTTGGAAAATATTGGGCGCAACAAATGTAATTTCGCTGCCGTCTGGGCTCACAATGAGTTCAACTGGCGGGCCAAAAGTTTGCTGCCATGTAAAGGTAGCCGGCTGTGTTGTGTTTAGTACATTTGCGGAAAACGTAACGGTATCGCCTTCATTAACAGAGCCTGTTTGTTCGTTGATGTTGCTTGTAAAAGAAAGTTGGGGGACCACTGACTGTGGAGGTGGTTCAGGCGTATTAGGCTCATTGCTTGAACTACCGCCGCCGCAAGCAACAACAAATAATAAGGTTAAAATGCAGAGTAAAGTCCGTATCATCATACTTTCCTATATTAAGCTTATTCATTAATGAATGAAGTCTGAAACGTTTAAGTAAACATATAATATAAAAAAATATATTTCAATTGTATTATAGATTTAGTGAATTAAAGCTAGACATGGGGAACTGACATATGTTAGTTCGATGGCTTACTTAGCATAGGCGTTAGTTTGATTGAATTTTCCTGTATTTTTAAGTCTAATGGTATTTTGCTCAAGAGAGATTGAGTAGGATCAGATTTATCGAGTGTGTAGATAGGATTTTCATCTAAATAGTCGTTAACAATTTTTAATGCCTCTTTATTCAACGCAGATAAGCTGCCTTTGTAGGCTCCCGCATCAACGCTTGCACTCTTTAAGTTTACATCTTTTAGATAAATAGCATCTTCGTTACTATTAAAGTATGGGCTCCCTTCCACATTCAATTGCATATAAACAGGATAATTTATTACAAAAGCAGACACATTGGCTTTAGCCTCTAAGTTAAGCGCGATGACTTGTCTATTATCCGGACCTATTTTAACGTCGACATTTTCAACAGAAAAGTTGACTGGTAAACGTAAGATTTTCAGTTCTTTGGTTAATTTAGGTAGGTTTTGTTTAACAACAGATTCAAGTTCGGCGTTATCTAATGAATAAAATGAAATCCCATTTGTTGCTGAGCATGATGCTAATAAGATTGAGAAAAGTAATATTATGTATTTCATTTTATTGTCCACAGTAGGGTTAATTATAATGATTTAAATTACATTATATTTTTAATTTTAGAATTGGCGTCTATGGCCTGTTGGCATTAAACCAACACATATATTAATGATAACAATATAAGTTGAATAAACGTCACTATCCAAAAATATACTCCCCATACAAGAATGCGGATACCCATATTTTCTAAATTTTTCTTCCGGGACGTTATGATAATAGCGATGATAGTAGAAATAATGCCCATACCAATCAAATATAAATGCCATGGTATTCTGCCACTTGCAGCATGAGCAAAAACACTAAACACCAATAGTCCTAGTGTAAGTAGTAGTATAGAGCACCAATTTTTCATTTTTATTCTTATTATTATTTTAGATAGTTAGCTTTATTAGGCCTTGATATCTATTGATTGCCGGTTTTTATCATAACGCCTATCTCTACCAGAACGCGTGTCTAAAAGGGGCTTGATATTACGTTTACGCCTATCTTCGCCTTTGCGTTTATCTCTAGCTTCTTGGGGTGTAATGATCTCTTGTTGTGTAGCATCTGTGTTTGAGTCTGATTTTTCAAAAGACACTGAAGCCTTTTTAGCCGGTTTTACTCGGATATTATTAATTGGAAGAAAATGTGAAGGAATATTCATTTATCCGCTCCTTTGCTTCTAAAAAGCATAGTTTCTCTGCAAATTTCTAAACAAAATAGTTCGTAAATAATATGGCACCCTATATCATTTGGTTAAGGCTACGTTATTTAGCCAGCCACCTTTTTGACTAACTGCGTAAATATTATAGCCAAAAATTTTTAAAAAGTCGTCCCCATAATCTGTAACGGCATAAAGTTTCAATACATTAATTTTTTTTAAAAATCTTTAGAAAATATAATAAGTAGTACATAAAACAATGTAAGACCTTGTTTTGACAGGCTGGTATTGTTTAACCGAATACTTTATTTGCCTATTTG
>DDIL01000074.1:17983-18273 GCA_002338515.1 Glaciecola sp. UBA1851 | reverse complement strand
CTATTTGCATTCTAAGGTTGGAAGTGTAAATTTAGATGTCAATGTACCGGCATCTGTTTTGTGCAAAAGTTGTTGGGTTAATCTGAGTTTTGTACTTTTTTATATTTAATTGAGTGACAAAAACATCCAAAAACAGTCATATTTAATACACCCTAGGTCATTCCCACAACAGTGGGAACCTCTAACCACACAAGAAATGCATCAACAATAATAGTGTTGATGTTATTGAAGATAATGAGCTTTTTTCTTGTTTACTATTCTGTTGAGGGGGTTCCTGCTTTCGCAGGAAT
>DDIL01000074.1:13372-17741 GCA_002338515.1 Glaciecola sp. UBA1851 | reverse complement strand
CTGCTTTCGCAGGAATGACTTGGGATGTTAGAAATATAGGATGTGTCTGCTTTCGCAGGAATGACTTGCGATGTTTGAAGGTTAGAGGTGAAAAACCGTCCAGAAAATGCCTCGCAGGAACCGTTTTTCAACCTCTTTTCAACCAGTGCTAGGCGCATCAATACAAACCAAAAAAATCAATTTCCAACATCAGAATGCAAATCGCCGTTTATTTCAAGCGTTTTAGCAATAGCCTCTGCTAGTTTAAAGCGTTTTAGCAATGGCTTCTGCTAGAGCGGTCACATTTCCTTTATTAATACCAGCAATATTCACTCTGCTTGAATCAACAAAATAAACACTATGCTCATTTCTTAGTTGCTGTACCTGGCTTGCTGGAATACATAAAAACGAAAACATTCCTTTTTGTGAGTTAATAAAACTGAAGTCTTTATCGACGCCTTGTTTATCTAAATTTTGTACAAGCATCTGGCGCAAATCGGTCATTCTATTTCGCATTGCGTCTACTTCACTTACCCATAATGCGCGTAACGATTCATCATTTAAGATAATGTCGACCAAGGCGCCGCCGTATGAAGGTGGCATACTATAAATTCCCCGCGCTACACTTTGAATTTGAGATTGCGCTTTTTTCTTTACGTCTGAATCTTTACAAATAATAGCAGCCAACCCAACTCTTTCGCGATACAAGCCAAAGTTTTTTGAGCACGAAGCCGCAACAATTACTTCATCTAGGTTTTCTACTAAAAGCCTAAGGCCGTACGTATCTTCTTCAATTGAATCACCAAAGCCTTGATATGCAGTATCAACAAATGGTAAAAATCCGACTTTGGCGGCTAACTTGACTAATTCCTGCCATTGTCCCTTAGTTAAGTCAGCACCCGTTGGGTTATGGCAGCAGCCATGTAATAGCACAACATCGTTAGGGCCAACTTTAGACAAGCAGTCCATCATTTCATCAAACTTGATACTAGCTGTTGCTTTATCAAAATAAGGATAGGTTTTAAGTTCAAGACCCGCATCGCCAAGAAGAGGGATGTGATTAGCCCATGTAGGATCGCTTACCCAAACAACGGTATCCTTATTTACCCGCATCAGTAATTCAGCAAGAATACGCAGCGCGCCGCAACCACCTGGGGCTTGAACCGCTGCCACTCTATTCTCTATAAGAGCCGGTGCATGTTGTCCTAACAACAAATCTAACATACCGTCAATGAAACCTTGATTACCTTGAGGTGTGATATAAACCTTTGACGTTTCTTTTGCTAGCAAAATTTCTTGTGCTTTGACAACCGAATCTAAAATAGGCGTATTGCCCTTTTCGTCTTTATAAACGCCTACACCTAGGTCTATTTTATGGGGATTAGAATCTTGTTTAAATGCAGCTGACAAGCCTAAAATTGGATCGGGTGCGAGTGCAGATAGGGTTTCAAACACAGTTAACCTTCCTATATATTAATTAAAGTGAAATATTCGTTTCGCATTATGCCAATATTTATCCTAATTTCGAGAAAAATATCATAAATTTAAAGAGTTTTAGACTAGTGTCTGTGAACCATTTTTATCTATCTCTTCTTTAGTAAGGCTTTGTTGAAGTTTAAATTCATAAATTTGAGCACTAGTTCGTTCTGCTAACTCATTAAAAGTGCGTTCTTCCCAGTAGATATTATCTTGCTTGTCTAAGAGTAAAATGGTGCTAGAGCGAGTTCCATACTCTGGACTTTGAATAAATATGGAAGAGAGTTTTTTCTCCCAATCAATTGGTATTCCTGTTTGTGGCAGATCTTCATCTTTAGCTGGTTGATTATTGGCAAGTAGTTCAAACAAATGTTCGTTGTTCAATACATCAGCGTTATGGCAATAGTTTGCTAAAGCGCTTCTACCCATATCAAGTTTAGGCCAAGGACTGTTTAAGCTGGCATTACTTAGTCCATATACACCGTCTTCTAATTGGTAAGAAGTATTTTCAAAACTGTTATAGACTTGTAATTTATTGACGCTACCAAAAAGTAAATTATAACCATTATAATCCTGTCGATTAGCTCTTAACGCTTCAAGATAGTTCTGTGGTGTTACATTTGTTTGTATAAAATCGAATACTAATTTACCACGAGTAATCGCGTCAGCACGTTCTTTTCCTGGGGCTCTTATGTTGGTTAGCGCAGACAGTCTGCCATTTCTATTCATTCCCATCCAAGTTCCGCCTCCAACAAGATCTTTTCCTGCTAATACGTTTGGCTCATTTCTCCAGAAGTGCGATGATTGAGTTTCTCTAGCATGGAATTCATCTCGATTGGCAGCAATAATTAATGGGTAATTAGGATGGTAATTAACAGCAATAAATAAAATACACATAGCTTGAATTGGTTTAAATCGGTTTATATATTATTGACACTATACCATATAGATTAGTTTTGGCAGTTAGCATTAGTTAATTCATTACATAGTTAATGTAAATTAAAGAATGTGTGTAGTATAAATTCAAAAGTGGTTACCGATTGCAAGTGTTGAGACCAATGAATACTTGGCTTCGCAAATAATAAGGTCTTATTTATGATATCATTTAAATTTGAGACTAATCGATTAAGTTATTTTCTAATCTCTTGTATAATATAGCGCCAAAACCATTTGACTTTATTACAATCAAAAGAGCTTAGTAAACCCCCTTTATCAACAGGAAGTAGTGAGTGAAAGATATCAAGCAAGACACCCGTTTAGTGCATGCAGATCGAATTTTGAATAAGCCTGAAGATGGTGCAGTTCATCAAAGTACAAACAATTCTGTATTGTTTGCGTTTGACGATGTCGCTGATTTAGAGTCAGTATTTCAAGGTAAAAGTGCAGGGCATGTCTATTCAAGAAGTTCATCTTCGTCTGCTGTTGCCTTGCAAAATATGTTGGCAAGTTTGGACGGTGGCATCGCTGCAACCTGCTTTGCCACAGGCATGTCAGCGATTAGTGCTGCTATGTTTTCACTGCTTAAAGCAGGCGATCACTTAATTGTTAGTAACTTTTTATTTGGCAACACAAGAAGCTTTTTTGATAATTTACAAAACTTCGGTTTGCAGGTTGACTATGTTGACACTACAGACGCAAAAAATATTGCGGAAAAAGTACGCAACAATACAAAAATAGTCTTTTGTGAAACTATTGCTAATCCTGGTACGCAAATAGCCGACTTACGAGGAATAGGTACAATCTGTTCTGATAATAATATTCTTTTTATTGTTGATAACACTATGACGCCTAGTGTGATGTTTGATGCAAAAAGTGTTGGCGTTAATTTACTCACTACTTCACTCACTAAATACGTCGCAGGGCATGGAAATGTGCTAGGTGGAGCCGTAATTGATTTAGGTAACTTTGATTGGTCAACTTATGCCAATATTGACGAATTTTATAAATCTGCTCCTGTTGCGCTTTGGGGAACCACACAGATCAGGAAAAAAGGCCTTAGGGATATTGGCGCTACACTTGCACCTCAATCAGCTCACCTTGCATCAATAGGATTAGAAACATTATCTATGCGTATGCAAAAAACCTGTGAGAACGCGTTAATTTTAGCAAAGTATTTAGAGTCACATGATGCTATCAATAAAGTAAACTACCCCGGCTTATCTAGTCATCCTCAACATAAAAAAGTCAGCGAACTTTTCAATATAGAGGCGAATAATGGTCAACAAGTTTTATTTGGTGGTATTTTAAGTATAGAGCTTGCGATAAATTATGATGTAAGACGGGTACTTAATGCATTGAATTTGGTATTAAGTGCAACTCACTTAGGCGATACGCGAACGCTAGCCCTGCCTGTTGCAACGACAATATTCTATGAGAATGGCTTAGAAAAAAGACATCAAATGGGTATTTCAGAAAACCTGATTAGGTTGTCTGTTGGTTTAGAGCATCCTCAAGATTTAATCAACGATTTTAAACAAGCGTTGAGCCAATAGTAAGTCTACGACTTTTAAATATCAATACACCTCTCAATGCTTATTGTTCTATAAATTAGAATGATAAGCGCTATTTTTCGCAATTTATTTTCGTAAAAATTAAATCTATTCTCTAGTCATCAAGTCCTAGTTTAATTTGTGATTAATTGGAGAAAATAATGACTAAAATTTTAGTAATCAATTCGAGTTTGAATAGCGAGCATGGAAATAGTTATAAAGCGAGTAGCTATTATGTAGATGAGGCCAAGAAGAAAAACAAGGATATTGTTATTGAGAATCTTGATTTAAATAAAGAGAACTTACCGCATTTATCTTCAGAGGAAATGCAAGCTTGGTCTCTAAAGCCCGAAAACAGAGACGACCAACAAAAGCAATTAGCAAAATACAGTGATAAGTATATTAAATTAGTTAACGAGGCGGAT
>DDIL01000074.1:13008-13147 GCA_002338515.1 Glaciecola sp. UBA1851 | reverse complement strand
AAATTATTTTGGCTGTTCCCATGTATAATTTCGATAGTCCGTCAGTGCTTAAAGCTTTTTTTGACAGGATTGTGAGAGCAGGTATATCTTTTTCATACACAGAGAATGGACCAGTTGGTTTAATTAAAGGCAAAAAAGT
>DDIL01000074.1:8159-12772 GCA_002338515.1 Glaciecola sp. UBA1851 | reverse complement strand
ACTGTATTGGCTGCAAGAGGTGGAAAATATCAAGGCACCGAATTGGATACACAATCAAAATATTTAAAAAATATTCTCGGTTTTATTGGTATGACCAATGTGGAGTTTCATTATATAGAGGGGCTTGCAATGGGTGAAGAAAGCGCGAAATCAGCTTGGGATAATTTTTTTAAAAAAATTAGTGAACCAAAATAGGTGTTTAAAGACTAATAAACTATGACAGTTAGGAGGTGTCCTGATTGTCAGTGTGTTCCTAGTTGAGTGTGTTGATAGCCCCACCTTGTGTGGGGCTTTTTTGTGCCCTAAATATTAGATTCAAAAAAAATTAAGAAAAACTTGCCTAAAGCCACTTAATCGTTTAAGTTAATGGATTGTAAACTATATGCGGTAGTTGTAACATTTAAACCAATCGCATTAAACGACGATTTAAATAAACATCAATTTATGAAAGCCTCCTTTGGTATTGTTACTAGTTTAGTTAAAAAGCAATAAATGGAAACGATTACAAATAATGTTTGGCTTACCTCAAAACGCTGATTGTGTTTTTTATTTAAACTGTTAATGACCAAAATAAAAATCTAAAAATTAAGCAGTATGTGAAGGGGAATGCATGTCAACGCTAGCAGATACAAGACCATTATCATTTAAAGAAAAGGTTGGTTATGGTTTAGGCGATATGGCGTCTAATTTTTACTTAGGCTTTTTCGGTTTATATCTCCTTTATTATTACACCGATGTTTATGGATTAGCACCTGCGGCGGTTGGCGTCATGTTATTAATATCAAAAATAACGGATGCAATTAGTGACCCTGTAATGGGGCTGATTGCCGATAGAACAGAAAGTCGTTGGGGGAAATATAGACCTTATCTATTATGGGTGGCTATCCCTTACGGTATTTTAGGTTTTGCAATATTTTTCGGCCCTAACTTCTCAGATACAGGTCGATTAATCTATGCCTACGTTACCTATATAGGGGTGATGATTGCTTACACGGCAATAAACGTACCATATTCTGCTTTACTGGCTGTTATATCACCAGTCGCTGAGGAACGAACGAAAGCAACAACTTATCGATTTATTTGTGCGGGTTTAGGTTCATTATTTGTGGCGGCTTTGGCAACACCATTAGTTGGCATATTGGGTGGCGGAGATGATGTATTAGGATTTAGATATACTATCGCATTATTTGCTGTGCTATCGATTGCGATTTTTTGGTTTACATTTGCAACCACAAAAGAACGGATAAAACTGCCAAGACATAAAACAAAAGTAAGTAGTGATTTAAAGGAATTGCTTAAAAATGTGTCTTGGATAGTATTAGCCATTAGCTGTATTTTAATATTAGTTGGCTTTGTCGCACGTTTATCAAGCATTATTTTCTATGTGAAATATTATATGGAAGACACCAGCAATATCTCTTTCTTAATTTTTGATAACGTCGCGCTGTTCAGTTCCATTGGTATTATCGGGCAAATAATAGGTTCTATCACAACGCCATACTGGGTGAAACTGATGAGTAAGCATTATTTAGTGTTGCTAATGTGCATGATCCATACGGTGTTGTTAGTCATTAGTTACTTTGTTTCTCCTGACATGTATTGGACGGCCGTGGTATTAAATTTCTTCGGCATTATGACTTTCGGCGTTATTATCACGGTTGTGTTTGCCATGTTCACTGACTGTGCTGAATTTGGTGAATGGATAACGGGAGCGAGAGCATCTGGCTTAACGGTTTCTGCTTCAATGTTCGCGCTAAAGTTTGGTTCTGCAGTTGGTGGGGCTTTACCTGGTTTCATACTTGGTTTTGTCGGTTTCGTTTCAAATGAAGTTTTAACTGAAACAGCCCTTCAAGGTGTACGAATGATGTCTACTATTGTTCCAGCTGTGCTGTTTGCTGCAGGCGGGTTGATAATGTTGTTTTACAAATTAGATAAATCTTTGTTAGATAAAATAGAAAAAGAACTAATGCAACGCCGCGAAGATGCGGGTCACAATGAGCCTCAAGCTCAGTCTTAAAATAATCATTTTATTAGCTAGGGTTGAGCACGGTTACTTAGCCCTAGTAAACTCTCTTAATAACAATTAATAGTACTGTTAAGCGAATTGAAAATAGGATAAATATGACGTTAAACGCAACACAAAAGGGTGCAAACAGAGTAGTATCCGATGGTAGGAAATGGTGGAAAGAACAAATTATCTATCAAATTTACCCACGTAGTTTTAAAGACTCAACAGGTAATGGTATAGGTGATCTAAGAGGTATAATAAATCAACTAGATTATATCAAAAATTTAGGCGTAACGGCTGTCTGGATAAACCCAATTTATGCATCTCCCAATGATGATAATGGGTACGATATAAGCGACTATCGAGCAATATTACCTGAATTTGGTTCTATGCATGATTTTGATGAATTATTAGCAGGTTTGCACTCTCGTAATATCAAATTTGTAATGGATTTAGTCGTTAATCATACCAGTGATGAGCACTATTGGTTTGAGCAATCCAGAAGCTCAAGGGATAATCCATATCGTGATTATTATCATTGGTGGCCAGCTGAACAAGGTAAACCTAATTTTCGTTGGAGTTATTTCGATGAAAAAGGAGAAGCTTGGAAATATGATAAACAAACCGATGCTTATTATCTGCATTATTTCTCTCAAAAACAGCCAGATTTAAAATGGGAAAATCCAAAAGTTAGACAAGAAGTATTCGATATTATGAAATTTTGGGCTGAGAAAGGAGTGGATGGATTCCGGTTAGATGCTTTTCAATTTGTTTCTAAAGATACTAGCTTTCCTGATTTACCTGAAAGTTACAAAAAAGATTTATCAGAAGTCATTAAATATCATGGTATGGGTCCCAATATTCATGAATATTTGCGTGAAATGTATAACGAAGTGTTATCAAAATATGATGTGTTTGCAGTAAGTGAAGGTGCGGGCTCGAGCTTTGAAGATGCACATGATTTAGTTGATGAAGAGAGAAATGAGCTACAAATGGCCTATCATTTTGAAGGTGTAGATTTAAAAAAATCGGTTGATAACCCACCAACTTGTCTAGACTTCAAATCATTACATACAAAATGGGATAAATCGTTTGCGCATAAAGGTTGGATTTCTATCTTTTTAGCTAACCATGACTGCCCCAGAATGGTATCAAGATTTACAAACGATAGCCCAAAATATAGAGAGTTTGCCTCTAAGCTATTAAATACCTTTTTATTAACTATGCGAGGCACACCATATTGCTATTTTGGTGACGAAATAGGGATGACAAATATATCGTTTAAAGATATTAGTGAATATCAAGATATAGCCGCAATAAATGGTTACAAAAAAGCGATACATAATAATGAAGATATGACTGAATTTATGCGCGAGTTAACCGTATTTTCAAGAGATAATAGCCGCACACCAATGCAATGGGATGATACTGAAAACGCAGGGTTTTCAGATGTTCAACCTTGGTTGAAAGTTAATGAAAATAAAAATGTTATTAATGTTCAACTGCAAAACTCTATGCCAAATTCTGTTTTGAATCACTTTAGAAACTTAACAAAACTCAGAAACGAAAGTTCAACCTTGGTTTATGGTGAGTATGAATTATTGCTACCAGAGCATGAGAGTTTATATGCATACACTCGAACAGATGACAATAATCAGTATTTGATTATTCTTAATTTTTCAAACAGTGAACAGGTGTTCGATTTATCTATGTTAAGTGGAAATCAGTATGAAATGATAATAAACAGCCATAGTGTGAATAATCATGAAATAAATGGTGAACTGCATTTATTGCCATTTCAGTCAGTTGTGATAATGGTAGTTTAATAAGGTAAGTAAAAGATAACCACTAGATAAGGTGACGGTTATCTTTTTTATCAAGCCTTTCAATAGCCGCTATTTATTAAAGGATTTTATTAAGCCCTACTAGTGAATTTAACTTCACTTGTATTGATTTTAATTTTTTCTCCAGCAGCGATATATTCTGGTACTTGCACGGTTAAACCCGTAGATAAAATAGCTGGCTTAGTACGGGCACTGGCTGAGGCGCCTTTTATAGATGGATCTGTTTCAGTGATAACTAAGTCAACAGAAGCAGGTAATTCAATGCCCACAGGCTTGTCATCGACTATCAGCACCTGTAAGCCTACCGTTTCGTCGGTAATAAATAACAACTCATCAGCAATAGTGTCTTTATCGAGTGAATAGGGTGTGTAGTCTTCATTGTCCATAAACACATATTCCTCTCCATCTACGTAAGAAAACATGACTTTTTTCTTACTAAATTCTGCAGTGTTTATTATCTCGTCAGCTTTAAAACTTTCGTCCGCTTTTGCGCCTGTTGCTACCTCATATAAACGCATTCTATAAAGGCTTGCACCGGCACGACCACTAGGAGTCAATTTAGCTATATCCTTCACAAAAAACACTTTTCCATTATGCTCGATGGCAGCATTCTTTTTTATTTCACTCGCTTTTGGCATATTTGTTCTCTTTGATATGAGCGTTAGTTTATTTATGAACGATAAAATGACCTAAATAAAATCATATATCAATCTCTCTAGTTTAATATTTACATTTCGCTTTGTTCTAAGCGCTGAATAACC
>DDIL01000074.1:390-7870 GCA_002338515.1 Glaciecola sp. UBA1851 | reverse complement strand
CATTTAATTGCTTTCGAATAAATTGCTGGAACTCATGACGTTTTACATCGCCAGAACGCTCCCATGTATCTTCAAAAGGTATATCATCACTACATAAAAATACTATGTCAAAGCGTTCTTTACTTTGATCAGCCAACTTAGTCAGTTTTGGATGCGCCTCACCATAGTAGTCTATTGCGAAATGCCATGTTGTTAATGCATTTGTATCTACAAATAAGTATTCGTTGGACTGCAGAATTGCGTTATTTTCTTGTCTAATTTGCTCTTCGGCTATAAATAGTAATTGTTCTTGGCTCAGTAAACGGTCTACTTGATGTTTTTCCCAGTATTCTCTGCCATATTCCAACACATAGTTAGTGTTAAAATACTTTGCAGCTTCTTTTAAAATAGTTGTTTTACCTGTGGAAGGCGCGCCCATAAACACCACTTTTTTGCTTGGCGCAATATTGATATTTTTTTCATTTACAATACAAGTTGAGGGGATGTTGGATGACATTTGAATGGTTGTTATAAACACTGTTTTTATAGTTTACTTTATTATCACTTTAAATATCAATTAAAAGCCCAGTCAACTGTTAGAAATCTGGGCTGTGGCTATTTGATATAATTTAGATTTAGCGTATTCAAGTATCATTCTGTAAGCATTGAATGAATATTGCTATCTATCATTATCCGCCTGTCGTCATTGCTTTTTTAACATCAGCAATAAAGTCTTTACTCATTGGATCAACTCTTGAACCATAGTGCGTTACTGCTGCTCCATCGGCACTCATCAAGTATTTATTAAAATTCCACTTGGGTTGTTTGCCCGTTACTTCGGCTAATTTCGCAAACAATGGATCAGCATCCTTACCTCTTACCGAAAGCGTCTCAAACATAGGGAAATTCACCCCATATGTAAGTTCGCAAAGCTCGGCTGTTTTACTTTCGTCTGAGAATTCTTGCTTAAAATCATTAGACGGAAAGCCCACAACGACTAATCCCTCTTCTTTATAATTGTCATAAAGTTTTTCAAGACTTTCAAACTGCGGGGTAAAACCACATTTACTTGCCGTATTTACGAAAAGTACAGCTTTGCCAGAATACTCCTCACACATGTTAACCACTTCTTGAGAATTCAGTTTGCGTTTCATATGTTTTAGTAAATCTGGGCATTGCGCAGCGACAGCGCTAGAGCTAATCGCCATAAGTGCTAAGCTTGATAACGAAGCTAACGTTTTTGTTATTTTGTTCATGTGTTGTATCCAATTGTTTAGGCGTATGTCTGTTTTTATGTAATTTCGCGTGATTAGATCACTCGATCAGATTTCATTTGGTTGCTTAAAATTTGAATGTATTGTTTTCACCGCGAGTATTAAAAGAAAGCAGGGCATAAAGTGAATATGTTTTTTTAAGGAGTCATCAATCTTATTAATCGAAGATGGGTGATAGCTCGTAAAACAACTGTTACCATACTATGACTAGTTGATGTTTGCTTTATGTAGTCTCCCTCTAGGGTAGTGCCTATGCATAGTAATACAGCAAAGATAAACAAGTCCTAAAGTAAAAGAAGACTTAAATATTTCAGGTGATGAGTAGAAAGCAATGTATGGATGTTATAATGTGATCCACATTTTGTGTAATTTCTACTCGTACTTACACACTAAGCATTTTTTTGTTAGTAAAATAAGAAGATATAAATATGATAAAAAAACGACAACTAACCCCTATTATTATTTCGATAACGGCGCTCTGGGGTTGTCAATTAACCACAGAAACAGATACTTCATCTACCACATCTTTACCTTACAACACAACGACTATTTCGCCGAGTACTGTTACTGAAGCGCGACCTAGTGTTGGTGAAGTTAAACTTAGCATGGAACAGATTATGTCTGATCCAGATTGGATTGGTAGACAACCACAGAATGCATTTTTCTCTCCGCTAGGTGATGCAATGCTTTACTATCGGAAAAGAGATGGTTCAGTGGTCAGAGATTTATATAAAACTGCGCCTAGAATGGGTAATGGCAGTTTAGTAAATCTTGCTAACATTCATGAATATGCGAATAGTGAACGTATTGACGATAATGACCATAATTTTGTTGCATGGATATATCAAGGGAATATATTCGCGCAAATGCGAGATACCAAGGAAATTAAACAACTATTGCGAACGTCTGACAAGATTGAAAATATAGCCTACTTGGGTTCAGATTCAATTTCGTTTAAAAATGGTAATTCATTTTATAGTGTAAACATTAACACAGGTGGAATGTCAGAACTATTTTCTTGGTCATTTGCGGAAAAGCCAATCGCAGTAAAACCAGCTAAAGATTACATTGAGCAAGAACAGCATAAACTCATAAAGTATATACAAGTACAACGTAAAAATCGTCAAGATCGAAGCGACTATAAAACCCAATTAGAGCAAGCTAACAATAGCCTAATGAGTGCGAGGTTTTATTTTGATAAATCGCATAGAACTGTGTTAGCCACCATATCGCCTGATGGCAAACATGCAATAGTAGTTACTCAGCCTGATGTTCCATCCCGTGACGATACGGATATTATGCCTGACTATATCCAAGAAGACGGCCGAATTGCAGCGAAGTCGGTTCGACAGCGAGTGGCTGATGCCAAACCCTATTCACACACTGTTCACTTTATAGATTTAGAGATGCAAACTCAAAAAGAGTTAAGCATGGTTAATTTGCCAGGTTATAACGAAGATGTCTTAGCCGATGTCAAACGAGAGAATGCAGAAGCGAGAGGCGAGACTTACACCAATAATCGTTTACCTCGTGACATTCGATTGCTCTCAGGTAGCTATGCCACAGAAATGCCAATTAAATGGCAAGACTCGGGTCAATATGCCGCGCTCATGCTTGAAGCCTGGGACAATAAAGATAGATGGATAGTAACCGTTGATGTAAACAGTCCCAAATTAACGACTCAACATAGGTTACATGATAAAGCATGGATTAATTATCACTTTAATCGGTTTGGTTGGTTTGATGAAGCTAATACTTTGTTTTTACTAAGCGAGGAAAGTGGATATTCACATTTATATACCAAACCTGTTGATGGCGAATTAACACAACTTACCGACGGCAGGTTTGTGGTTGATAGCGTTGTGCTAACTAAAGACGATAGTTACTTTTACTATAAAGCGAATAAAAAACATCCGGGTATAAACGAAATATATAGAATCAAATCACAGGGCGGCGAAAGCGAAGCGCTAACTGATTTAAATGGGATGACTGATTTTGTATTGAGCCCCGCTGAAGATAGACTGTTATTGACCCACAGCAAGTTAACTATGCCGCCTGAGTTATATAGCAAGAATATTACTAGTAATGAAAACGCGTCGAGACTAACCAATACCGTAAGCGATGCGTTTTTATCGATTGATTGGTCTGTGCCTGCTATTGTTCCTATAAAATCTAGCCACGTTGAGCAACCAATATATTCTAGAGTGTATACGCCAAAAGAGTCGACTTCAGAGCCTAGGAAAGCCGTAGTATTTACTCATGGTGCAGGTTATTTGCAAAATGCACACTTAGGTTGGTCTGCTTACTTTCGCGAATTTATGTTCCATAGCTTGTTAGTTTCAGAAGGTTATGTAGTACTAGATATGGATTACAGAGCATCTAAAGGCTATGGTAGAGACTGGCGCACGGCTATCTACCGACAAATGGGTACCCCTGAGGTGGAAGACTTGGTAGATGGTGTTAACTGGTTAGTTGAAAATGCGAATGTAGATCGCAATAGAATAGGGACCTATGGCGGCAGTTATGGTGGCTTCTTAACCTTTATGTCACTATTTAATGAACCTGATTTATTTCAAGCTGGCGCGGCAATTAGGCCTGTATCTGATTGGGCTCACTATAACTTCCCTTATACATCGAATATTTTAAATACGCCTGATGTTGACCCGATAGCTTACGAGCGAAGCTCGCCTATTTATTTTGCAGAAGGGTTAACAAAACCTCTATTAATTAATGCGCCAATGATTGATGATAATGTGTTTTTTGTAGATGTAGTTAGGTTGGTGCAACGGTTAATTGAGTTAGAAATTGTTAGTTTTGAAACAGCAATTTATCCGGTAGAGCCACACGGGTTTGTGCAACCAAGTTCTTGGTTGGATGAATATCGTCGAATACATATGTTATTTGAGGAAAACCTTTAATTCCTTAACAAGCATAAAATACTAGCATGGCGCTCAATGTTATTGGGTGTCGTGCCGTTGTATATGTTTGAGGTGAAATAAACCCAATATTAAACCAGCTACTGCACCATATAAATGTGCATCAACTGCCACATTTGCTTCTATTAAATTCGCCATAAAAGTACTTGATTCAAGAAATTGTTCATCAAATAGTTTAATAATTAAGCCAACAAGTAAAATATAGCCACTTTTCCTTTTTAATTTAATATCTATTATTACACCCCACGCAAAAATACCATGAAGTATTCCTGATAAACCTACATACCAAATAATATTTTCAGAAAAAAAGTAGATAGCAATGGATGTCGCCACACAGAGAATAACCACATTAAAAGCAAATGTGCGCGTGCTTGCATATTCTCCATGTAACAAGCAAAGCAGTACTAAACCAATAATATTCATTACAAAATGATACACATTAGTATGCAAAAAATGTCCCGTGATTAAGCGCCACAACTCACCATTTTTAATATGCGTTCTTTCAAAAACCCATAAAGAATCGTTAATGTTAGCCCAATCACTTACATTGTAAATAATCATCAAAACCGTTGATATAATGCCTATGACCACATAAGGTAAATATTGGATTTTTACATTACTTAGAAAAATCATAGTTTGTTATTCATACTCTTGATGGTAAAAGATTAGCAAAGTCGTTAAACTTCAAGAGTGTATAATAAAGGTATCGCAAGCATATGATCCATGAAATTCTTGAAAATAATGTGTTAACTATAGTAATTGATAGAGTAGACAAAAAGAACGCATTAATTCCTAAAATGTATAACGATATGGCAATTGCCTTAGAAAACGCATCTGCCACTGCAAAAGTTGTATTAATAAAAGGTGAGGGTGGTTGTTTTACCGCCGGTAATGATGTAGCTGAATTTGTTAAATCGGTTGAACAAGGCGCTGGCGAAGTGAATGAAACCTATCGGTTTATGCAAGCGTTATTGAAATGCCCACTGCCTGTTGTCGCTCAAGTAGAAGGGCTAGCTATTGGTATTGGCTCTACACTATTATTGCATTGTGATTTTGTTTTGTGCCATGAAACAACTAAGTTTGCAATGCCGTTCATAAATTTAGGATTAGTGCCAGAGTATGCGTCAAGCTATATTGTGCCAAGAGTAGGCGGACATTTACAAGCTTGTGAATTACTAATGTTAGGCAATACATTTGATGCTAAAAAAGCTAAAGCGTGTGGCTTTGTTACATCTTTACATGGCGCTGATTTATATGCTGCTGTTAACGGTTTAGTTGAATCATTATCTAAAAAGCCTGCATCAGCATTGCAACAAACAAAGGCATTGCTTAAACATAATCAAAATGAAGTAGCTAAACATATTGACGACGAATTAAAAATATTTGTTGAGGCAATGCAAGCACCACCTGCAAAAGAAGCATTTAGTGCATTTTTAGAAAAACGAGCGGTTAACGCTGATATTTTCAAATAAGGACAATTTATTCACATGGGACTATTCCACAAAATACTTTTATCTTTTTCATTGTTGCTTACTATTTCATTTTTCAATCTCTCTTTTTCTCAGCAACAAATACTGGAAGAAAGAGAACCAGAAGCTGCCACTGGTTTTACTAACAAGCGATTAGTAAAAACTGATAATTATATGGTAGCAGCGGCAAACCCATATGCTGCGTGGGCAGGTAAAAATATAATTGAGAAAGGTGGTAGTGCAATTGATGCTGCCGTTGCAATACAGGCAATGCTTACATTAGTGGAACCGCAATCCTCTGGAATTGGTGGCGGCGCATTTATTATGTATTGGGATAATACAGCTAAGAAATTGTATACTTTTGATGGCAGGGAAACCGCGCCTGCCAATATTCGCAGCGACGTTTTTTTTAAAAATGGGCAGCCTATGAAATGGCGTGATGCTGTTGTGGGTGGTAAATCTGTTGGTGTGCCTGGTGTATTACGAGCACTAGAGCATGCTCATGCTAAGTTTGGCAAATTAGCTTGGAACCAATTGTTTGTTGATGCAATTAATCAGTCAGAAAAAGGATTTACTGTTTCCCCTAGACTTGCTCGCTTAATTGAATTAGATATTCATCCTGGTGTGAATGAATTTTATGATACAAAACAATACTTCAAACCTAATGGTAAGCCTTTAAAAAATGGCGATGTTAAGCAAAATCCTGCCCTTGCTGACACCCTTAAATTGATTGCGAAGAATGGAGCAGATGCGTTTTATACTGGGCCTATCGCAGAAAAAATTGCTACGGCTGTTCGTATTGCGTCCATTAACCCAGGTTCGCTTACCGTTCAAGATTTGAAAAATTACAAAGTAATTGAACGTCAGGCAATGTGTAATCCTTACCGAACGGTAAGAGTGTGTGGAATGGCGCCGCCAAGCTCAGGAGGGGTAACGGTTTATCAAATTTTGAAATTGTTAGAACGTTTTGATTTATCTAAATATCAATACAACAGTGCTGAGTTTGTGCATTTATTTAGCCAAGCTAGTGCATTGGCCTATGCTGATAGAAATAAGTATATTGCAGATTTAAGTTTTATGGATATGTCGCCTATACCACTAATTACGCCATCTTATCTTAATCAAAGAGCGCAAAAAGTTGGATTAGATAAAAAGTGGGAAAAAGCAGAAGCTGGGCAGCCTTATTATGCTAGCAATGTTGCGTATGATGATGCTTATGAGCTAGATAGTACGAGCCACATTTCTATAGTAGATAAACAAGGTAATGCTATTTCTATGACATCTAGTATCGAGTTTATGTTCGGCTCAGGCTTGATGGTTGAAGGCTTTTTATTGAATAATCAACTAACCGACTTTTCAATCAATCCAATGAAAGACAATAAACCGGTGTTGAATCGTGCGCAACCGAATAAAAGACCTCGCAGTGCAATGAGCCCTACAATGATATTTGATAAGGACAACAAGTTAGAGCTTGTTGTGGGATCACCTGGTGGTAGTCGAATTATTAACTATGTTGCTCAAACAATTGTAAATGTAGTGGATTTTCAATTAGATATACAATCTGCCATTGATGCGCCTCGTATTACTAATAGGAATGATGTGACGTCTTTGGAAAAAGGAACATCAATCGTTGAATTAGAATCCAATTTAACAAGTTTAGGCCATGAAGTAAGAGTGGTAGATTTAAATTCTGGTCTTCACGGCGTACAAATTAAAAACGGTAAATTATATGGTGGTGCCGACCCACGAAGAGAAGGAGTTGCCGCTGGTAATTAAATCCACGTATTTAATATAAAAGCCAGCAATTTTGCTGGCTTTTATA